>CAXTZG010000022.1:0-44416 GCA_964248625.1 uncultured Acetobacteraceae bacterium | reverse complement strand
CGAGGTTGTGTGAAAAGTCGTGTCTGATTCAATCCGAACCAGTACCCAAGCGCCTTTGACCCTGGCACAATAACGGCGCGGAAACGGTTTGGGAGCGAGCGCATCATGGTGGGCTACGTCGAGGGTCAAGACCGGCGTCAAGCGTTGCTACTGCCCGAGTGCGTGGATGACTACGTGGATGAGAACAATCCGGTGCGCGTGGTCGACGCGTTCGTCGATCACCTTGACCTCGCCAAGCTGGGGTTTGGCCGGGCCACGCCTGCCGACACCGGCCGCCCCGGCTACCATCCAGCAACGCTGCTGAAGCTCTACATCTACGGCTATCTCAACCGCGTGCCCTCCAGCCGCCGCTTGGAGCGTGAGGCCCAGCGCAACCTCGAGGTGGTCTGGCTGACCGGGCGCCTCGCGCCGGACTTCAAGACCATCGCGGACTTCCGGCGCGACAACGGGCCCGCCATCAAGGCCACCTGCCGCCAGTTCGTCCTGCTGTGTCGCGAGCTCGATCTGTTCACCGACAGCCTGGTCGCGGTTGACGGGAGCAAGTTCAAGGCGGTGAACGCGCGCGACAAAAGCTTCACGCCGGCCAAACTGCGGCTTCGGATCCAGCAGATCGAGGAGGGCATCGCCCGCTATATGGCCGCCCTGGAAACGGCTGATCGGCAGGAAACTAGGACCGCCTCGTCCAGGTCGCTTCGACTGCACGACAAAATCGCCGGATTGAAGCAGGTCATGCACGAGCTGCAAACGCTGGAGAACACGATCAGTACCGCGCCCGACCAGCAGATCTCCCTGACCGACCCGGATGCGCGATCCATGGCGACGAGCGGCAAGGGAACGGGCATCGTTGGCTACAACGTGCAGACGGCGGTGGATGCCAAGCACCATCTGATCGTCGCCCACGAGGTCACCAACGTCGGACACGACCGGACCCAGTTGGCGAACATGGCGACACAAGCCAAAGAGATCATGGGCTCCCCGCGGCTGACGGTGGTGGCAGACCGTGGCTACTTCTCCGGTTGGGAGATCCTGGCCTGCGAGAAGGGCGGCATCACGCCCTACGTGCCGAAGCCGCTCACCTCGGGCGCGAAGTTCGAGGGGCGCTTCGGCAAGCAGGATTTCGTCTACCTGCCCAAGGAGGATGCCTACCACTGTCCAGCGGGCGAGCGCCTCGATTGGCGGTTTAATAACGAGGAAAGTGGCAAGGTGCTCCGGCACTACTCAACCCCTCAGTGCCAGGGCTGTGCCTTGAAGGCCGCTTGCACCACGGGCAAGGAGCGCCGGGTCAAGCGTTGGGAGCACGAGGACGTCCTCGACGCCATGCAGAAACGCTTGGATCAGGTGCCGCAAGCAATGGCGTTGCGGCGGAAAACGGTCGAGCATCCATTCGGCACCATCAAGGCCTGGATGGGAGCTACTCACTTCCTGACCCGGACGCTGAAACGGGTCGGCACGGAAATGAGCCTGCAGGTGCTGGCCTACAACATGAAGCGAGTGATCGCGATCCTCGGCGCCGGGCCGCTGATGGAAGCAATTCGGGCCTGAAGGCCCGGTTTATCCTGTCCGCGCACAGGTAATCGCAGACCTCGATCTGCCCACGAACAGCTGGGGAGCGAGTTCTCACACGGCCTCGACCCTGAACGGGCTGTAGGTTGCGGCAGCCCTGCACGGATGCCAGGGGGAGTTGAGATTCGCATGGGCGGCTTGCTCCATGCAATCCGCGGGCGGCCACCTCGTCGGGGATCAGCGTGGCGCGGGTGCGGCTGTCGGTCTATCTGATCTCGGGCGCGCTGGCGGCGCTCGCGGGCATCATGCTCGCCGCCCGCACCGGCTCCGGCCTGACCCAGGCCGGCATCTCCTACGAGCTCGACGCGATCGCCGCCGTGGTGATCGGCGGCACCAGCCTGTCCGGCGGCGTCGGCGGGGTGACCGGCACGCTGTTCGGCGCGCTGATCATCGGGGTGATGAATAACGGCCTCGACCTGCTCGGCGTCGACTCGAACTACCAGCAGATCTTCAAGGGACTGATGATCGTCGGCGCCGTGATGCTCGATTCCGCCAGGCGCGGCGAGGCCCACTGACACCAGCAACGCGCCGGCATCAAGCCGGCCGTCGATCAAGGGAGAACGACCATGAGTTTCCGCAACCTCTGTCTCGCCGGCACCGTCGCCGTGTTCGCAGCCACCTCGGCCGCGCACGCGGACCCCGCCAGGAAGCTCAAGATTGGCGTCGATCTGTACGGGCTCAAGGCCGAGTTCATGCAGCTCTGGGCGGCCTCGGTGAAGCAGAGCCCGGAGGTGAAGGACGGCAGCGTCGAGGTGACGGTGTTCGACGGGCGCTACGACTCGCTGGTGCAGCAGAACCAGTTCGACACCATGATCAGCCAGAAATACGACGCGATCATCTTCGCGCCGATCGACGCCGATGCCGCCGCCACCGCGGTCGAGGCGGCGCACAAGGCCGGCATCCCGGTGGTCGGCACCAACACGCGCGCCAACAGCCCGCTGCTGACCTCCTATGTCGGCTCCGACGACACGCGCTCGGGCTATCTCGAGGCCAAGGCGGTGCTCGACAAGATCGGCTGCAAGGGCAACGTCGTCATCATCGAGGGCCCGATCGGCATCTCGGCGCAGATCCAGCGCCGCGAAGGCAACCTGAAGGCGCTGAAGGAATGCCCGGCGGTCAAGGTGCTGGAGATGAAGACCGTGAACTGGTCGCGCGCGGAAGCGCAGACGCTGATGGATGACTGGCTGACCCGCTATCCCGGCCGCATCAACGGCATCATCGGCCAGAACGACGAGATGGCGCTGGGCGCCATCGAGGCGATCAAGAGCGCCAACCTGAAGGTGGGCTCCTTCGCGATCGCCGGCATCGACGGCATCACCGATGCGCTGCTGGCGGTGAAGGCGGGCGAGATGACGTCGATCCTGCAGGATGCCAACGCCCAGGCGCAGGGCTCGCTCGACGTCGCGGTGCGCCAGGTGGACGGAGCGGGCTTCAAGCCGCAATCGGCGATCTGGCAGCAATATCCGCAGATGAAGTGGGACGACGGCACCGCCAAGAACTACAACGTGCCCTGGACGCCGGTGACGCCGCAGAATGTCGATGAGCTGCTCGCGCGACGCCAGAAAGGCTCCTGAGAGGCGCGGCCGCCGGTTCGGGGCCGGGTCCCGGGAGGGCGGCGTGATCGTCGTGTTCGGTGCGATCGGGATCGATATTGTCACCCGGGTGGCGCGGTTTCCGCACCCGGGCGAGACGGTCGCCTGCGACGGCTACGACATCGTGCCCGGCACCAAGGGCGCCAACCAGGCGCTGGCGGCGGCGCGGGCGGGAGCGTCGGTGGTGCATGTGGCGACCGTGGGCGACGACGCGTCCGGCATCGCCGCCGCCTCGCTGCTGCGCGAGGCCGGTGTCGGCCTGCAGCATCTGCGCGTCGTCGGCACGCCGACCGGGACCTGCCTGATCACCGTGGATGCGGCGGTCGCCGCGTCCAGCGCCAACCGCCACACCACGCTGTCGCAGCTCGACGCCTGCGCGTTCGGCGCCGGCGACACGCTGGTGCTGCAATGCGAGCTGAGGGCCGAGGAGACCTATGCCGCGGTGCGGCTGGCGCGGGCGCGCGGCGCGCGGATCGTGCTGAACGCGGCACCGGCGGCCGCGGTGCCCGCCCCCGTGCTGGCGGCGCTGGATCTGCTGGTGGTCAACGAGACCGAGGCGATCGCGATCGGCGCCGCGCTCGGTTTCGCCGAGGCCGACCCGGAACGGATCGCGCAGGCCATCCACGCGGCGCATGGCTGTGCCACGGCGGTGACGCTGGGGGCAGGCGGTGCTGTGCTGTGGGACGGCGGCGTCCGCTGCCATGCCCCGGCACTCGATGTCGCGATCGTGGACACCACCGCGGCCGGCGACAGCTTCACCGGATACATGGCGGCCGCCCTCGATCGCGGGCTCGGGATGCAGGCGGCCCTGCTGCAGGGGGTCACCGCCGGATCGCTGTGCTGCACCCGTGCCGGCGCGCAGACCGGCATTCCGGACGCGGCCGAGGTGCTGGCCGCGATGGGCGGCCCGGCCGCATGAGCGATGCCGACCTGATCACCGAGGTCGCCGGGCTGTACTACATCAACGGGCTGACCCAGGAGGATCTCGCCCGGCATTTCGGAACCTCGCGCTCGACGATCTCGCGGCTGCTGAAGCAGGCGCACGATGCGGGCATCGTCGAGATCCATGTCAGGGCGCGGCCGGACCGCGCGCAGAAGCTCGAGCAGGCGCTGCAGGCGCGGTTCGGGCTGAAGCGGCTGCTGTGCGCGATCGACCTGTTCGACCCGGTCAACCGGCGGCTCAACGTGGCGTCCCTGGTCGCGGCCTATCTCGACAAGGTGCTGGTCGACGGCAACACCGTCGCGGTCGGCATGGGACGCAACGTCAGCGCCATCACCGAGGCGCCGAGCCTGCCGCTGCCGCGCGACGTGCTGTTCGTGTCGGCGATCGGCGGCTCGGTGCATGGCGGCGAAATGGTGGATGCCGACCACATCGCGCGCCGGCTCGCGGCACGGTTCGGCGGACGCAGCGAGACGCTGTATGCGCCGGCGATCGTCGAGGACGAGACGCTGCGCCTGGCGCTGCTGCGCAACGAGAACATCCGGCAGACGCTCGACCGCGCGCGCGGCGCGTCGATGGCGCTGCTCGGCGTCGGCGACATGACGGAGGACAGCAACATGATCCGCATGGGCTGGCTGTCGCCGCGCGAGGTGGCGCGCGCGCAGGCGACGGGAGCGATCGGCGACATCCTGGGCAACGACTTCATCGACATCCAGGGCCGCCCGTCGCGCACCATCGTGGCGGGGCGGGTGGTCGGGCTGACGCTGAAGGACCTGGAATCGATCGAGGACGTCGTGGTGGTGGCGAGCGAGAACACCAAGGTGGGCATCCTGCTCGGCGTGCTGCGCGCCGGCGTGGTGGACACGCTGGCCACGACCCTGTCGAACGCGCAGGCGGTGCTCGATCTGGACGAGGCGACGCGGGACGGTGGCTGAACTCGTGCCTCGCCGCACGCGCCATGCGGCGGGAAATGCCGATCGTGACTGCTTCGCCGACTGGGACCTGACCAGGGCGGTGAACCTGCGCGCGCCGTTCATGGTGTCGCAGATCGTCGGACGGGAGATGCTGCGCCAGGGCCGGGGGCGGATCGTCAACCTCGCTGGCCAAGCGGGCATCGTCGCCATCGACGGTCATGTGGCGCACTGCGTGTCCAAGGCCGGGATCATCAGCATGATTAAGGTGCTGGCGCTGGAATGCGGACCTCGCGGCATCACGGTGAACGCGATCAGTCCGACGGTGGTGGAAACCGCGCTCGGCCAAGCGGGCCTGGGCCGGCGAGGTGGGCGAGGCGATGAAGCGGCAGATCCCGTGCCGGCGCTTCGCCCAACCGGACGAGATCGCCATGGCAGCACTTTATCTCACCAGCGGTGCCGCCGGCATGGTGAACGGCGAGAACCTCGTGGTCGATGGCGGCTTCACCATCCGGCAGCGGCGACCCGGGACGACCGGCTCCCGCGAGGCCGCGCGCACCGGCCAGTCCGGCCAGCCGGTTCCTGCGGTCCGGATCCCGGACATGCCGGCGCCTGCGGCGGCCTCACCGCCGGTGCCGGCACGCGACGAGGCGCTACTCGTCGGCTTCGGGATCGGACGAGGCGGTCTCGGTCTCGGCCTCGGCGCTTTCCTTGGCGCGGCGCGTCCGGCCGCTCGACGAGCGCTTCGGCTTCGCGGCCTTGGGCGCAGCAGCCGCGGAGTCGTCGGCCTCGGCGGCATCCGGCATGTCGTCAGACTCGTCCGGCGTCGGGATATCCTGTGCGACGGCAGGCTTCTTCGACCGGCGCGGCTTGGCGGCTGCCGGCTCGGGTGCCGGGGCAGGAGCGTCCTGCTCAGCCTGCGCCGCACTCTCGCGCGCAGCCTGCTTCAGCTCGGTGTTCTGCTTGCGCAGGCGGACGATGCTGCGCTCCAGCTTGACGACCTGCGCTTCCAGCTCGGCCTTGTTCAGCTTCGGTGCCGCCGGCGCCGCCTTGCGGCTGACCGTGCGCTTGGCCACCGGAGCGGCCTTAGCCTTGCTGGTGGCTGGAACACGATTCTTCGAGCCGACCGGTCGGCCGAGGCGCTTCTTTGGTGCAGCTACCCGTTTTGCAGGAGCGCGAGTGGTCTTGGTTGTGCGAGCCATGGCCGATTCCGGACAATGTTGTGTCGTGATTCAGTATCGTGACAGTGATCGGGAGGCAAGCTTGCGATCAGCACTGTTTCGGGCGCGACGGCGACAATAATCGATGTGGCGATACCCAATGTGGGTCATCCGACGCGCGGCCGCCCTGATGCCGACGACGGCACCCGCTTGCGAAGGCCGCTGACGGCGCGGACATGATTTGCGTGCCGCCCGCTAGCCTTGGCTGCTCCGGCTGCGGCCGTAGAGCAGCAGCATCGAGAAGATGACCAGCCCGTAGATGATCTGGCGTCCGGCGTCGGGCATCTGCATCACCGCCAGCATGCTCTGCAGCAGCACGATCAGGATCGTGCCGACGATCGTGCCGGCATAGCGGCCGCGGCCGCCGACGATGCTGGTGCCGCCCAGCACGACGGCGGCGATGGCCGGCAGCAGGTAGGTGTCGCCCATGCCCTGGAACGCCTTGCCGGCATAGCCGGTGAGCAGCAGGCCGGCGAGCGTGCTGGCGCAGCCGGCCAGCATGAAGCTCAGGCAGACGACGCGCTTCACCGCCATGCCGGACAGATAGGCCGCGCGCTCGCGGTTGCCGATCGCATAGATGGTGCGGCCGAACGGCGTCGCGCGCAGCAGCAGGGTTGCGAACACGCCCACCGCCGCCCACACCAGCACGGCGTTCGCGATGCCGGGCAGCAGGTGGCCGCCCGACATCCAGCGCACGATCGGGGCGGCCGACGAGGGCGGCGCTGAGCCGCCGGTATAGAGCACCATCAGCCCCTGCAGCACCGCGTTGACGCCGAGCGTGAAGATCATCGAGGGCACGCGCAGGAACGCCACGCCGAGGCCGTTCACCAGTCCGATCAGCGCGCCGGTGGCAAGCGCGATCGCGATCGAGGCCGCACCGCCGAGCTCGGTTCCGGCGAGCCCGGTGCCCAGCATGGCGCCTGCGGTGAGTGTCCAGGGCACCGACAGGTCGATATGGCCGAGCAGGATCACCAGCATCGCGCCGCTCGCCACGATGCCGAGAAAGGAGGCGACCTGCAGCTGCTGGATCAAATAGCGCGGCGACAGGAAGCTCGCATTGTAGAGCGAGCCCGCCAGCAGGATCGCGACGATGCAGGCGCTGGCCACCGCGAGCGGCAGGTCGAGCCGGCCGAGCAGGGTTCGCAGGCTCCGGCCCGGCGTGGCTGCGCCGGGTGTCGCGGCGTCGCGCTGGCCCTTCACCGGTAGGTCTCCAGCCGGTTGCGGATGCGCAGCACCGGCAGGGCGCCGAGGCTGACAGCGGCCAGCAGGATCAGGCCCTGGAACAGCGGCTGCCACAGCGGCGAGGCGTCCAGCACGAACAGCAGGTCGCCGATCGTGCGCAGGATGAACGCCCCCAGGATCGAGCCGACGACGCCGCCGACGCCGCCGAACAGCGAGGTGCCGCCGATCACGACCGCGGCGATGCTGTTCAGCGTGAAGTCGCCCGCCTGGATGGCGCTGGCCTGGCCGGACTCCGCCACCAGCGTCAGCAGCAGGCCGGCCACCCCGGCAAGCAGGCCGCTGCCGGCATAGGCCGCGATCTTGGCGCGCACGACGCCGACGCCCGACATGTAGGCCGACGCCTCCGCAGAGCCCACCGCATAGATGCCGCGCCCGGTCAGCGAGCGGCGGAACGGCAGCCACAGCGCCAGCACCACGACGGCCAGCAGCAGCAGGCTGACCGGCACGTCGAGCACCGCGCCGGTGAGCGCGCTCGCGACATCGTCGTCGACGTTGCCGCCCGGTCCCGGTCGCAGCAGCAGCGAGACGCCGTAGAAGATCGTGCTGGTGGCCAGCGTGACGATGATCGGCTGCAGCCGCCCGAGCACCACCGCCAGCGCGTTGACGGTGCCGGCCAGGAGGCCGCTGGCCAGCGTGACCGCCATGCCGCCGGCGATCTGCCAGGGGCCGCCATTGACCAGCGTGGAGGCGACGCAGTTGGCCAGCACCACGATGGCGCCCACCGACAGGTCGATGCCGCCGGTCAGCACCGGCAGCGTCTGGGCTGCCGCGATCAGCGCCAGCAGCACGCCCTTGTTGGACGCGGTGACCAGCACGCTCACCTGCACGCCGCGCGGCTGCAGCGACAGGTACAGCACGAACATCGCCAGGAAGATGCCGCCCGCCAGCAGCGGCAGCATGTTGTGGCGCAGGAACAGGCGCCCGCCGCCGGTGCTCATGACGCGGCCCGGTCGGATTCGGCGCCGATGTCGAGCGCGCCCGCGACGATCGCCTGCTCGGTGATCCCGGCCCCTTCGAGCATCCGGGTGATGCGGCCGGCATAGAAGATCGAGACCCGGTCGCAGAGTCCCACGAGCTCGTCGTAGTCGGTGGTGTAGAGCAGGATCGCGGTGCCGTTCGCGGCGAGCTGGCGCAGCAACCGGTAGATCTCCTGCTTGGTGCCGACATCGATGCCGCGCGTCGGATCGCATAGCAGCAGCACGCGGGGTGCCGCCAGCAGCCACTTGCCGATCGCCACCTTCTGCTGGTTGCCGCCCGACAGCGTGCCGACCGGAAGATCGACCACCGCCTTGATCTGCATGCGCCGGATCATCTCGTCCACCGCCTTCCGCTCGCGGCCGGCCTGCAGGAACGGGCCGCGGCACCAGGCCGCCAGCGTCGCCGCGGTCAGGTTCTCCGCCACCGTCATCGGCAGCATCAGGCCCTCGGTCTTGCGATCCTCCGGGATCAGGGCGAGCTTCAGCGCCATCGCATCGCGCGGGCTGCCGATCGCGGCCGGCCGGCCGTCGATCCTGATCTCGCCCGCGACGCCGGACAGGCAGCCGAACAGCGCCAGCAGGAACTCGCGCTGGCCCTGTCCGTCCAGGCCGCCGAGGCCGACGATCTCGCCCGGCGCCACCGACAGCGACACGCCCTGCAGGCGGCGCTCCCAGCTCAAGGCGCGCGCGTCCAGCACCGGGGCGGGCTGCGACGGCGGTGCCGGCGGCCGCGGCGGGAACAGCTGGGAGATCTCGCGGCCGATCATCATCCGCACGATCTCGTCCTCGGTGTGCGCATCGCGCGCGAAGCTCTGCACGTGCCGGCCGTTGGCGAACACCGAGCAGGTGTCGGCGAGCTCGCGGATCTCGTGCATGCGGTGCGAGATGTAGAGGATGCACATGCCCTGCGCGCGCAGGCGCTTGAGCAGCGCCACCACACGCGCCACGTCGTCTGCCGTCAGCGCCGAGGTGGCCTCGTCCAGGATCAGCAGGCGCGGGCGCCGGCCGAGCGCCTTGGCGATCTCGACCATCTGCCGGCGCGACAGCGGCAGGTCGCGCACCCGCTCGCGCGGATCGATGCCCTCGCAGCCGATCTCGGCCAGCAGCCGCTCGGCCTGGCGCCGCTGGGCGGCCTGGTCGATCAGCCCGAACCGGCGCGGCGGATTGGTGATGCCGATATTGTCGGCGACGCTGAGGTCGGGCAGCAGCGACAGCTCCTGGAACACGCAGACGATGCCGTGCGCCTGCGCGTCCGCCGGACCCCGGAAGCGGACCGGCCGGCCGTCGAGCCGCATCTCGCCCTCGGTCGGCTCGACCACGCCCGAGATGATCTTGATCAGCGTGCTCTTGCCGGCTCCGTTCTCGCCCACCACCGCGTGGATCGAGCCGGCCTCGCAACGCAGCTGTCCCTGCGCCAGCGCGGTGACCGGCCCGTAGCGCTTGACGATGCCAGACAGCTCCAGCAGCGCAGGCGAGGTCGCCGCCCCGGCGGAGGCGGCGGCCGTGCTCATTTCGACGTCTGGCCCTCGATCTGGGCCGCCGTCAGGGTGATGTTGCAGGCCGGAAAATCGTGGGCCGCGAAGAAGGTGTCGCTCAGCTCGGGGAAGTAGTTCCGGCCGGCCGAGAGCTCCTTGTAGTTCGCAGCCGGGATCGGCACGCGAACCTCCGACGGCACGCTCTGACCCTGCAGCGCCGTCAGCGCCGCCTTGAGCGCCACCGCCGACAGGGCAGGGGACTGGCCGGCGCTGTCGCCCAGCAACCCGTCCTTGGCGTGCAGCGCGATCAGCTTGCGAAAGCCGTTCTCGCCTTCCCCCGCGATCGGGATCAGCGGCTTGTGGCTGTCGAGCAGCGCGTGCGTGACGCCGGTGCTGCCGCCCTGCGTGTAGACGCCGTCGAAGCTGCCATTGACGGCGAGCGCGTCGGCCACCGCCTTCTGGCCGGTGCCGTCGTCCCAGTTGCCGACCACCTCGGTGACCTGGACGCCCGGGTCGCTGGCCATCGCCTGGCGGAAGCCGTCATGGCGGTCGCGGTCGACGCTGTTGCCGGGCACGCCCCGCACCTCGAGCACGTGCTTCTTGTCCTTCATGGTCTGGTTGAGCCAGTCGCCCATCATCCGGCCCATCTCGACCTGGTCCTGGTTCACCTGGATCAGGTCGGTCTCGCTCGGGGTGCGGTCGAGGGTGTTGTCGAAGCTGACAACGAGGATGCCGGCCTGCTTGGCGCGTCGCATCACCGGCTTGAACGCCGTCGGGCTGTTGGCGTCGATCAGGATGGCGTCGAAGCCGGCGCTGATGAAGTTGTCCATCGCCGCGATCTGCGCCGACACGTCGGTGCCGACGCTGACGATGCGCAGCTCCTTGATCTGGGCCGCGACCTCCGGCTGGGCGGCATAGGCCTTGAGCGTCTGCAGCATCTGCACACGCCAGGCATTGCCGATGAAGCCGTTGGCGAACGCGATCCGAAACGGGCCGGGCTTGGCCGGCATGCTGACCGTCCCGGTGTCACCCGCCGCCGGTCGAAAGCACTGGCTCGCCGGGGCGTCCGCAGCGATGGAAGCGGCGGGCGCCAGACAGGCCAGGACGGCGGCGAGTGCCGCGAGCCCGGGGCGCGCGAACGGCGTGGGATGCTTCGATGCCATGAGGGTGCGTTTCCTGTGTGAGCCGGACGTCTCGCCGACTTTGGATAGCGCAACCATGGCGCATTTCGCGGGCCTTCCGCAACCGACCAGACCGGCCGATCGGGCGCTCCGCGAGGCCGCCGGTCAGGAGCGACCGGGCGTCGTCACCCCAGGCGGTCGATCAGGGCTCGTTCGTTTCCGGCGTCCGCCCCTGCCATGGCCGTCGGGGTGACAGGGTCCGGGACCAGCGGGTCGCGTGCACCGGCAGCTGCGACAGCTCCTGCAGGATCTCGGCGATCGCGGCGTCGACGTCGATCTCGTAGTTCATGAAGTACGGCGTCATCGCTCCGTCCATCTCGATCAGGGGCACGAGGTCGGGCCGATCCGTCACCAGCGCCTCGGAGATGAAGACGTGCCGGCTCGGGCTCTCCATGTCGTGGGGACTGTGATAGATGCCGATGTCGCCCTTCTTCGTTTTGCAGTAGTTGCTCGTCATGACGTAGGTCGGCAGGTTCAGTGCCCAGCGGTATTTGGCCAGGCCCGCTCCCCGGGGCGCCACGCAATAGTTGGCGGTGCGCATCCAGGCCAGATTGTCGAGCAGCGTCATGCCCACGCAGTCGACGACATGAACCGGATGGCGTCTCAGGCCCTCGGCGATCTCGTCTGCGAGTTGTCGCTCGACCTCGACGGGAGACCGTTTCGCCCGCTGAACGAGGTGGCTGTCGAACGTCTTCGCCCCGGCGACGCCGTTCTTCGAGTTGTGGCCGTCGATGATGATCGTCACGCTGCCGAACCGCTCGGCGGCCCGGCGGCCCGGCCTGACATAGAACTGGCCCTGATCGACCAGCGCGCGGTTCTCGACCCGCAATTCCACCACGATGACCGGTCCGGTCGCATCGCCAGCCGCGGCGCGCGCCTCCTGGGCGACGGACGTCAGGGAGACGACGTTCGTGATCCGCCGGCGAAGCCGGCTGGAGACATGGTGGCCGCCGAAGCGGAACAGCTGGATGCCGCGGGTATAGACATGCGTCGACATGTCCGCGAAATCGGCACAGGACAGATCGATCCGGTCGGACAGCTCGGGAAACAGCGACGACAGCCTGCCATAGAAGCTGTTCCCCGATCCGCCGCCGAGATCGTAGATGAGGGGATAATCGTGCGGCTCGAGCACCTCGACGATGCGCTCCAGACCGGGCAGCTCGTTCCAATGGTAGTGACCGATATGCAGGCTCGGCGGCGGCCAGGTGAACTGGGCGAAACGCCCGACGGGACGATGCAGGAATTCCAGCAGATCCCGGCCGTGCTCGAACAGATGATCGACCATCGCCTTGACGTAGCCGCCGGCGGTGAGATCGATCCGGCCGCTCTCGAGGCCGGTGACATACAGATAAAGGCCGGCGCCGGGCAGCCACAGGGTCGTGCAGGCCGAGCCGACCCCTGATGCGGCGATAAAGAAGACCAGCCCGTTGCGCCGGTCGACGCAGCGCCAGAGTGCCAGCACGTGCGACAGCACGAAGCCGCGCACCTCGCCCAGTTCGGCCCCGTCGACGGGAGACGGGAAACTCATGACGCCGGTGCGACAGGCGGTGGCATACCGCTCTTCCAGATCGGTCTTCAGCGTCGCGGCGATCTGCCTGTTCGGCAGCGTCAGGTCGCCGGTCGCTGACGCAATCAGGACGTCGTCTGGAAATGCCTCCATCGCGTGCGGCGTCGGCAGGGCAGGAGAAAGCCTCGTCAGGGCGAGCAGGTCGCAGCAGGCGGCCGCGACCGGCGATTTCAAGACAGCATCCTGCATCGTCTTCCAAGACCGAACAAATCATGGTCGCGGTCTTCCATCCCTAGCATGTCGGCAGGGTTCATTTCGGTGTCGCAAAAGTCAACGCGGAGCCGGCGATTGAGGACCTGGACCGAACGCCGCGTGGAGCGTTGGCGGTCGATGCCCGCATGCAGGCGGCAGGAGCGACGTCGGCTGCGGTTTCGCGACGGATCACGGATCGCTTCCGCGTCTCAGGACAAGGCATGCGGCTGCGGCCGACCTAATATTTGAGATGCTTCTCGCGCAGTAATGACAAGGCCGCCCATAGTAAGACGATGTCGAAAACTTGCAGATTCGGTCGACAAGTCTGGTGTTCTGCTTGACAGCACCAGCATGATCCGGGTCTACAGTTGCCGGACGTCGAACACGGCCTCGATCGCCGATCGGATCTCTTCGACGAGGAGAAGGACATGACGGCCACGATCTCCTATGGCGCCCGCATGACCGTGCAGGCGATGCATCACGACATCAAGCTGGACGAGGAGGTCGGCGACCGACCTTTCGTGCTGCTCTGCGTTCCAGATGACGGCGTCCATGGCGCGGTCGGCTTCGAGACCGTCGACGAGGCGCGCGGCGCGGCGCTGGCCCAGGCTGCGGCCATGATCGCAGGCGGCCTGAAGGCGCCGATCATCCGGGAGATCGCGCTGGGAGGCATGCCGCTTCTGGCCAGGCCGCCTGCGGGCGCGAGCCCGGCCCCCGAGCCGCGCGCCGATCCGTCCACCCGCCTCGACCGGTTCCGCAACGTCGTCACGCATGCGTTGCGGATCAAGCACAAGCAGTTCGCCTGAGGCGCGCCCGGTTGCAGGAGCAGGGTTGGAGCCGATCATGATCCACGACACGCGGATGCTGTCGATCGCCGGCGGCTACCTTCTGGTTCTTGCAGTCGTGGTCGTGTGGTTCTGGCGGCAGCGTCGCACCCAGATCTCGCTGCGCTGGCCCGCCACCACCACCCAGCGCCAGATGGAGCAGTACGGCACGCGGGTGCTGAACACGATGGGGTGGGGCACCAAGCTGTATCAGAGCCACGCCACCCGCAGCGTGTATCGGTGCGAGAAGCGCGAGGACGTGCTGCTCGTCGTGTTTCTGCGCGAGAACGCGTTCTTCGCCCGGCTGCTGACTCTGCTCCGCGTCCACAGCGTGTTCAACCTGAGGCGGACGACGATCGTGCTGTTCGACGCGCCGCTCGACACGATGATGAGCCTTGCGGCGGAGGTCGGGGTGTCGGTGATCAACTACACCGAACTGAAGGATCTTGAGGAGCTTCGGCAGGCGGTGCTGCCGAACGTCACGGCGTTCCGCTCCGGGTCGGCGACCACCGTCGCGCAGAGGGGCGCGGCACAGGCGGGCGCCGCGCAGGCGGGCGCCTCGGCGGCGCGCGCCTAAGGCGGGCCGTCAGCCACGCCCGAGGAACGGCATGGCGTTGGCCATCACCATCAGAAAGGGGATGTTGGTGCCGAGCGGCATCGAGGCCATCAGCACCACGCTGCGGCCGACGTCGCGCACATCCATCATCGGCTCGACCGCCAGGTGGCCGGCCGCCTGCTTGGCGCCGGTCTGCATGCGGGCGGCGAGCGCCGTCGCGGCATTGCCGATATCGATCTGGCCGCAGGCGATGTCGTGCGCGCGGCCGTCCAGCGACAGCGTCTTGGTCAGCCCGGTGACGGCGTGCTTGGTGGCGGTATAGGGCGCGGAATCCGGCCGAGGGACGTGCGCCGAGATCGAGCCGTTATTGATGATGCGGCCGCCGCGCGGCGTCTGCGCCTTCATCATCCTGAAGGCGCCCTGCGCGCACAGGAACACGCCGGTCAGGTTGACCGAGACGACCAGGTTCCAGTCGGCGAGGCTGAGCTCCTCGAACGGCACGCCGGGCACGTTGTTGCCGGCATTGTTGAACAGCAGGTCGAGCCGCCCGAACCGCGCCTGCACCGCGGTGAACAGCGCATCGACCGAATGCTGGTCGGCAACATCGGTCGGCTGCACCAGCGTGCGGGCGGCCGCCGCCCCCGCCTGGCTGACGGTGTCCTGCAGCCGGCCCGGATCGCGGCCGGCCAGCACCACCGACCAGCCATCCGCCAGCAGGGCCAGCGTCACCGCCTGGCCGATGCCGCTGCCGGCCCCCGTCACCAGCGCGATCCGGGGAGCCGGCGGGGATGGGGTGTGATCGGTCATGGCTGGACTCCGGCTGGCTCGGGCTCGCGCGGGGTCAAGGACGCACGGCACCCCGGCGATGCAGATAGACCGCATACACCTCGGTGGTGGCGCAGATGAACAGGCGGCTGTTGTTGCGGCCGCCGAAGGTGACGTTGGACACGATCTGCGGCACCCGGATCCGGCCCAGCAGGTCGCCGTCCGGGCTCACGCAGTGCACGCCGTCGCCGGCACTGGTCCAGACGTTGCCCTCCCCGTCGCAGCGGAATCCGTCGGCCGCCCCTACCGAGGGCGCATAGAAGTCGCGCGCGTTGCCGAGCCTGCCCGAGCCCTCGTCGAGCACGTCGAACACCCGGATCTGGCGCTCCACGGAGTCGTCGTGCAGGCGCCCGGTCTCGGCGACGTAGAGGCGGCGCTCGTCTGGCGAGAAGCAGATCCCGTTCGGGCAGGCGAAGCCGTCGCTCACCACGTCGAGCTGTCCGGTCTGCGGATCGAGCCGGTAGACCTGGCAGGGCAGCTCCTCCGCGGTCTGGCCGCTGCCCTCGTAGTCCATCGCGATGCCGTAATGCGGATCGGTGAACCAGATCGTGCCGTCCGACTTCACAACCACGTCGTTCGGCGAGTTCAGCCGCAGCCCCCCATAGCGGTCGGCGAGCGTGGTGAGGCGTCCGTCATGCTCGGTGCGCACCACCGCGCGGGCGCCGTGCAGGCAGGAGATCAGCCGTCCCTCGCGGTCGCGGGTGCCGCCGTTGGAGAACTGGCTCGGCTGGCGATAGACCGACACGCCGACCCCCTCGGTCCAGCGCAGGATGCGGTCGTTGGGGATGTCGCTGAACAGCAGGCAGCCGGCATCGCCGAACCAGACCGGGCCTTCGGTCCAGCGGCAGCCGTCGGCGATGCGCTCGAGTGCGGCATTGAACAGGATGTAGGACCTGAAGCGCTTGTCGATGATCTCGAACGTGCTCATCGCTCAGCGGCCCCAGATCTGGCGGTAGGCGGCGCGGTAGTTGCTGTCGGGGTCGTAGATGTCCTTCTTGCCGCCATCGAGGTCGACGTTCTTGACCGTCACCAGATGCACCGGCGCCACGTAGCCCGACGCCGGCTGCCCGGCGAAGCCGCGATTGAGCTCGTCGATCACCTGCCAGCCCTGCAGCAGCAGCGGCTCCGGCACGGTGGCGGCCTGGAACTGGCCGCCGCGGATGCGCTCGTAGGCGGAGTTGCTGCCGTCGCCGGCGCTGATGTTGACCGGCGGCCCGGCGGGATCGCGGCCGGCGGAGATCAGGGGCGGGCCGATGAAGTCGTAGTACAGGTCGTTGATGGCCAGCGTGTAGGTCCATTTCGCGCCGTAGCGCTGCAGCAGCGAGGTGGTGAGCTGGGAGATGCGCGTCGAGGTATCGGCGAGCGGGGTGTCCTCGAACGACAGCACGCTGCAGCCCGGGCAGGTCTTGATCTCGTCGCGCATCATCTGCGCCTTGGCCAGCGCGATCGCATAGGCGCTGTCGGTGAAGATGATCACGCCGGCCTTGCCGTCGCTCTGCGCGATCGCGTAGTCGGCGGCCACCTTGGCCACGCGCGCGCTGTCGCTGCCGATGTTGCTGAGCACCTGATACTCGGCCATCGGCCCCGGCTTCGGGCCGCCGTGCCAGGCCACGATCTTGATGCCGCTGCCGGCCGCCTGCCGGATGTCGGCGGCGTTCTGCACCACGTCGTAGCCGCCGATGACGATGCCGTCGGGCTTCAAGGCCACCGCCTGGCTGAAGGCCGAATGGATGCCCGACACGCTGCCCTGGCCGTCGAGCACGCGCACGGTCCAGCCGATCGCCGTGCCGGCCTCCTTGACGCCGTCGCCAACCTCTTGGATGCCGCCGTTGCGCAGGTCGGCCGCCACGTAGATCACGGTCTTGCCGGCCGCCGCCTTTGGGCCGGTGGTGGGACCGTCCCAGCGCGAGGACGGCGCCGTCGCCTTGGCCACCACCTCGCGCGCCTGCGCCAGCTCCGAGCCGGCGTCCTGGCCCCGGGCCCCGGTCGCGGCCGCGCTGCCGAGCAGGGCGAGAAGCCCGATGCCGGCCTGGATCCCGGCACCCCTGCGCCTGCCTGTGCAACCAACTGCCGTCATCGCGTCATCCCCTGTTCCGTGGCCCGCTTCGCGGCGCCGTTGCTTGTTCCGCTAGGGCCGGACCGGTGTCGGCGCCGCCGCCGGCCGTGCCGCGCGCGCCATGACCCGCCGCCGTCCGGTCCAGCCGGCCAGCCCGATGGCGATCAGCAGCGTGGCGCCGTTGAAGGCGGGCTCCACCCAGAAGGCGCCGCCGAGCTGCTCGATGCCGGAGATGCCGATCGCCAGGATCACCACGCCGACGACGGTGCCCCAGATGTTGACCCGGCCGGGCGTGATGGTGGTCGAGCCCAGGAACGCGCCGACCAGGGCCGGCAGCAGGAACTCGAGCCCGACGCTGGCCTGGCCCACCCGCAGCCGGGCCGCCAGGATCACGCCGGCAAAGGCGGTGATCAGGCCGGACACCATGAAGGCCAGCATGGTGTAGCGCCGCGTGGGAATGCCGTTGAGCTCGGCAGCCCGCGGGTTGGCGCCGATCGCATACAGATAGCGGCCGAGCGGGGTGTAGGTGGAGACCACCCACAGCACGGCAGCCAGCCCCAGCACATAGAAGGCCGGGATCGGCACGCCGAACACGCGGGCGATGTCGAGCTCGAAGAAGGATTGCGGCAGGCGGCCGATCACCTGCCTGCCGCCGGTCCACCACAGCGCCACCGCGTAGGTGACGGTGCCGGTGCCCAGCGTGGCGATGAAGCTGTCGATCTGCGCCACCTCGACCAGCAGCCCGTTGAGCAGCCCGAACACCAGCCCCAGCCCCAGCACGATCAGCACCGCGAGCGGCCACGGCACCCCGGAGATCTGCAGCGAGATCGCCAGGATGTGCCACAGCACCACGCCGTAGCCGACGGTGAGGTCGATCTTGCCGGTCATCATCGGCACGGTGGCGGCAAGCGACAGCATCGCCACCACCGCCTTGTCGCCGAGCATCGAGCGAATGTTCAGCCAAGTCGGGAAGGTGTCCGGCAGGATTATCGAGAACAGCACCGCCAGCAGCACGGTCAGCACCACCAGCCCATAGACCGGCAGCAGCCCCATGATGCGCCGGCCGACCGGCAGGCCGCGCAGGCTGCCGCGCACGGGCTCCAGGGCGGTGGATTTCAGCGACGTCATGCCGGCACTCCTGCGTGGGCGATGGCGGCATCGAGCGGCGCCGAATGGGGCACGCCGCCGGCGGAAGCCGCCTGCAGCAGGCTCTGCACCGACAGCGCCTCGCGCTCGATCTCGGCGCAGACCCTGCCCTGGCTGAACACCAGCGCGCGGTGGCAGATGGCGGCGACCTCCTCGAAGTCGGTGGCGATCACGATGATCGACAAGCCGCCCGCGAGGGCGGTGCGGAGCAGGCCGTAGATCTCCGCCTTGGCGCCGACATCGACGCCGGCGGTGGGCTCCTCCAGGATCAGCAGCCGCCTGGCGATGCCGAGCCAGCGCGCCAGCACCACCTTCTGCTGGTTGCCGCCCGACAGCGTCTCCACCGGGCGCGCGGGATCGTTCGGACGCAGGCTCATGCGCGCGCCGGCGGCGATGCAGTCGGTGCTCTCCGACGCGGCCGAACGCAGGCTGAGCAGCCCGTGGCCGTGGGCGGCCGGATTGAGGAACAGGTTCTCGCGCACGCTGAGCCGCATGCCCAGGCTTTCTCGCACCCGGTCGCCGGCGACCAGCCCGACCCCGTCCGCCATCGCCGCCGCCGCCGTGTGCGGCCGGTACGGGCGTCCGTGCAGCGTCATGCTGCCGGCTTCCACCGGCTGGCAGCCGAACAGCGCCCGGCCGATCGCGTCCTGGCCGGCGCCGCGCAGCCCCACCAGCCCGACCATCTCGCCCGCCCGCAGCGTCAGGCTCACCGGACCCGCATCGCCCGCGACGACGCCGTCCAGCACCAGGCAGGTGTCGTGCCCCGCCGGCGCCGGCGACTGGAACAGCTGCTCGGGCGGGCGGCCGACGATCATGGTGACGAGGTCGGTCGGGTCGGTGTCGGCCACCGGCTTGACGCCGACCAGCCTGCCGTCGCGCAGCACCGCGACCTCGTCTGCCACCTGGAACACCTCGTCCAGCCGGTGCGACACGTAGATCATGCCGATCCCGGTGCGGCGCAGGTCGCGCAGCACCGCGAGCAGCCGGTCGACCTCGTCGGCCGGCAGGCTGGCGGTGGGCTCGTCCAGCACCAGGATCTCGGCCCGTGCCGCCAGCGCCCGGCCGATCGCGACCAGCGAGCGCTCGGTGCGGGTGAGGTGCATGATGCGCGCGTCCGGGTCGATGTCGGCGCTCATGGTACGCAGCACCGACAGCGCCTGCGCGCGCGACGCGGGCCACGAGATCAGGCCGCGCTTCCGCGGATAGCCGACGCCGAGCGCCACGTTCTCGGCCACCGTCATCCAGTCGATCAGGCCGAGATCCTGATGGATGAAGGCGACCGACTGCCGCGCGCCGCGGGCTGCGCGCAGGTGATGATAGGGCTCGCCGCGGAACAGGATGCGTCCGGCGTCGGGCACGTGGATGCCGGCCAGCATCTTGATCAGGGTGGACTTGCCGGCACCGTTCTCGCCCAGCAGCGCCAGGATCTCGCCTGCCCGCACCGCGAGCGACACCCCGTCCACCGCCAGCGTGCCGCCGAATCGCTTGGACACGGCCTCGAATTCCAGCAGCGGCGTCTCGTCCTGGTCCATCTGGCGGCTCCCGGCTGCGTTGCGGTTCAGGCGAGGTCCAGATGCACCTTGATCGCGCGGGTGCGGTCGCCGGCGAGCGCGAACCCCTCGGCGGCATCGCGCAACGGGACAACCGCCGACAGCATCGGGGTCACGTCGATGCGCCCGCCCGCCAGCGCGGCGACGGCGATGTCGAACGCCTCGTGGAAGCGGAACGAGCCGACCAGGTCGATCTCGCGCGCCATCAGCAGGTTCACCGGCAGCGGCACGGCACCCGGCGGCAGCATGCCGAGCTGCACGATGCGCCCGCCTGGCCGCACCAGCAGCGGCAGGCGCACCACCGAGGCGGCGCTGCCGGTGGCTTCCAGCGCCACGTCGTAGCCGCCGAGCGACGCGGCGGCGGCGTC
Source organism: uncultured Acetobacteraceae bacterium (assembly GCA_964248625.1). Taxonomy (GTDB): domain Bacteria; phylum Pseudomonadota; class Alphaproteobacteria; order Acetobacterales; family Acetobacteraceae; genus Lichenicola. The sequence continues at coordinate 24,231 of CAXTZG010000022.1, read as the reverse complement.
CAGCCGGTCGGGATCCGCCTGCACGTCGATGGTCTCGGCAGCGCCCATGCTCCGCGCCACCTGCAGCGGCGCTGCGAACAGGTCGGTGATGGTGACGCTGGCCGCTCCCGCATGACGGGCGGCGGCGAGGCAGAGCAGCCCGATCGGACCGGCGCCGGCGATCAGCACGTGCCGGCCGACGACGCTGCCGGCGCGCGCCACGGCATGCAGCGCCACGGCGAGCGGCTCGGCGCAGGCCGCCACGCGCAGCGACAGGGTGTCCGGCACCGGCACGCACTGGTCGGCGCGCACCACCACATGCTCGCTGAACCCGCCCTGCACGTGCGGCGTCAGCGCCGCACTGCCGAGGAAGCGCATGTTGCGGCACAGGTTGCTGCGGCCGGCGCGGCAGAAGCTGCAATGCAGGCAGGGCCGGCTGGGGTTGATCGCGACGCGGGTGCCGATCCCGAGCCCCGGCGGCAGCGGCCGGTCCGGCGAAGGCACGAGTTCCACCACCGTGCCGGACACCTCGTGGCCGAGGGTCAGCGGCTCGCGCACGCGGAAGTCGCCGACGCCGCCCTTGTTGAAATAGGACAGGTCCGAGCCGCAGATGCCGCCGCAGGCGACGCGCACGCGCGCTTCTCCGGGTCCCGGCGGACGATCGTCACGATGTTCCACGCGCAGGTCATGCGCGCCGTGCAGCACGGCAGCCAGCATGTCGTCCTCCCGGGCCATCGCAGGCTTGAACTGCCGCTCTTGCACTATGGCCGTTCCCATCGCTATGCCACCTTGTTCCGGGGCGCGGAAGCCCATTTGTCCGCGCCCGGACGCCTGCGACGCGGCAGCTGTCCGTGCCGCGAGGCCGCATGGGGATGTTCTATGGGCATCAGCGCCTTCGACCTGAGCGGCCGTCTGGCCCTGGTCACCGGATCGAGCCAGGGGATCGGCCTGTCGATCGCGCGGGGACTGGCGGCGGCGGGGGCCCGCATCGTGCTGAACGGCCGCAGCGCCGACCGGCTCGCCGAGGCTGCCCGCCTGCTCGGCGACGCGGCCTGCGCGCCGGCAGGCGGGCTCGGCGTGTTCGACGTGACCGACCCGGACGCGGTCGAGGCGGGTGTCGCGCGCATCGAGCGCGAGGCGGGCGCGATCGACATCCTGGTGAACAATGCCGGCATCCAGCGGCGCCGCACGCTGGAGGAGTTTCCCGTCGAGACCTGGCGCGAGGTGATGGCCACCAACCTCGACAGCGTGTTCTTCGTGGGCCAGGCGGTGGCCAAGCGGATGATCCCGCGCGGCCGCGGCAAGATCATCAACATCGCCAGCCTGCAGAGCGAGGCGGCGCGGCCGACGATCGCGCCCTATACCGCCTCCAAGGGGGCGGTGAAGATGCTGACCCGCGGCATGTGCGCGGACTGGGCGCGGCACGGGCTGCAGATCAACGCGATCGGACCGGGCTATTTCGAGACCGAGCTCAACCGGCCGCTGCGCGAGGACCCGGTGTTTGACGCATGGCTGCGCGGCCGCACGCCCGCCGGCCGCTGGGGCCGGGTCGAGGAGCTGGCGGGAGCAGCGGTGTTCCTGGCCTCGGCCGCCTCGGACTTCGTCAACGGCCAGGTGATCTATGTCGATGGCGGCGTGCTGTCGGTGCTCTGAGAAGGATTGGCGACATGACACCCAGGCTGCTGCAGCTTTGTCCGGTACTGCCCAAGACCCAGGCGGCGCTCGAGGCCGGCTACGACGTCGTGCGCTGGCCCGAGGCGGGGCACGAGGCGTGGCTCGCCGCGCACGGCGCCGGCATCGATGCCGTGGTCACCGGCGGCCATCTCGGCATCGAGACCTCGATGGCCGAGCGCCTGCCGAAGCTCGGCATCGTCGCCATCAACGGCGTCGGCTATGACCGCGTCGATCTCGACGCGATGAAGCGGCTCGGCGTGCGGGTGAGCAACACGCCCGACGTGCTCACCGACGATGTCGCGGACCTGGCGATCGCGCTGATGCTGAACGTCATGCGCGGGCTGCCGGCGGCCGAGCGCCATGTGCGCGACGGGCTCTGGCCTGACACGCAGCCGGCGCTGGCGCGGCGCGCCTCGGGGCTGCGCTACGGCATCGTCGGGCTGGGGCGGATCGGCCAAGCGATCGCGCAGCGTCTGGCCGGCTTCGGCGGCAGCATCGCCTATACCGGCCCGACCCGGAAGGAGACGCCGCACCAGTATCATGCCGAGCTGCGCGATCTTGCGGCCGCGTCCGACGTGCTGTTCGTGGCGACCGCGGCGTCGGCCACGACCAGGGGGATCATCGACCGTCCGGTGCTCGACGCGCTCGGGCCCCAGGGCGTGCTGGTGAACATCGCCCGCGGCTCGATCATCGACGAGGCAGCCCTCGTCGAGGCGCTGGTCGAGCACCGTCTCGGCGGCGCCGGGCTCGACGTGTTCGAGAACGAGCCGCACGTCCCGGCAGCCCTGCTCAGCCTGCCGCACGTGGCGCTGGCGCCGCATGTCGGCAGCGCCACCGCCGAGACCAGGGAAGCGATGGGTCAGCTGATGCTGGCCAACCTGACGGCGTTCTTCGCCGGACGCGAGCTCCCCACGCCCGTCGTGTGAGACGCATGACGCGGATCAGGTGACGCCGAAGCTCATCGGTCCCCAGGGATCGATGGGCTGGCTCTCCATCCTCTCGATGTCGGCACCCAGCGCCGATGTGCTGGCGCCGCTGTTGTTGAGCGTGAAGCTGCGGCCGTCGATGCGCACGGTGACGCAGGAATGCCGGGTGAAGCCGAAGCCTGCGAGATCGATGGCGAAGCCGTGCCTGCCGTCGCCGATCCCGCAGTCGGCGAGGTCGCCGCGATACTGGTCCGCGACACCAATCCTGACCGCCTCGTCGTCGCGGAACACCGTCACCGTCACCGGCAGATCGACGCCGCGTTGATGCGCCCAGCCGATCAGGATGGTGTCCTGGATCTCGTCGACATAGCCCTCGTAGATGCGGCGCGCGCTTTCGATGTAGGCCGGGCGATCCGGCTCGACCAGTGCTGTCAGCCGTGCCTGCTTGGCCACCGGCACGTCGAGGCCGCAGAACTCGAGCAGCCGCGCAACGAAGCTGTCGGGCTGGCGCAACGCCTTTTCGTAGCTGACCAGCAGCACCGGACAGGTCAGCGCCTCGACGAACTGCATCATCTGCTGCAGGTCGAGGGTCGCCATCGACAAGGTCTGCACGACGTCGAGCTGCTCGGCGATGGCGTTGCGCTCAGCCACCGCCACCGGATCGCGCACCATGACGATCACCGACGGGTTGCGGAACAGCCCGATCCTGGCCTCCCGATGCATGTGCAGGTGGGGACGCTTGAAGCCCCAGACCGGATAGGCGCGGTTGCGGTCGCGCAGCATGCGGGTCAGGACGTCGTGATCGATCGACGCCTGGGAGAACAGCGTCGCGAAGTCGAGGTCCTCGAACACGACGTCGTCCAGATGTTTGCCCATGAAGACGCCGGCGCCGTCGAGCACGCGTGCCACCATGCTGGTGCCCGACCGCGCCACGCCGGTGACGACCAGCGTCCGGGCTTCCTGCACATGACCGCCAAAGCTGCCGGTCTGGTTGAGGCTGATGAGGCCCCTGTTGCGGAAGTCCATGAGCGGGTCCGGTCAATGGCCGGCGCGATGAGACCGCGGGTCCCGCTTTACGCCGGCCCGTCAATCTATAACCAAAACTTCACGGATCAAGCAGAAACTCGGAGCGGCAAGGGGCGGCAGCAGCGAAGGCGACGCCTGCACGATCCGCGCGGGCTGGCCAAAGCGGCGCCAGCGAGTCCGCCGTAGGTCGGAGCATGGCCGGATCGTTTGTCCTGCCGATGGCGATGGTGTCCGCAGCCGGCGCCGTCCAGGCGCCGGCTGCGGCCGATCAGTGCGCGGCGCTGGTGGCGGCGGTGGCGGCGTCGCACTTGATGAACTTGCCCTTCGCGTCGCGGCACTTCTTGGCGGCGACCGGGGGACAGGTGATGAACTTGCCCTTGCCGTCCCGGCACGACGCCGCGGATGCGAGGCTGCCGAACGAGACGACGAGGGATGCGGCAATGACGGCCATCAGGCGCATGGTGCTTCTCCGAACCGGCTGCATCAGTAGCCGCCGCCGCCGCCGCGGAACAGCAGCACGACCACGATGATGATCAGCAGGACCGGCACCAGGCCGAGCCCGTTGAACCCGGTGCCGCGCGAGCCGCCATACCAGCCGGAGCGGAATCCATAGCCGCCGCCGCCGAGTGCCAGCACGAGGAGGATGATGATCAGGATGGTGAGCATGATTCTCTTTTCCGGTGGGAACGTGTCGGACTGACAACGTCTCGCCCCGGAAAAGGATGCGCGCCGCCGCGTCATTACCGGGACGGCCCGGCCGCGCGGCCGGGCCGTTCGCGGATCAGCTCTGCAGTTCGAAGGCGCCGGCGATGGTCAGCCGCACCTCGTCGCCGATCAGCGGCACGTAGGTCTTCACGCCGAAGTCGCTGCGGCGGATGGTGCCGGTGGCTTCGAAGCCGACGGTGTATTTCTTTGACAGCGGGTTGGTGCCGGCGCCGACGAAATGCGCCGACAGCGTTTCCGGCTTCGAAACGCCGTGCAGCGTCAGCGTGCCGGTGATCTGTGCCGCGTTCTTGGCGGTCAGCGTCACCGACGTCGAGGTGAAGGTGGCGGTCGGATACCGGGCGGCGTCGAACCACTCGGCGCCCTTCAGCTCGCCATCGAGCTTGGCGCTGGTGGTGGCGACCGAGCCGATCGGGATCTGGACGTCGAGCTTGGAGGCCGCCGGATGGCCGGACACCAGCGTCAGCGTGCCGGACACGTCGGAGAACATGCCGGAATAGTAGCTGAAGCCCATGTGCAGCAGGCTGAAGCCGACCTGGGTGTGCTCCGGCTCCACCTTGTAGGTGCCGCCCGTCACGATCGATGGCTCATGCGAGGCGGTCTGCGCCGAGGCGGGGCTGGGTGCGGCCGCGTTCAACGCCGCGACCGAGGCTGCCGCCAGGAGAAAGGTTTTCATCTGCAGGGGATCCGTTCGTGTTCGATTGGGCGTGCGTCAGGCCGACAGCTTGGCTGCAAGTCGGGCCACATGACCGCCCAGGAAGCGGGCGCCGTCGAGCTCGTTGGCGCTGACCGCGCGCGAGCCGTCGCCGCCCGCCAGCGTGCTGGCGCCATACGGCGTGCCGCCGGTCACCTCGTCAAGCTTGAGCTGGCCCTGGAACGAGTAGGGCAGGCCGGTGACGAGCAGCCCGTGATGCATCAGGTTGGTCAGGATCGAGATCAGCGTGGTTTCCTGGCCGCCATGCTGGCTCGCAGTCGAGGTGAAGGCGGCGCCGAGCTTGCCGATCAGCGCGCCCTTCGCCCACAGCCCGCCGGTGCGGTCAAAGAAGTTGGCCATCTGCGACGACATCCGGCCGTAGCGCGTGCCGGTTCCGACAATGATCGCGTCGTACTCGACCAGCGAGTCCGGCTCGGCGATCGGCGCCGGCTGGTCGAGCTTGAAGTGGCTGGACCGGGCGACCTCGTCGGGCACCAACTCGGGCACGCGGCGGATGTCGACCTCGGCGCCGGCTTGGCGCGCGCCCTCGGCGACGGCGCCCGCCATCGTCTCGATGTGGCCGTAGGAGGAATAGTATAGAACCAGGATTTTGGGCATGGCGTGCTCCGGTGGAGTTCGTGTCGGGTTGCGGCGGAAGGGTCAGGCGGCATCCACCAGGATGATCTCGCTGTCCTCGAGCGCTGTGATCCGCAGGGTCGCCTCGTCCTGTGCGGCAACGCCGTCGCGGGCATCGGCGCGGACGCCGTTCACCTCGATCGCGCCGGTGGCCGGAACCAGGTAGACGTGCCGACCCGGCCCGATCGCCGGATAGTCGGTGCTCTCGCCCGCCTTCAGCGTGGCGCCGGAAACGCGGGCATCGGCGCGGATCGGCAGGGCGTCGACGTCCTGCGCCAGTCCGCTGGCCAGGGTCACGAAGCGGCCGCTGCGGCCGTCGCGCGGAAACGGCCGGGCGCCCCAGCTCGGCGCGCCGCCCTGTCGGGTCGGCGCGATCCAGATCTGGAAGATCCGCGTGGTGTCCGGCTCGGCATTGTATTCCGCGTGGCGGATGCCGCTGCCGGCACTCATGACCTGCACGTCGCCCGCCTCGGTGCGGCCCTCGTTGCCGAGACTGTCCTTGTGGCTGATGGCGCCCTCGCGGACGTAGGTGATGATCTCCATGTCGCGATGCGGATGCGCCGGGAAGCCGGCATTGGCCGCGATCTCGTCGTCGTTCCAGACCCGCAGCGCGCCCCACTGCATGCGGGCGGGGTCTTGGTAGCTGGCGAAGGAGAAATGGTGCCGGGCGTTGAGCCAGCCATGATCCGCGCCACCCAGCGAGCGGAAGGGTCTCAGTTCGATCATCGTCGCGCTCCTGTCGGCTTCCCGGGCGGGTGCCGTCGTCAGCCAAGATGGGACTTGCGCCGACAAGGCAAAACAGAAACATTCGAAAGTCATCGTTTCGGAAACTGCACCCATGGCGAGCCTGCCGGACCTGGAGGCATGGGCGATCTTCGCGCGGGTCGCCGATCAGGGCTCGTTCGCCGGCGCTGCCGCCGATCTCGGCCTGTCGACCGCAACGGTGTCCAAGGCGGTCGCGCGACTGGAGCGGCGGGTCGGCGTGTCCCTGCTGAGCCGCACCTCGCGCCGCGTGTCGCTGACGACGCTGGGTCGGGAGGTCGCCGAGCGCGCCCTGCGCCTGCTGGCCGACGCCGAGCAGCTGGAAGCCGACATGCTGGACCGCACCGCCCTGCCGCGCGGAACCGTACGGATCGCCGCCCCGATGTCGTTCGGCCAGCAGCGCGTGGCGCCGCTGCTGCCGGCACTGATGCGCGCTTATCCCGGGATCTCGGTCGACCTGAACCTGGACGACGCCCTGGTCGACCTGATCGGCTGCGGCTTCGACTTCGCGTTGCGGATCGGGCGGCTCGACGCCTCGTCGCTGCGGGCACGGCGGATCTGCGACGTGCGGCTGCTGCTGGTGGCCTCACCCGGCTACCGGGCGGCGCACGGCCTGCCGGCGCACCCGCGCGCGCTCGCCGAGCATCCCTGCTTCGGCTACGCCTACCAGTCGGCAGCCGAACGCTGGCTGTTCAGCCACGCCTCGGGCGAGCAGGTGGCGGTGAACCGCTCGGGGCCGCTCAGGATCAACAACGGCGAGGCGGCGATCCCGGCGCTGCTCGATGGGCTCGGGCTGGCGGTGCTGCCCGACTTCATGCTGTGGGACCTGCTCAAGGCGGGCCGGCTGGTCGAGGTGCTGCCCGACTGGTCGCTGCCGCTGAGCTCGCTCAGCCTGGTGATGCCGCCGACCACGCTGCGCCCGGCGCGCGTCACCGCGACCATGGAGTTCCTGCATCGCGAGCTGTCCCGGGCGCCCTGGCTGCCTTATCCGGAGCGGGCCGGCGCCGGCTGACCGGACCGCGGCTCAGGGCGTCGCGGCGCCGGGAACCAACGGCAGCCAGACCGCGCTCGCCTGGGCTCCTGCATGCACGATCCGCTGCGTGGCGGCGACATAGTCGGCGGGTTTGGCGAGGAAGATGTTGTCGACGTAGCGCTGCGGGTTGCGGTCGTAGAGCGGGAACCAGCTCGACTGGATCTGCACCATGATGCGATGGCCGGGCAGGAACACGTGGTTGATCGGCGGCAGGGTGAAGCGGTAGCGCTGCACCTGGTTCGCGGGGATCGGCGAGGGGGCGGCGAAGCTGTCCCGGTAGCGGCCGCGGAAGATGTCCATGCCGACCGGCAGCTGATAGCCGCCCATGCTCGGGTCGGAGGGAACGATGTCCGGGAACACGTCGATCAGCTTGACCACCCAGTCGGCGTCGGTGCCGCTGGTCGCGGCGAACAGGTCCGCTTCCGGCTGCCCCGACACCCGCACGGGTGCCGCCAGCACCGGCGTCTGGTAGCTGAGCACGTCGGGCCGGTCGGCGACGCTGCGCTGGTCGCTGGTCAGCCACGGCTTCCAGCGCGCCTCGTCGCTGAAGGCGATCGGACGCGGCAGGTAGGGCACCGGCTTGGCCGGGTCGGAAACATAGCTGTCCGAGCCGCCGCCCGCATCCGGCTGGCTGAAGGAGAGGCCGTGGCCGTTCTGCAGGTAGAGCGGCTTCATCGGCGCGGCACAGCCGCTGTCGCAGGCGAGCGGCCATTGCGCGAACCGGTCCCAGTGATTCTCGCCGGTGTTGTAGACGAAGGCCGCCGGGACATCCGCCCTGGGCGCGCCGGGCTTGAGGTACTGGTCGAAGAACGGGCGCAGGATCTGCTGGCGGTACTGCAGCGCGGTGTCGCCGTTCCAGCTCAGCCTGCCGAGGCTGCTCGCCTCGTAGTTCACCTGGCTGTGCCGCCAGGGCCCCAGGATCAGCACGTTGCTGGCAGCCTTGCCGTGGGCCTTCAGCGCCAGCCAGCTATGGATCGCGCCCCACATGTCCTCCTGGTCCCACAGCCCCTGCTCCCACAGGGTCGGCACGTCGGACGGATGGTCGGCCACCAGATGGTCGAGCGCCTGGCCCTGCCAGAAGGCGTCCCGGGCGGGATGCGCCTGCATCCGGCGCCAGAACGGGAACTGGTCGAGCCCTGCCGCCTGGGCGAAGTCGCCGGCCGAGCCGGCTGCCAGGAAGTTCGCGTAGTCGTCGTAGCCCGCGCGCGTGATCGACTCGCCCTCGCCCTTGGCGCTCATCTGCTCGGGAAGGAAGTCGAGACTGGTCTGGCGGAAGGCGCCGTAATGGAACCAGTCGTCGCCCATCCAGCCATCCACCATCGGGCTTTCCGGCGACGCCACCTTGAGTGCCGGATGCGGATGCAGCAGCGCCATCACCCCTGTCCAGCCCTCGTAGGAGGAGCCGATCATGCCGACGCGGCCGTTGCTTTCGGGAACGTTCCTGGACAGCCAGTCGACCGTGTCCCAGGCATCGGTGGTGTCGTCGGTGGCGGACGGGTTGAGCGGCCCGATCGGCGGCCGCGTCATGGTGTAGTCGCCGTCCGATCCGTACTTGCCGCGCACGTCCTGGAACACGCGGATATAGCCGCCGGCCACGAACACGTCGTCGCCCTGCGGCAGGGTGGCGAGCAGGGAAGGGCTGTTGTTCCGGGTCGCGCGCTTGCGGGCGTTGTACGGCGTGCGCGTCAGCAGGATCGGCGCGCCGTGTGCTGCCTTCGGCACGACGATGACGGTGTAGAGCCGGACGCCGTCGCGCATCGGGATCATCGCCTCGCGCTTGACGTAGTCGGCGCCGGGGTTGGGCAGATCGACATGCGCCGGGATGTCGTTGCCGGTCGCGACCAGCAGCGGGTCGGGGGCGGCGATTGCTGCCCGTGACGGCAGTGCGGCGCCGGCGACCAGCAGCGCCAGCGTCAGATGGCGGCCGGCCCTGCGGCTCGTGTCGCGGCATTGCGCGGGCCGCGGCGCGTGGCGTGGCATGTTGACCTTTCGATGACCGGATCGTCGTTCTTGCGGCACCCGGGCGGGCGCCGCCGCGTCAGGTGCCTGCGGGCGCCAGCATGCGGACCTGGATCTTGACGACGCCGAGCCGCTCGACGCCGTCTGCGAACGTCGCGTAGTGCGGCGTCTGGAGATGCGCGTCGAACGCGGCCCGGTCGTCATAGACCTCGTAGAGGATCACCGCTTCCGGCGCGTCCTCCACGGTGTGGGCCTCGAACTGGCGGCAGCCCGGCTCGTCGCGCACCGACGAGGCGGCGTCGAACGCGCAGAGCTTCAGGAACTCGGTCTTGTGCTCGGCCGGGACGCTGAACTCCGCGAGCACGACGAACAGGGCGGCTGGGTCTGGCATGGGATGTCCTTGCTCTGAGAGGCGTTATCGGGCGGACGGCGTCTTCGTCGCCGGCGGCTGCACGGTCTGGTTGGCGGTGCGGCGGATGAAGTCGGCCGAGTTGTCGTGCAGCTGCTTCAGCGCGTCCTCGTGCGCATACACCATATGGCCCGACTGGTACTGCCGGATCTCGACATTGCCGGCGAGGCTTCTGGGGATCGGCAGATGGCGCATCTCGTAGACGCCCTCGAAATACGGCGTGCCGAGGTCGAAATAGCCCTGGTTGAGCTGCACCTTGAGGTTTGGGTTGTATTTCATCGCCGCCGCCAGGTCGGGCAGCACGTTGGGCACGCCGCGCGCCGGATAGCGCGCGTTCGGCTGCTCGTGCGTGAAGCTCCATTGGCGGATGTTGTTGGCGCTCTGCTTGTATTCCATCCACCCGTCGCCGCCGCCGTCGCCGTAATGCAGCGTCTTGCGGGCGTAGTCGTTGAAGGCGGAGATGTAGGCCGACGCCATCGCAGCACCCTGCGGGTCGTAGTCCGGCCGCTCGGACAGCGGATCGATCGCGGGCCCGGAGAAGCGGCTGTCGAGGCGGCCGGTATCCATCTCGTCCGCACCCAGCAGCGTCTGCTCGAACTCGCCGCCATTCACCCTGAGGTCGGCCTTCTTGATGTAGTCGACCGGCAGGCCGGTATAGTCGTGCAGCCTGCCCGCGATCCGGTCGCGGTCGGCATCGGACAGGGCCGTGCCCTGCTGCAGCGCCGCGGTGTAGTCGGTCATGGCGAAATGCTCCACCTCGTCGAGGAAGTGGCGCAGGTCGGCAGGCTGGCTGGCGAGCTTGTGATGGTAGAAGGCGGTGGCAGCGAAGCTCGGCAGCGCCAGGATGTAGGGCTGGTCGACGCTCGGGTTGAGCTGCGGGCTGTCGATGCTGTTGTCGTAGTCGAGGATCTGCGACAGCAGCATCACCCCGTTCATGTCGATGCCCTTATCCTCCTGCAGACGCTGCACCACCATCGCCGAGCGCGTGGTGCCGTAGCTCTCGCCGAACAGGTACTTGGGCGAGTTGAAGCGGCCGTAGCGGCCGAGGAACTGGGCGATGAAGCTGGTGAAGGCGTCGGCGTCGGGATCGGTGCCGTAGAACGCCTTCTCCTTGTCGCGGCCCTCGATGCGGCCGAAGCCGGTGCCGGGCGCGTCGATGAAGACGAGGTCGCTCGCATCGAGCAGGCTGTCGTCGTTGTTCACCAGCTGATACGGCGCCGCATTGGTGTGGGTGTCGTCGGCGGTGACGATCCGCCGCGGCCCGAAGGCGCCCATGTGCAGCCAGATCGTCGCCGAGCCCGGGCCGCCATTATAGATAAAGGTGATCGGCCGGTTCTCCGGACGCGCGCCCTTCTTGAAGTAGGCGACATAGAACATCGAGGCTTCGGCTGTCGGGTTCTTGTCGTCCCGGACTTCGGCGCCGGCGTTCGGATCGGAATCGTCCCAGCCCTTGGGGTGCACCACCAGCGTGCCGGCGACCGCCTGGTAGTCGATCTTCTGCCCGCGCACGGTGACGGTTCCGTCCGACGTCTTCTGCTGTGCGGTGAAATGCGGCGGCTTCGGGCTGGCGTCCTTGGCCCCGGACATCGCGATCGTGCCGGCATCGTCGGCGGCCAGGGCGGCAGGCGCCGTCCGGGCGGCGAGAAGCATGGGGACCGCTGCCAGCAGGACGGCACGGCAAAGAACGGGGTGTCGCGGCAAGGGCGATCTCCGGACGATTGAACAAGGGCGGAACCTCGCGGCCCCGCCCTTGTCTTGAACCCGATGGAGCCGCGTTACAACAGCCGCCTCAGAGGTGGAACACCACCTTCACGCAGCCGTCCTTCTTGTCGCGGAAGGTCTTGTAGAGCTCCGGCCCGTCCTCGAGGTTGCTGCTGCGATGGGTGATCAGGAAGGTCGGATCGATGGTGCCGTCCTGGATCAGCTTGGCCAGCGGCTCCAGGTAGCGCTTCACGTGCGTCTGGCCGCTGCGCAGGGTCAGGCCCTTCTGCACCACCGCCGCCATGTTGACCGGCACCGGGCCGGCATACACGCCAGGCACCGAAACGATGCCGCTCGGCCGCACCGCCTGGATCATCTGCTCCAGCGCGTAGGGGCGCTGCGTCGAGGTCAGCTTCTCCTGCACCGCGCTCAGCGCGCCCAGGATGCCGTGATGGCCGGCGGCCTCCATGCCGACGCAGTCGACCACGCAGTCGGCGCCCTGGCCTCCGGTGATCTCCTTGATGCGCTCCATCACGTCCTCCTTGGAGGGATCGATGATGTCGGTGGCGCCGGCGATCCTGGCCAGCGCGATCCGCTCCGGCACCGTCTCGATCGAGATGATGATCTCGGCCTTCATCACCGCCGCCGACTTGATGGCGAACAGCCCGACCGGGCCCGCACCCCAGATCGCGACGCTTTCGCCGCCCTTGAGGTCGCAATAATCGATCGCCTGCCAGCCGGTCGGCAGGATGTCGGTCAGGAACAGCGCCTGCTCGTCGGTCATGCCCTCGGGCACCTTCATCGGCGCGACATCGGCCATCGGCACCCGGACGAACTCGGCCTGGCCACCCCCATAGCCGCCGGTCAGGTGCGAGTAGCCGAACAGCCCGGCGGTCGGGTAGCCGAACATCTTGGCCGCCATCGCGCCGTTGCGGTTGGACTTCAGGCACGACGCCCAGTTGCCCAGCTTGCACATGCGGCATTCGCCGCAGTTGATGTTGAACGGCACCACCACCCGGTCGCCCTTCTTGAGCACGTGATCGGGCGAGCCGACCTCGACCACCTCGCCCATGAACTCGTGCCCGAGCACGTCGCCCTTCTCCATGGTCGGCATCTGGCCGTCCATGAGATGCAGGTCCGAGCCGCAGATCGCGCAGGCGGTGACGCGCAGGATGATGTCGCGGCGGTCCTCGATCGCGGGGTCGGGCACCGTCTCGCAGCGTATGTCGTTGTTGGCGTTCCAGCACAAAGCGCGCATCGGTTGATCTCCATCCTAGAGGTTGCCGATCGCAACGCCGGATCGATCCCGCAAAGTTGCCGGGAGCCGATCACACTTCGGCGCGTTCGCACCAGACCACGATGCTGGAGGAAGACCATGGAACACAGGCGCCTCGGACGATCCGGATTTCATGTGCCCGTGCTGAGCTTCGGCACCGGCACCTTCGGCGGCAAGGGCGAGTTCTTCGAGGCCTGGGGCAGCTCGGACGTGGCGGAAGCGTCCCGACTGGTCGACGTCTGCCTGGAGGCCGGGCTCACGATGTTCGACAGCGCCGACATCTATTCCGCAGGCGCTGCCGAGGAGGTGCTGGGGGCGGCGATCAAGGGCCGGCGCAACCAGGTGCTGATCTCGACCAAGGCCACGTTCCGCTCCGGCCAGGGCGCCAACGAGGTGGGCAGCTCACGCCACCATCTGGTCGACGCGGTGGACAAGTCGCTCAAGCGGCTCGGCACCGAGCATATCGACCTGTTCCAGCTGCACGGCTTCGACGCGCTGACGCCGCCCGAGGAGACGCTGGGCGCGCTGGACGATCTCGTGCGTGCCGGCAAGATCCGTTATGTCGGCTGCTCCAACTTCTCCGGCTGGCACCTGATGAAGTCGCTGGCGACCGCGGACCGCTACAACCTGCCGCGCTACGTGGCGCATCAGGCGTACTACTCGCTGATCGGCCGCGAATACGAGTGGGAGCTGATGCCTCTCGGCGTCGACCAGGGCGTGGGTGCGGTGGTGTGGAGCCCGCTCGGCTGGGGCAGGCTGACCGGCAAGATCGGCCGCGGCAAACCGATCCCGCCCGGCTCGCGCCTGCACAAGACCGCCGAGCAGGGACCGCAGATGGAGGACGAATACCTCTACAAGGTCGTCGACGCGCTGGAGGCGGTGGCGGCGGAGGTCGGCAAGACGGTGCCCCAGGTGGCGCTGAACTGGCTGCTGCAGCGGCCGACGGTCGCCAACGTCATCGTCGGCGCGCGCAACGAGGAGCAGCTGCGGCAGAACCTGGGCGCCGTCGGCTGGAACCTGACTCCCGAGCAGGTCGCGACGCTCGATGCCGCCAGCGAGCGGCCGAAGACCTACCCGTACTGGCACCAGGCGGGCTTCTCGGAGCGCAACCCTTTCCCGGCGGGCTGAGGCGGTGCGCTGCTACATGCTGCCCAAGGCCGAGGGGATCGACGACCTGACGCTGGTCCAGCGAGACACGCCGCGCCCGGGCCCCGGGCAGGTGCTGGTGCGGATGCGCGCGGCGTCGCTGAACTACCGCGACCTGATGATCGTCACCGGCCGCTATGGCGGCGGCCCCCCGGCGGCCGGGCTGGTGCCGCTGTCGGACGGCGCCGGCGAGGTGGCCGAGGTGGGCGAGGGCGTCGACCGGGTGGCGGTCGGCGACCGCGTGGCCGGCACCTTCTTCGCGCGCTGGTTCGCGGGCGAGATCAGCTCCGAGGATCACCGGCATGCGCTGGGCGGGTCCGCGCCGGGCGTGCTGTCGGAGTTCCGGCTGTTCGAGCAGGGCGCGCTGGTGCAGGTGCCGGCGCATCTGAGCTTCGAGGAGGCGGCGACGCTGCCCTGCGCCGGGCTGACCGCCTGGAACGCGCTGTTCGCGCATCGCCCGCTGATCCCGGGCGAGACGGTGCTGGTGCTGGGCACCGGCGGCGTGTCGGTGTTCGCGCTGCAGTTCGCGCGCGCCGCCGGCGCACGGGTGATCGTCACCTCGTCCAGCGACGAGAAGCTGGAGCGGGTGCGGGCGATGGGCGCCTCCGACTGCATCAACTATCGCGACACGCCCGACTGGGCGAAGGCGGTGATGCAGCTGACCGACGGGCGCGGGGTGGATCACGTGGTCGAGGTGGGCGGTGCCGGCACCCTGCCGAACTCGATCGCGGCCGCGCGGTCGGGCGGCTGCGTGCACCTGATCGGCGTGCTGACCGGGGGCCGGATCGACCCGATGCCGCTGCTGTTTCGCAGCGTCACCCTGCGCGGCGTGTTCGTGGGCTCGCGCAGCATGTTCGAGGCGATGAACCGCGCGATCGGCGTCGCGTCGCTGCGCCCGGTGATCGACCGGGTGTTCGCGTTCGAGGACGCGCCGGCGGCCTACCGGGCGCTGCAGGACGCGCGGCATGTCGGCAAGATCGTGATCTCGCTCGCCGCCTGACCGCGGCGCGCGTCCGGGGCAGGCAGGCCGGACGTCGCGACCCGCCGTGGCCGACGTCAGCCTCGTTCGCCCTGCGTCTGCGCGTGCGCCGGTGTCGTCCGCGCGGCAGGGCGCGGGCTGCCTGGCATCAGGCGCCGTCCGAGCCGGATTCCCGGCTGCTCGACCGCGACGTGAGTCGCGGTGGCGATCGTCACCAGCGAGACCACCGCGCCGAACGCCACGATCCAGTGCCCGGCCGGCCCGCCCAGCGCGAAGCGGTGCAGCGTCCCGTAGCCCGCCAGCAGCACCGGACCCTGCAGCAGATAGATCCCGTAGCTGATGTCGCCGAGGCGCCGGGCCGGACGACTGCGGAGCAGGCCGAACAGGGTGCAGCCGCCGGCGAGGAGGTGGAACACGCAGGCCGTCAGCAGGACCGGCAGCACCGCGAAGGCGGTGTCGAACGACGTCAGCCCGGCCAGCAGCGCCAGCACGATCCAGGACCGCTGCCAGTCCGACAGAACCGCCCGGGAGCCGTGTGCGGCGAGCGACGCCGACGTCATGCCGGCGCCGAACAGTGCTGCCGCGATCGCCCACAGGCTGAACGGCGCGCCAGGGATGGAGAGCCGCATCAGTCCGATGCCGGCGAGCCCGAGTGCCAGGGGCAGGTGGGTGGCGGCGTGCCGGGCAAAGACGGCAGCCGGGAGCAGGAAGACATAGAAGGCCCACTCGAACTCGAGGCTCCAGGTCACGCCGGCCAGGATCAGCGTCGCGACCGGATCGCCGTCGAAGGAGATCTGCGGCAGGGCGCCGAGCGCTGCCAGACGGGCAAGCTCGGTTGCGAACTGTCCTGGCGGGACCTGCACGGTCCAGCCGTTGCGGACGAGGACCGTCAGCATCAGGACGCTCGCCGCCACGAGATAGAGCGGTCCGATGCGGAACAGCCGGCCGATGAAGAAGCGTCGCCAGTGCGGCATGCCGCCCTTGGCGATCATCCTGGACCAGAACAGGAAGCCGGTGATCATGAAGAACAGCGAGACGCCCGTCTGTCCGGTCATCGTGTAGAAGCCCGACGGCGGCAGGGTCCAGACCCCGTCGAGCAGGAAGCGGTGATAGATCGCCACGTGGTGGAACACCACGCCGAGTGCGAGGAAGCCGCGCAGCCCGTCGAGGCTGACGAGGCGGTCGCGGTTGCCGCCGGGTATGGAGTCGGCGGCGCGGAACAGCGGCGTGGCCACGAGGCACAGGATCGCCGCCACGATCGCAAAGCACGGCCAGATCGCATAGAAGCCGGACAAAGCTCGACTCTCTCAGGCGGCACCGGTTGCCGACACGGGCTTTGAAACGGTCACAGAATGTCACGGCTGGCAATATCGATCCGCCGACAGTCCGTGTCCCCGGGGCCAGGCCGGCGGGGGTATCGAGCGCCTTGGTCCGGCCGGACGTTGCTTGAGTCTTCCGGAACGACCGACCGGTCGCCCCGCCGGTGCCCGCCGCACTTGCCAGCGGCCAAGAAAGTGCGCCTGATGTCCTCAAGCAAAAATCGTCCAAGCCCCGGAATGTCCAGTGGATCACGAGCAGCGAGCAGGCGCCGTTCCGGCGCTGGAGATGCACGGCATCTCGAAGACCTTTCCAGGCGTGCGCGCGCTTGCCGGCGTCGAGCTGACCGCCTGGAGCGGCGAGGTGCTGGCGCTGATGGGCGAGAACGGCGCCGGCAAGTCGACCCTGATGAAGATCCTGTCCGGCGCCTACCGCGCCGACCCGGGCGGCGAGATCCGCGTGTTCGGCACGCCCATCAGCATCGACGGGCCGCAGGCGGCGAAGGCGGCCGGCATCGCCATCATCTATCAGGAGCTGGCGCTGGCGCCGAACCTGACGGTCTCGGAGAACATCCATCTCGGCAACGAGATCGCCCGCCCCGGCGGCCGGCTCGACCGCGGCGCGATGGCGCAGGCCTGCCGGCCGATCCTGGAGCGGCTCGGCACGCCGTTCGGGCCGGAGACGCTGGTCGGCAGCCTGTCGATCGCCGAGCAGCAGCTCGTCGAGATCGCGCGCGCCCTGTATCGGCACTCGCGCATCCTGGTGCTCGACGAGCCGACCACGGCGCTGTCGGCGCGCGAAACCGACCGGCTGTTCGCGCTGATCCGCCAGCTCCGCGGCGAGGGCATCGCGCTGATCTACATCTCGCACCGCATGGCGGAAGTGTATGAGCTCGCCGACCGGGTGACGGTGCTGCGCGACGGCTCCTATGTCGGCACGCTGGAGCGCGAGCAGCTCTCGGCCGACGCCATCGTGCGCATGATGGTCGGGCGCGAGCTGTCCTCGTTCTACACCAAGACCCACGACCCGGCGGCGGCGACGCGCGGCGAGGTGGTGATGCAGGTGGACGGCATCTCCGACGGCGGCCGCGTGCATCCGTGCTCCTTCACGCTGCACAAGGGCGAGGTGCTGGGCCTCGCAGGCCTCGTGGGGGCCGGGCGCACCGAGCTAGCCCGGCTGATCTACGGCGCCGACCGCAGCACCGGCGGCACCGTCAGCCTGGACGGCCGCCCGGTCGTGGCGCGCACGCCCAAGGAGGCGCTCGATTCCGGCATCACCTACCTCACCGAGGACCGCAAGGGGCTGGGGCTGTTCCTCGACATGTCCTGCGGCGCCAACATCAATCTCGGCGTGATCGACCGCGACGCGGCTTTCGGCGGCCGGCTGAACCTGGCGCGGGCGCGCGAGCGCGCCAGGCGGGCCTTCGGCTCGCTGCGGGTGCGCGCAGCCAGCCCCCAGCTGCCGGTCAGCAGCCTGTCCGGCGGCAACCAGCAGAAGGTGCTGCTGGCGCGCCTGCTGGCAACCGAACCCAAGGCGCTGATCCTCGACGAGCCGACCCGCGGCGTCGATGTCGGCGCCAAGTCCGAGATCTACCGCATCATCGACGAGCTGGCGCAGCGCGGGCTCGGCGTGCTGGTGATCTCGTCGGACCTGCCCGAGATCGTCGGCATCTGCGACCGCGTGCTGGTGATGCGCGAGGGCGCCATCGCCGGCGAGGTCGGCGGCGCCACCGGGGTCGCGATCACGCAGGAAAGCGTCATGGTCCACGCAGCCGGTCCGGCGGCCTGAAGGGAAGCAGATGTCCGACATGCAGCAGCCCGCACCGCTGGTCCCCGACGAGAACAGCTCCGGCGTGCCGCCCGCCGCCGGCGGCGCCGGCCTGTCGGCAAGACAGGTCCAGGTGCGATCGATGATCCAGGCGGCCGGGATGCTGCCGGTGCTGATCATCCTGGCGATCGGCTTCCACCTGCTCGGCGGCCACCGCTTCCTGAGCGTGCAGAACCTGTCGATCGTGGCGCAGCAGGCGGCCATCAACTGCGTGCTCGCCGCCGGCATGACCTTCGTGATCCTGACCGGCGGCATCGACCTGTCGGTCGGCTCGATCCTGGCCGCATCCGCGATGGGCGCGCTGATCGTGTCGCTGCTGCCGGGCCTGAGCGGTCTGGCGATCCCGACCTGCCTGCTGGTCGGCACCGTGATCGGGCTGCTGAACGGCGCGCTGATCGCCTTCCTGCGGCTGCCGCCCTTCATCGTCACGCTGGGCTCGCTGACCGCGGTGCGCGGGCTCGCCCGGCTGATGGGCGCCGACAACACCGTGTTCAACCCGCAGCTCGGCTATGCCTGGATCGGCAATGACGGCGTCACCGTCCTGCCTGGCATCGTGGTGCCGTGGCTGGCGATCATCGCCATCGCGGTGATCGTGCTGTCCTGGTACGTGCTGAAGCGCACCGTGCTGGGGGTGCGCATCTATGCGGTCGGTGGCAACCCGGCGGCAGCCCGGCTGTCTGGCATCAACGTGCCGCGCATCCTGCTGTTCGTGTACGGGCTGTCCGGGCTGCTGGCAGGCCTCGGCGGCGTGATGTCCTCGGCCAGGCTGTATGCCGCCAACGGGCTGCAGCTCGGCCAATCCTACGAGCTCGACGCGATCGCAGCCGTGATCCTGGGCGGCACCTCGTTCGTCGGCGGCATCGGCTCGATCTGGGGCACGCTGATCGGCGCGCTGATCATCGCCACGCTGTCGAACGGGCTGATCCTGATCGGCGTGTCCGACATCTGGCAGTTCATCGTGAAGGGCCTGGTGATCATCGGCGCGGTGGCGCTCGACCGCTTCCGCCAGGGCAGCGGCGTCCGCACGTAACGGCCATGGCACGCGGCGGGAACCGTTCCCGCCCGCCGCGTGCGCTTGCGAAACGGGACGGCTGGAGGAAGCCCATCATGCCTATCATCTCCGACACGATCGTCCGAACCGGCTTGCGCGCCGCCCTTGCCGGGGCCGCGCTGCTGTCGGCCACCACGCTCGCCTCCGCCAAGCCGCTGGAGTCGATCGGCGTCACGCTGGGCTCGCTCGGCAACCCGTATTTCGTGGCGCTCACCAAGGGCATCGCGGCCGAGGCGCGCGCCGGCGGCAAGACCGTGAAGGTCACGTCGGTCTCGGCCGACTACGACCTGAACAAGCAGTTCACCCAGATCGACAACTTCATCGCCGCCGGCGTCAACCTGATCGTGCTGAACGCCGTCGATCCGAACGCCATCCTGCCGGCGATCAAGCGCGCCCAGGCGGCTGGCATCGTCGTCGTCGCCGCCGACGTGGCGGCGACCGGGGCGGATGCGACGGTGGAGACCGACAACACGCTGGCCGGCAACCTGTCCTGTGCATTTCTGGCGCAGAAGCTCGGCAACAAGGGCAACGTGGTGATCGAGAACGGTCCGCAGGTGTCCTCGGTGACCGACCGGGTGAAGGGCTGCAAGGCGGCCCTCGCCAAGGCGCCCGACATCAAGATCCTGTCGTCGGACCAGGACGGCAAGGGCTCGCGCGATGGCGGGCTCGCCGTCATGCAGGGCTACCTGATCCGCTATCCCGACCTGAACGGCCTGTTTGCCATCAACGATCCGCAGGCGATCGGCTCGGAACTCGCGGCCAGGCAGCAGCACCGCAATGCCATCGCCATCACCTCGGTCGACGGCGCGCCGGATATCGTCTCGGCGCTGAAGGGCGACGGGCTGATCGTCGCCTCCGCGTCGCAGGACCCGTACGGGATGGGCCGGCTCGCCGTGAAGGTCGGCACTGAGATCCTGAACGGCCAGCGCCCGGCGCAGCCGATCACGCTGATGACGCCCAAGCTGATCACCAAGGAGAATGTGTCCAGCTACACTGGCTGGACCGACCACTGATCCTGCGGGGCTGAGTTCCTCGGGCCGGCCCCGGTCAGGGCCGGCCGTAGCCGAAAGCGTTGCGCGGCAGCGGCACCAGCGCGAACCGCAGGGCGGCCGGCGACACGTCCGGGTGCGCCGCCTCAATCAGCGGCACCAGCAGCCCGTTCGAGGTCAGGATGTAGTCCGATCGCTGCACTCCGGGCGCGCGATCCAGATGGATGGTCGGATACGGCCGGCCGGTCGCGTCACGCAGCGTCCGCTTCTCCCAATGGTCGGTCCAGCGCACGTCGTCCTGGTTCTCGCTGCCGAAATTGGGGTCCCTGACCCGGGAGACCAGGTGGTAGGTGCCGGACGTGGCGTCCGGGGTGCCGTCCAGGATCAGCTCGGTGTCGATGCTGTAGGCGATGTCGATCGAGGGCTGCGCGCCGCGCCAGTCCCCGACGACCGGCCCGGTGGGCCCGGCGCATCCCGACGCGGCGAGCAGGGCCGCTGCGCCCGCAAGCATCCTCATCGCGGTTTCTCCTCGGCGGCGCGCCACCAGCGGCGCGGTCCGGGAGCTGCAACGTCCGGGGCGTCGGTTGGGCTGCCTGCGGTCAGGGCGCAAGCGAGGTCACCACCAGATCGGCACGGCCGCGCGTGGCCGCGATCAGGCGCGCGTTCGGGGCGTCGGTGGCGGCGATCCAGGCCTCGGCTTCGGCCCGGCTGCGGCCGAACGCCATGTGCCGGGCGAGCAGCCACGCCTCGCGCAGCGCCTCCGGCGTGGCCACATACCAGCTCTCGTCGAGCAGCCCGCGCACCGGCGCCCATGGTCCGTCGAACAGCAGGTAGTTGCCCTCGGTGATCAGCAGCGGCGTCTCGGCCAGGATCGGGATCGAGCCTGCGACCGGCTCCTCGATCTCGCGCCGGAAGGCGGGCGCATACACGATCTCGCCCTGCACCTGCCCGCGCAGCCGGCGCAGCAGGGCGACGTAGCCATCGGCATCGAAGGTGTCTGGCGCGCCCTTGCGGCCGGCGCGGCCGAGCCGCTCCAGCTCCCGCTGCGCCAGGTGGAAGCCGTCCATCGGCACCACCAGAGCCCGCTCGCCCAGCGCGTCCGCCAGCAGGGCGGCCAGCGTCGACTTGCCGCCGCCGGGCGCCCCGGTCAGCCCCAGCACCCGCCGGCCGCCGCGCGCCAGCAGCGCTTCCGCGCGCCGCAGGAGCATGTCGGGCAGGCGGGGCAGTTCGGTGGCGGTCATGCGGTCGGTCTCCTCGATAGCCTGCGGCGTCCGGGCGTGCCGGTCATGCGACGCGCTCGCCGATGGTGCCGGCTGCGGCCATGCGGACCGCTTCCATCACGTCCGGCTTGCCCGAGCCCAGCAGCGGCAGCGCCGGCGCCACCCGCAGTTCCGCCGGCAGCGCGATCTCGGGCAGGTGCGCCAGCCGCGCCTGCGCCAGAAAGGCGGTGCGCGTGGCGTCGGCGCGATCGGTCAGCAGGATGATCCGCTCGCCCTTGCGCGGATCGGCCAGCGCCACCGCCACCGAGACCGCGTCAGGCCAGAGATCGCCCGCCACCCGCTCGACCGAGGCCAGCGACACCATCTCGCCGGCGATCTTGGCGAACCGCGCCGCGCGGCCGCGGATGGCGACGTGGCCGTCGACCGGCGAGATCAAGACGATGTCGCCGGTGTCGTGCCAGCCACCGGGAGGCGGCTGCAGCACGCCCGGCCGGTCCGGCCGCAGGTAGCCCAGCATCACGTTGGGTCCGGACACCAGCAGCCGCCGTCCGTCCTCGATGCCCTCCACCGGCACCAGCCGCACCGCCAGGCCCGGCACCAGCCGGCCGACGGTGCCGTCGCGGTTGGAGAGCGGGGTGTTGAGGGCAAGCACCGGCGAGGTCTCGGTGACGCCGTAGCCTTCCAGGACGCGCAGCCCGAACTTCTCGTTCCAGATCCGCCGGGTCCAGGCGGTGACCGGCTCGGCGCCGGCGACCACCAGCCGCAGGCTCCGGAAGTCGGTGGCGTGCGCGGTGCGGGCATAGCCGGACAGGAAGCTGTTGGTGCCGAACAGCGCGGTGGCGCCGATCGCGGACGCCACGGTCGGGATCATGCGGTAGTCGAGCGGCGAGGGGTAGAGGAACACCGGCATGCCGTGGACCAGCGGCAGCATCAGGCCGGCGGTCAGCCCGAAGGAGTGGAACACCGGCAGCACGTTCAGCACCCGGTCGGCCGGGCCGAAATCGATCACGGCCGCGACCTGGGCGATGTTGCACAGGATGTTGCGGTGGCTCAGCACCACGCCCTTCGGCGTGCCCGACGTGCCGGACGTCATCAGCACCACCGCCGGCCCGTCCGGATCGACCACGGCCAGCGGACGGCCGCCGCGCAGCAGCCCGCGCAGGCGGTCGCGCCGGCCGACCGGCAGGTCCTCCAGATACAGGATCGCCACCTCGGCCGAGAGCGCCTCGATGGTGGCCTCGAGCCGGGCCTTCTCCACCAGCCGGCGCGCGGTCACCAGCGTGGTGAAGCCGGTCGCCGCGATCGCCGCCCGCAGCGCCGACAGGCCGGCGCGCGGATTGAGGATCACCGGCACGATCCCCGCCGAGGCGAGCCCGAGCAGGCAGGCGGCGGCCGCGTTGGCGTTGGGCAGCATCAGGCCGATGCGCCGCTCGGGCGTGGCGTGCGGGCCGAGGTGGCCGCCCAGCACGGCGGCTCCCGCCAGCAGCTTGCGGTAGCTCAGCCGGCCGCGGACCGGGTCCTGCACCGCGACGCGGCTCATGCCATGCTCGCGGGCGGCGCGCGCCACCGCCTCGAACAGCGACAGGCCGGTGTCGGTGGTGGCCAGCATCATCGCCGACATCCGGTCCTGCAGCAGGGAGGCGGCGGCCTCGCGGCGACGTCGTCCGGCGAGGCTCGCGCGCAGCTCCAGGGGCTGCGGCGGCAGCAGGGTGAGCCTGACGCGCGGGAACAGCCGGCGGCGCACCTGCGCGCGGGTCAGCCGCGAGAACGGCGTCGCCTGCAATCCCTCGATGCGCGCGCACAGGATCGGCGCGCCTGCCCTGTCGGCAGCCATCGCGGCGCCGTCCTGCACCCGCATCATCGCGCCGGTGGTGGTGATGCGGCCTTCGGGGAAGATCACCGCCGGCCGGCCGGCGCGCACCTGCTCGATCAGGCGGCGCATCGAGAGCGGACGCGCCGCCTCGACCGGCACCGCGTCGGCCACGCGCAGGAACGGCCTCACCCACCAGAAACGCGCGACCCCGCCATCAATGGCGAACAGCGGCCGATCCAGCACCGAGAACAGCAGCGCCGCATCAAGCCAGCTCACGTGGTTCGGCGCCACGATCGCCGCCGTGCCGCGTCGGGGCAGGTGTTCGGCGCCGCGCAGCTCGACGCGATACAGCATCCGGAACAGCAGCCACACCAGCTCGCCCGCAGGATTCGGGCTCAGCCGGGCCAGCATCGGCACGGCGGCGGCGAGGCTGGCGATCCCGGCCAGTCCGAGCAGCGCCGGCTCGCGCAGGCCGGCCCGCTGCGCGCCCACCAGCAGCAGCGCCGTCAGCACCATGCCGATCGCCGACAGCACGTTCAGCCCGCCGATCGCGCGCGCACGACGCTCCGGTGGCGCGTCGGCCTGGATCGCAGCCAGCGTCGGCACCGCCATCATCCCGCCGCCGCCGGCGGCGGCGAACAGGTCGGGCAGCAGACGCCACGCCGTGCCGTCCGCATGGCGCCACAGATCGAGCAGCGACAGGCCGGTGAGCAGGCTGCCGAGGCCCGCGATCAGCAGGATGATGCGGCCGCCGCTGAGGAACCAGGCGAGCGCCGAGCCCGCGGCGATGCCGCCGGCGAACGCGCACAGGCAGAGCGAGGCGAGACGGGGCGAGCCGTCCGGCAGCCCATGCACCAGCCCGGGCGTGAGCGACAGCACGGCGCTGCCGACCATCCAGAACCAGGCATTGCCCAGCGCCGCCCGGCGCACCGGGCCGCGTCCGAGCTCCTGCACGGCGGACAGGGCGGCGCGGATCGGCCGCAGCCGTGGAGGCGGGCCGGGCCGGGCGCGGCTCGTGGACGGGATCAGGCCCGCCAGGACCCAGGCGGCGAGGCTTGCCGCCATCAGCACCGCGCCGATCGCCAGCCGCG
>CAXTZG010000021.1:28954-44610 GCA_964248625.1 uncultured Acetobacteraceae bacterium | reverse complement strand
CTGAGCCTCCCCGCCCGGCCATGCACCAGCATGGCCGGGCGTTTCCCGACAGGACTGGCCCTGTCGTCGACACGTCGGCGACGGCAGCGCTGCCACCGTCCGGTCCTTCCGCAATAGGCCTGCCATCGGCTTTCTTGCGGTCCTGATCGATACCGATGCACGCCGCCTCGAAGAAAGATCCCGTGCCATGACGTCGGTCCGTTCCGTCGTGCTCGAGCGTCAGCACGAACTCACCTTGCGTGACATCGAGCTTCCATCGTCGCTCGGGCCGGACGACGTGCGGATCCGCATCCACACGGTGGGCATCTGCGGCAGCGACGTGCACTACTACACGCACGGCCATATCGGACCGTTCGTGGTACGCGAGCCCATGGTGCTCGGCCACGAGGCGGCCGGAACGGTGACCGAGGTCGGCAGCAATGTGCGCGGATTCGCAGCCGGCGATCGCGTCTGCATGGAGCCGGGTATACCGGACGCGACCTCGCGGGCGTCGAAGCTTGGCCTCTACAACGTCGATCCTGCCGTGCGCTTCTGGGCGACACCGCCGGTCCATGGCTGCCTGACCTCGCACGTGGTGCATCCGGCAGCCTATACCTACAAGCTTCCCGACGCCGTCTCCTTTGCCGAAGGCGCCATGGTCGAGCCGTTCGCGATCGGTGTGCAGGCCGCCGTCAAGGGCGCGATCAAGCCCGGCGACACCTGCGTCGTGACCGGTTGCGGCACCATCGGACTGATGGTGGCGCTGGCGGCACTCGGCAGCGGCGCCGGCCGGGTGGTGATCTCGGATGTGGTCGATCCCAAGCTCGAGATCGCGGCGCGGTATCCCGGGCTGATCCCGGTCAACGTGTCGCGGGAGTCGCTGCGCGAGCGGATCGACGGTCTTTGCGGGCGGGAATGGGGCGCCGACGTCGTGCTTGAAGCGAGCGGCAGCCCGCGCGTGTATGACGACGTGCTCGCCTGCGTGCGACCGGGCGGCACGGTGGTGCTGGTCGGCATGCCGCCCGACAAGATCGCCTTCGACATCGTCTCCGCGCAGGCCAAGGAAATCCGCATCGAGACGGTGTTCCGCTACGCCAACGTGTTCGACCGCGCCATCGAGATGATCGCGTCCGGACGGGTGGACCTGAAGCCGCTGATCGCCGATACCTTCGAGTTCGAACAGTCGGTGGCGGCATTCGAACGGGCTGCGTCCGCCCGTCCCGCCGACATCAAGCTGCAGATCGTCATGCCCGCCTGAAGCAGGGCGCCTGGGGCGGGACAGGAATGTCTCCCGGCCGGCCTGCATCATCCGATCCGAGGGACAGCATCATGGACATGATCCAGCTTGATCGGACGACACTCTCCCGTCTTCCCTCGCCAATCCAGAGGCCGCGCTTCGATCCGGCCGCGGTGCGGGCGGGCATCGTGCATCTCGGGCTCGGCGGCTTCCACCGGGCGCACATGGCGCGCTACACGCACGACCTGTTCGAGCGGCGGCCGGACATGATGGAATGGGGCATCGTCGGCGGCGGCCTGATGCCCGGCGACAAGCGGATGGCAGACAGCCTGCTGCCGCAGGACAGGCTCTACACGCTGGTCGAGCGAAGCGGCACCGACGAGACGATGACGGTGATCGGCTCGCTGGCCGGCGTCATCTTCGCTGGCGACAGCAGTGCCGCCCTGCTCGATGCCATCGACAGCCCGGACATCCGGATCGTCAGCCTCACCGTGACCGAGAACGGCTACTGCCTCAACCGCTCGACCAAGCGGCTCGATCTGCAGCATCCGCTGATCAGCCACGACGTGGCCCACCCGGAAGAACCGCGCAGCGCCATCGGCATCATCGTCGAGGCCTGCCGCAGACGCCGTGCGGCGGACGCAGCACCGTTCACCGCGCTGAGCTGCGACAACATCCAGCATAACGGCGAGGTGCTGCGCGACGCGGTGATCGCGCTCGCGCGGGAAACCGATCCGACGCTGATCGACTGGATCCAGGCCAAGATCAGCTTCCCGAGCACGATGGTGGACCGGATCACGCCGGTCACGGCAGACGCCGACATCAAGGCGCTGGCCGATCGTTACGGGCTTGTCGATGCGTGGCCGGTCTTCTCCGAGACCTTCATGCAGTGGGTCATCGAGGACCGGTTCGTCGCCGGGCGGCCGGCCTGGGAAGAAGTCGGGGCGCAGTTCGTGCAGGATGTGGCGCCGTACGAGTTCATGAAGCTGCGGCTGCTGAACGCCAGCCATCTTGCCGTGTCCGGACTCGGACGGCTTGCCGGCATGGCCACCATCGACGAGGCGATGGCCGAGCCGTTGATGACGCGCTACATGGCCGCCCTGATGGACCGCGAGACCGGCCCGACGCTGAAACCGGTGCCGGGCATCGACCTCGCCGATTACAAGGCAACCCTGATCGCGCGGTTCGCCAACACGGCGATCAAGGACACGGTCGAGCGTGTCAACACCGACGCGCCGCTCAATGTCCTGGTCGATCCGATCCGCGACCGCCTGCGCGCCGGCGAGAGCGTGGAGCTGCTGGCGCTGGCGCTGGCGGCCTGGCTCCGCCGGATACGCGGCGAGGACGAGCAGGGCAGCCCGATCGAGATCCGCCATCCGCTTGCTGCCCTGCTGCGCGAGAAGGCAGTCGAGGGCGGCGAGGATCCGGCGCCGCTGCTCGGCATCGCGCAGCTGTTCGGCGAGACCGGAACCGATCCGCGCCTGATCCAGCCGGTCGGCCGCTGGCTGAGCTCGCTCTACAGGCAGGGCAGCAGGTCGACCCTGGCGCAGGCTGCGGAAAGCTGCGGCTTCTAGCGACGGCGGTTGTTGACGCGCATCAGCCGGAGTGAGACGGTGAGGCTAAGCCGAAATTCAATTCGGCTGCAAGAATACTCGAGGAAACCATGGCTTGTAGCATTTCCAGCCTTCGCAGGGTGGCGGCGTGTGGCGCCGTAGCGCTCGGAGCCGGACACGCCGCGGTCGCGCGTGCTGACTCCACCATCACGGTCGCCACGGTGAATAACGGCGACATGGTGGTGATGCAGAAGCTTTCGAGCGTCTTCGAGCAGCAGCATCCCGACATCCATGTCCGCTGGGTCGTGCTCGAGGAGAATGTGCTTCGTCAGCGGGTGACGACCGACATCGCCACCCAGGCCGGGCAGTTCGACGTCATGACGATCGGCAACTACGAGGTGCCGATCTGGGCCAAGCAGGGCTGGCTGGTGCCGATGGACAACCTGCCCGCCGCCTATGACGAAGGCGACCTGCTCAAGCCGGTGGCCGAAGCGCTCACCTACAACAGCAAGCTCTACGCGCTGCCGTTCTATGCCGAGAGCGCCATGACGTACTACCGCACCGACCTGTTCAAGAAGGCGGGCATCACCATGCCGGCTGCGCCGACCTATGCGCAGATCCGCGAATATGCCGACAAGATCACCGACAAGTCGAACCAGATCTACGGCATGTGCCTGCGCGGCAAGCCGGGCTGGGGCGAGAACATCGCCTACATCACGACGCTGGTGCATGCCGATGGCGGCCAGTGGTTCAACACCGCCTGGAAGCCGGAACTCAATTCGGCGGCCTGGAAGACGGCGATCACCTATTATGCCGACATCCTGAAGGCCGACGGACCGCCGGGTGTGTCGTCGAACGGGTTCAATGAGACGCTGGCGCTGTTTGCCAGCGGGCATTGCGGCATGTGGATCGACTCCACCGTTGCCGCCGGCCTGCTGTTCGACAAGAAGCAGTCGCAGGTCTCCGATGAGGTCGGCTTCGCGCCGATGCCGACCGGCAGCTTCACCGGCGGCCCGACTTGGCTGTGGAGCTGGAACCTGGGCATCCCCGCCTCCTCCAAGCAGAAGGATGCTGCGCGCACCTTCGTGACCTGGGCGACCTCCAAGGAATACGTCGCCCTGGTCGCCAAGCAGAATGGCTGGGTCGCGGTGCCGCCCGGCACGCGCCAGAGCACCTACGACAACCCGCAATACAAGCAGGTGGCGCCGTTCGCCGGCTTCGTGCAGACCGCGATCGACGCGGCCAACCCGAAGGGTCAGACCGAGCAGCCGCGGCCCGACACCGGCGCCCAGTTCGTTGCCATTCCGGAGTTCCAGGGCATCGGCACCCAGGTCGGCCAGACCATGGCTGGCGTGCTGACCGGCCAGAGCACGGTGACCCAGGCGCTGGCGTCCGCGCAGTCGGCGACCGCGCGCACCATGCGCCAGGCGGGCTATCCCAAGAAGTAGGACATCCGGTCATGTCGATCACGCTCGACAAGAACCCGACGATGGCCGGACATGGCGCGGCCGGGGCGGCGACAGTCGCTCCTGCTGCCGCCCGTTCATGGCTGGTCATGCCGTCGGTCGGCGTCCTGCTGGTGTGGATGATCATCCCGCTGGTGATGACGCTCTGGTTCTCCTTCAGGACCTACAACCTGCTCGATCCGACGGTCCGCGGCTTTGCCGGCATCGACAACTACGTCTACCTGGTCACCGATCCGGACTTCTGGGCCAGCCTGCGCAACACCCTGGTGCTGCTGGCAGCCGTGCTGGTGATCACCGTAGGCCTCGGCACGCTGCTGGCGGTGCTGTTCAACCAGCCCTTCCCCGGGCGCAACGTCGCCCGCGTGCTCGCCATTTCGCCGTTCTTCGTGATGCCGACGGTGGCAGCCCTGCTGTGGAAGAACCTGATGATGCACCCGATCTACGGGGTGCTCGGCGTGGTCGCCCATGCGTTCGGCCTGCAGCCGGTCGACTGGTTCGCCAACTATCCGCTGATCTCGGTGATCGCCATTGTGGCCTGGGAGTGGCTGCCGTTCGCGCTGCTGATCCTGCTGACCGCGGTGCAGTCGCTCGATCATGAGCAGCGCGAGGCGGCGCGCATGGACGGGGCCGGGGTGGTCGCGCAGTTCTTCTTCATCACGCTGCCGCATCTGTCGCGGGCGATCAGCGTGGTGATCATGATCGAGACGATCTTCCTGCTCTCGGTGTTCGCCGAGATCTTCGTGACCACGGCTGGCGGCCCCGGCAACGCCACAACCAACCTCGCCTTCCTGATCTATTCGCGCGCGCTGCTGCAATTTGATGTCGGCGGCGCGTCCGCCGGCGGCGTGGTGGCCATCATCCTCGCCAACATCGTAGCGGTCTTCCTGGTGCGCAGCATCGCCCGCCGGCTCGAGGTGTAGCCATGACCGACAGTCTCGGCAAACGCATCTTCATCGCCCTGCTCGGCTGGGCCGTGGCGCTCGCGCTGTTCTTCCCGATCCTCTGGATGGTGCTGACCAGCTTCAAGTCGGAAACCGACGCGATCACCGCGCGCCTGTTCTTCGCCCCCACCTTGGCCGCCTACGCAGAGGTGCTGGGCCGCGCCAACTACCTGCTGTTCGCCTTCAACAGCATCGCGGTCTCCATCGGCGGCACGGTGTTGGCGCTGTTGTTCGCGATCCCGGCCGCCTACTCGATGTCCTTCCATCCGACCGGCCGCACCCGCGGCACCCTGCTCTGGATGCTGTCGACCAAGATGCTGCCGCCAGTCGGCGTGCTGGTGCCGATCTACCTGCTGTTCCGCACCACCGGCCTGCTGGACACCCGGTCCGGCCTGATCATCATCTACGCGCTGATGAACCTGCCGATCGTCGTCTGGATGCTGTTCACCTTCTACAAGGAGGTGCCGCGCGAGATCCTGGAGGCGGGCCGCATGGACGGCGCCAACACCTGGGGGGAGGTCTGGCACCTGCTGATGCCGCTGACTTTGCCCGGCGTCGCCTCGACCGGCCTGCTGTCGCTGATCCTGTGCTGGAACGAGGCGTTCTGGAGCCTGAACCTGACCTCGTCGCAGGCCGCGCCGCTCACCGCCTTCATCGCATCGTTCTCGTCGCCCGAGGGGCTGTTCTTCGCCAAGCTGTCGGCCGCCTCCACCATGGCGGTGGCGCCCATCCTGATCTTCGGCTGGTTCAGCCAGAAGCAGCTGGTGCAGGGCCTCACCTTCGGCGCCGTCAAGTAGGAGCCCGGCCATGTCAACCCTCACCCTGCGCAACCTGAAGAAGGCCTACGGGCCGGTCGAAGTGATCAAGGGCGTCGACCTCGACATCGCCGACCGCGAGTTCGTGGTGTTCGTGGGACCGTCCGGCTGCGGCAAGTCCACGCTGCTGCGGATGATTGCGGGGCTGGAGGAGATCACCTCCGGCGAGCTGACCATCGATGGCAGCCGCGCCAACGAGGTCGGGCCGGCCGATCGCGGGCTGGCGATGGTGTTCCAGTCCTACGCGCTCTACCCGCACATGACGGTGGCGCAGAACATGGGCTTCGCGCTGCGGCTGGCGAAGGTGCCCAAGGCCGAGCGCGAGCAGAAGGTGGCCGAGGCCGCGCGCATCCTGCAGCTCGGGCCGTATCTGGAGCGCAAGCCCAAGGATCTGTCGGGCGGCCAGCGGCAGCGCGTGGCGATCGGCAGGGCCATCGTGCGGGCGCCCAAGGTGTTCCTGTTCGACGAGCCGCTTTCCAACCTCGATGCCGCCCTGCGCGGGCAGATGCGCATCGAGCTTGCGCGCCTGCACGAGGAGCTGGCCGCGACGATGATCTACGTCACGCACGACCAGATCGAGGCCATGACGATGGCCGACAAGATCGTGGTGCTGCAGGCCGGACGCGTCGAGCAGGTCGGCACGCCGCTCGAGCTGTATCACCATCCGGCCAACATCTTCGTCGCCGGCTTCATCGGCTCGCCGCGGATGAACATGATGCGCGTGCCGGTCGCGGCCGTCGGCGCCGGCGCTGCCGAGGTGGTGCTGCCGTCGGGCGGGCGGCTGGTGGTGCCGGCGGCATCGGGCAGCATACAGCCCGGCAGCGAGGTGACGCTGGGCATCCGGCCGGAGGAGCTGCGCCTCGATCCGGACGGCCCGATCACCGGCGAGATCCGCCTCGTGGAGCGGCTTGGCGGGCTGACGCTGCTGCATGTCGCCGTGCCGCAAGGTGCCGATCTCATCGTGCAGATCGAGGGCAGCTGTCCGGCCGAGATCCACCAGACCATCGCGCTGTCGGCGAACGGCGCCGTCTGCCACCTGTTCGATGCCGACGGGCTGTCGCTGTCGCCCGCCGTGCGCCATCCGCTCGCGGCCTGATGTTTCTTGGTCTCGATTACGGTACCTCGGCGATCAAGGCGCTGCTGGTCGATGGCGAGCAGCGCGTCGTCGGCAGCGCCTCGGTCGCCCTGACCGTCAGCCGGCCGTCACCCGGCCATAGCGAGCAGGATCCGCAGACCTGGTGGCAGGCGACGCTCGATGCCGTCGACACGCTGAAGCACGAGCACGGCCAGGCTCTCGCCGCCGTGTCCGGGATCGGCCTGTCGGGCCAGATGCATGGCGCGGTGCTGCTTGATGCGTCCGGCGCGCTGCTGCGTCCGGCGATCCTGTGGAACGACGTGCGCTCGGTCACGGAATGCGCCGAGCTCGAGGCCGCCTTCCCGGCCTCGCGTGCGGTCACCGGCAACATCGCGATGCCGGGCTTCACCGCGCCCAAGCTGCTGTGGGTGCGGCACCACGAGCCCGAGCTGTTCGCCAGGCTCCGGACCGTGCTGCTGCCCAAGGCCTGGATCCGCTACCAGCTGACCGGCGAGATGATCGAGGAGATGTCGGACGCCTCCGGCACGCTCTGGCTCGATGTCGGCGCGCGCGACTGGTCGGACGCGGCCCTGGCTGCCACCGGCCTGTCCCGCGCCGCGATGCCGCGGCTGGTGGAAGGCAGCGACCCGGCCGGCATGCTGCGTG
This sequence comes from uncultured Acetobacteraceae bacterium, assembly GCA_964248625.1. GTDB lineage: Bacteria > Pseudomonadota > Alphaproteobacteria > Acetobacterales > Acetobacteraceae > Lichenicola. The sequence continues at coordinate 36,878 of CAXTZG010000021.1, read as the reverse complement.
GCAACATCGCGGCGCGCTGGGGAATGCAGCGTCCGCCGGTGGTCGCCGGCGGCGCCGGCGACAATGCGGCCGGGGCCGTCGGATTGTCGGCGATCCGGCCGAACGACGCCTTCGTCTCGCTCGGCACCTCCGGGGTGCTGTTTGCGACCACCGACCGGTTCCGCCCGTATCCGCAGGCGGCCGTGCATGCCTTCTGCCACGCCGTTCCCGACACCTGGCACCAGATGGGCGTGACCCTGTCGGCGGCGGCGTCGCTGGCCTGGTGGGCGGGCATTGCCGGACGCAGCGAGGCCGAGCTGATCGACGAGGTCGGCCTGCCCCGCCGGCCGAGTGCAGCGCTGTTCCTGCCCTATCTTGGCGGCGAACGCACGCCGCACAATGACGGCGCCCTGCGCGGCGCCTTCGCCGGGCTGTCCTACGAGACCGACCGCGCCTCGCTGACCCAGGCCGTGCTCGAGGGCGTGGCCTTCTCGATGCGCGACTGCCTTGATGCGCTGGCGGCGTCCGGCACCCGGATCGGGATCGCCGACGTGATCGGCGGCGGATCGCGATCGCGCGCCTGGATCGCGATCATCGCGTCGGCGCTCGACTTGCCCCTGCGACGGCTGGCTGCGGGCGAGCATGGCGGGGCGTTCGGCGCTGCCCGGCTCGCGCGCATGGCGGTCACCGGCGAGGCGGCGGAGGTCGTCTGCACGCCGCCCGAGCGCGAGGAGACCATCGAGCCGGAACCCGCTCTCGTTGACGCCTATGCCGGGCGGATCGAGCGCTACCGGAGCCTGCACGGCAAGGCGGGTAACGCCCTGCGCGAGATGCACGCCTAGATCGTCGCGGGCGTGTCGGGCGCCACAGCCCTATCGCGGCGGATGCGCGGTCTGTGACGCGATCCAGCCATCGACGCGCTGCTCCAGCACCGCCAGCGGCATCGCGCCCTCGTCGAGCACCTCGTCATGGAAGCTGCGATAATCGAACCGCGCGCCGAGTGCCGCCTGGGCGCGCTGCCGCAGCGCCATGATCCGCAGCTCGCCGATCTTGTAGCCCAGCGCCTGACCGGGCCAGGCGATGTAGCGGTCGGTCTCGGTCTGGATGTTCTTGTCGGCCAGCGCGGTGTTGTCCTGCAGGCAGGCGAGCGCCTGCTCGCGGGTCCAGTCCTTCCAATGGATGCCGACATCCATCACCAGCCGGCAGGCGCGCCACATCTCCATCGAGAGCATGCCGAAGCGGATATAGGGCGTGTCGTACAGCCCCATCTCCGCCACCAGCTGCTCCGAATACAGCGCCCAGCCTTCCACATAGGCGGTGATGTCGGAGTCGCGCCGGAACGGCGGCAGGTCGGTCAGCTCCTGCGCCAGCGCGATCTGGATGTGGTGCCCCGGGACGCCCTCGTGGGCGACCAGCGTCGGCAGCTCGTAGAGCGGCCGCTGGTCGAGATGCGAGGTGTTGATCATCAGGCCGCCGGCGACGCCCTGCTCCGGGCTGCCGGGGTTGTAGCGGCCCGAGGTGTAGCCGTCCTCGATCGCGCGCGGCACCGGGCGCACGCCGTAGCTCAGCCGCGGCAGGCGGCCGAAGAAGCGCGGCAACTGGTCGTCCACGCGCTTGGCCAGCCGGCTCGCCTTGTCCAGCAGGGCCTCGCGCGTGGTGACATAGAAGCGCGGATCGGTGCGCAGCATCAGCTGGAACGCCTTGAAGTCGCCGGTGAAGCCGCTCGCCCGGATCTGCTCGTCCATCGCCCGGCGGATGCGCGCGATTTCCGACTGGCCGAGCGCGAACACCTGGTCGGGCGTGAGGTCGGTGGTGGTCTCGTGGCGGACCCGGTAGGCGTAGTAGGCGCGGCCGTCCGGCAGGCTGGACGCGCCGATCGTCGTGCGGCTCTTCGGCAGGTACTCGGTCCCGAAGAAGTCCGCGAGCGACCGCTCGGCCGGCTTGACGCGGGCCCGCACGATGTCGAGCGCTGTCGACCGCAGCGTCGCCTGTTGCGCTGCCGGCATGGTCGCCGGCAGGGCGGCGAACGGCGCCAGCAGCGGGCTCTGCTCGGCCGGCTCGTCGGCGGCGGCGCGGGTCGCCTTGCTCACCGCAAGTGCCGTGATGCGCGGCTGGACGAAGCCGGTGGCAAGACCGCGTCGCATGTTGGCGATCTCGGTCTCGTAGAAGCCCGGCAGCGCGCGCAGGCGGTCGAGCCAGGCCTGCGCGTCCGCGTCGCCGCGGATGACCGTGTCCTCGGCGGCATCGCCCGGGATCAGGAAGAACCCCTCGTCGCTGGTGAACGGGATGCGCTCCTCGTCGAAGCGCTGCCCGTCCAGGTCGAGATCGACGCGCCAGGTCAGCAGCGCATGGTTCAGCGCGTCCTCGCCGGTGAGCGAGGCGGCGGGAATGGCATGCAGACGCCGGCTGAACTCCTGCAGCCGCGCCGAGCGCCCGGCCACGGCGGCCGGTGAATCGTCCGGCCAGACCGACGCGGCCAGCCGGTTGCCGCGCTGCCCTGCCGAGACCGGATCGGCTGCGTCCAGATACACGTCGTAGTCGGCCACCAGCCGGTGCAGCGCCGGCGCGGCGGTGTCGTCTGCCGCCTGTCCGGGCATCGACATCAGCAGAACGGCCGCCAGCGACGCGGCGCCGGTCCGCAGGCGCCGCAGGCGCGTGCATCGGCCCGCTCGATCGATCGGGAACACGGCGTGACGACACGGCAGGGTCATGAGGCGGGCGACTTTCGCTCGGATGGAGGGGCAGGCAGGCTTGAACGATCCCGATACCCGGTGGCGGCGGATGGCGATATCGCCAGGTTGCAAATCGGCCCGTCTCCGCGCATCAGTCGGCGGCAGGGCCGCACGGCGCCTGCGAAGGCCGACAGGCCCGTCGATGACGAGCTGTGCGGCATTCTCCCCCGAGGATGGTGATCGTTGAGCATCGCGGCGCGCCTGCAGGGACGGCTTGATCGTCTCGAGATGTCACCGGACGCTGCCGCGCGCGCCGCCGGCATGCCGGCCGAGCTGCTGGTCAGGCTGACAGAGGATCGCGCACCGCTGCCGCGAGGCAAGCGTCTGGCCAAGCTGGCGGAGGTTCTGGAAACCTCGGTCGCCTATCTCATCGGCCTCGATCCGGATGCGCCGGTTCCGGAAGAGTATCTGCACGATGACCAGGGCGAGCTGGGTCTGCTCGCGGTCGACGAGCACACGCTGCTGCATGCCTATCGCAGGCTCGACATCTCCTCGCGCGCGGCGATCCTGCGGGTTCTGCTTAAGATGGCCCCCGAGCCGGAGGATATGGAAAGGAAGCCGCTGCAGCTGGCGCCGCGCAGGAGCCCGGCGGTCGGATAGCCAAACCTTGCCCACGGTGGCGCGTAGCTGGCGCGTGGCCGAACCATGCAGGCCTGCCGGCGGCTCGTCGCGAGCGGCGCCCGCCGCCTGCCTGTCAACCAGATGCTTGAGGGACGCAGCGTGCCGACAACGACGCAGATCATCTATCAGCCTTATGTCAGCGGGGCGCGCGGCGGCCTGAAGGCCGGTCCGCCGATCGCCTGCAGGACGGCGGAAGCGGGGCTGCTGCGTGCCGAACGCGCCCTGGCCGCCGGCAGCATTCTCGGCGCGCAGATCGTCCGCGTGTCGCACGACGATTCCGCCGAGGAGTTCGCCGAGCCGGAGTTCCTGGGCCAGGTCGGGCGGGTGCCGGACGCGGACTAGCCTGACGTCCGACCGGCGATGCGGGGATCGGCGCGGTGCCGGCAGGCGCAGTCGGCGGGCCCGATCGCACGCGACGCATGAACTCTCGGCCGTTCCAGGCGTGACAGCTGCCGGACGACGACGGCAACCAGGCGATATCGAAAGCGAGCTGATCATGGCGGACACCAGTGTCACGAAAGTCGAGAGCGGGCAGGCTCCGAAGGGGCCGCAGGGGCAGCGCTACCTCGCCAGCGGCCGCAGCCTGTCGATGCGGCTGTGGGAGAACGAGACCCCCGACACGCCCCCGCATCCGGTCCGCCGCGCCTATGAGACCGTGGGCTATGTGATCAGCGGCCGCGCCGAGCTGACCCTGGAAGGACAGATGGTCAAGCTCGAGCCCGGCAGCTCGTGGGTGGTGCCGAAGGATGCCGAGCACAGCTACCGGTTCATCGAGACCTTCACCGCCATCGAGGCGACCCATCCGCCGGCGCAGGTCACGAACGCGATGCGGCGCCGGCCGAGTAGCCGCATCCGGATGCGTCCAGCCTGATCTGCGGATCGGGCCGGCGTCCTGCCGAGCCCCTATTGGAACCGGCAGGGCCGTTTGGCCGATGGCAGACCCGCCATCTGCACGATGAGCAGCGAAACCGCCACCGGCCCGTCATTGCGCGACAGGTGGCCGGCATGCCCGGCGCCGTCCGGCTTCGCGCCCTGGTCCTCGCCGATCACGATGTCGCCCGGCTTTGCCGTGATGCTGCTGCCGTCCGTCGCCTGCAGGAACCATGCACCCGCTAGGGGGGTGATCCACTGCACCGTCGGGTTCTCGTGCCATCCGCCGACCCAGCCCGGCGGCTCGACATGGATCACCACCGCCCGCGCGGGCGTCGCCTGCCGGTCACGCCATTCCGGTGCCGCCTGCCGGGAAACGGCCTCAAGCAAGAAGTGCCGCAGCGCGCAGCGCGTCAGATGGCTGACGCCGGCGGCGTCGGTCCAGTTGTCCCAGTAGCCGAGTTGCGGCGCTGCGTCCGGAGCGGCCGCCGCCCCGGCGCTGCCGACGACCAGCAGCCGCAGGCCGCCGGCGGCGGCGCGCCTCATCCGTTCTGCATGCCGGCCGAGGATCAGGCCTGCGTCAGCCACTGCGGATTGTGGTTGGTGCCGTCGAAATGCTCGCTGGTCTTGTAGCGCTCGGTCTGCCCGGTCATGGCGATCTGCGCGCTGCGGGCCAGGAGTGCGGTCCGGAACTCCGGCGTGGACGGCGTGAAGGTCCGCACCGCCTCCAGCGCCTGGTGCAGGATGTCCATGCTGTCGATGCCGGTCATCTGGGTGCTGATCGGCAGGCTCATCGGATATTGCAGCATCTGCATCGGCGGCATCACCCGAGAGTGCAGGATGAACGGATCGCCGAACGCCTTCATGCCGATGATGCCGGTGCCGCGAGCCACCGCCATCGGCACCACCATCTTCTCGAAGCTGTCGTAATGCGCGTCCATGATGTTGAGGGGCATCTGCACGGTGTCGAAGTGGAAGCCGTGCCGGTCGGCGGTCTCGAACATGCTGGCATGGATCACCGGGCTCTTGTGGCCGGTGAAGCCGATATAGCGGAGCTTGCCCTGCTCGCGCGCCTTCATGACGGCTTCAAGCGCGCCGCCCTGCGCGAACACGCGGCCTGGATCGTCGGCCCGGATGATCTCGTGGAACTGCAGCAGGTCGAGATGGTCGGTCTGCAGGCGGGTCAGCGAGGTCTCGATCTGGCCCATCGCCGCCTTCGCGGTGCGGCCGTCGATCTTGGTCATCAGGAACACGCGGCGCCGGTAGCCTTCCTGCGACAGCGCGCGGCCGAGACGGACCTCGCTTTCGCCGCCGTTATAGTCCCAGCAGTTGTCGCAGAAGTTGATGCCGGCATCGAGGCCGGCATGCACCACGCGGATCGCCTCGTCGTTGGTCATCCCGCCCGGCTTGGCCAGGTGGTAGCCGCCCATGCCCACCAGCGACACCGCCTCGCCGGTCCGGCCCAGCGCCCGGTACTTCATGTCGGGATGCTGCGGGATCGTCGCCGTCACGCTGCCGGGTCGCGGCACGACGTTGTCCGGAACGGCTGGCGGCAGCGACTGCGCCATGGCCGGCGAAGCGTCGGCGGCAGCGACGACGCCGACGCCGGCGACCACCGTCTTGATGAAGTTACGACGATCCATGATCGTTATCCTTTCGCTGGGTCAGGCGCCATCGCGCCCAGCACCCGCAGGGCAGCGCAGGCGGCGCCATAGCCGTTGTCGATGTTCACCACGCTGAGGCCGGGCGCGCACGAGGCCAGCATCGCATCGAGTCCGGCCCGACCGCCTGCCGCGACGCCGTATCCGACCGAGGTCGGCACGCCGATGATCACGCCGGGCAGCAGGCCGGCCACGACCGAGGGCAGCGCCGCATCCATGCCCGCCACCACCACGACGACGGGATGTGCGCGCAATTCCTCCACGCGTCGCAGCAGGCGCCACAGGCCGGCGACGCCGACATCGGCGATCTCGGTCGCCTGCCGGCCGGAGAACCGAAGCGTGCGGACGACCTCCCGGGCGACCGGCAGGTCGGAGGTGCCGGCCGTCACGACCGCCACCTGAGCCCCGGAACGCAGCGGCGCCGGGGCGCCCTGCCAGGCCGTCTGCGACATCGGGTCGTAATCCAGCAGGGCTGCGACATCCTCCGGCAGGGCGGCAAACCGGGTGGCATCGAGCCGGGTGAGCAGGAGGGGCCTGCCCGGCACCGAGCGCAGGATGTCGCTGATCTGGCCAGGCGACTTGCCGGCGCAATACACCGCCTCGCCGAAGCCGATCCGGTTGACGCGCTCTGCATCGAGCTCGAAATCGGTCATGGCGGCGCCGCGCGGGGCGCATCCGAGGCCGGCTGCAGGAAGGCGCTGCCGGCACGGTAGGGAACGAAGCGGAGCGTGCGAGGGAGCTCGCCGGCATCGACGGCCAGCCGCGCCACCGCCTGGCGAAGCGCTGCCTCGCATCCGCCCTGCGCCACGGCCTGCAGCGAGCGCGGGTCGAGTTCGATCACCAGCCCGGCGCTGCGCACCCGGCAGCGGATGGTGCGCGGCCCGTCCGGGTCGTCGCCGAGCGCCGCGGCCACCAGGCGCTCCACCGCATGCACCAATGCGAGCACGGCCGGCTCGATGAACAGCCCGGTCTCGATGCGGCTCGACAGGCACGGCGCGGAGGGCAGGTCGGCCAGGAAGCCGATCCCCACCAGCGGCGCGATCCGGCGCAGGGCCGCCTTCGAGATCCCGGCTTCCACGAACGGATGACGCACGCCATGCGCTTCCGCCGCCTGCAGCCCGGGCCGGTAGTCGCCGAGGTCGTCGGTGTTGGTGCCGGACAGGACCAGCGTGCCGGACCCCTGCAGACGGGTGGCGATGGCCCCGTACAGGTTGCTCTTGCAGTAGAAGCAGCGGTTCACCGGATTGGCGCGGTAGCGGGCATCGTCGAACTCGCCCGCGTCGAACAGCGCGAGCTGCAGGCCGAGTGCCGCCGCCAGGTCGCGGGTCCGCTGCGTCGCCTCCTGCGGCACCGCGGGCGAGGTGGCGTGATGCAGTGTCAGCCGGTCGCCCAGGACCGGTGCCGCGGCCGCCGACAGGGTCAGGCTGTCGATGCCGCCGCTGACGGCGATCGCCACCCGCAGCACCGGCAGCCCGGCCAGCAGAACCTGCAGCCGGGCAAGGCCGGCATGATCCTCGGCACGCTGCGATGCGTTTGTCATGGCGCGACGTCGGTTTCGATTGCGAGCGCCTCCGCCTGCCGCCGCAACCGCAGACGGGTGGCATGGCCGGCCAGGCCGATCAGATGGTCGGCCTCCGCCTTGCCGGTCCGCCCGTCCGGACGCTCCACCAGCTTCACATCCACCGGTATGCCGTCGACAACGGTGCGGGCGGTGCTGCGTCGCAGCGCCTGGCCCTCCACCAGATGCGTGCGCAGGCCGATGGTGGTGGTCTCGCGGAAGCAGGCCGCCGTCACCAGCGGCAGCGCGTCGGGGGCTGCCAGCACCTGCACATGCACCGCCATGCGTCCCTTCTTGCCGATCGCCGCCATCTGCACGATGTCGTGCACGCCCGCCACCGACCGGATGCGGTCGAGGCCGGCGGCCAGATCCTCGCCCGACTGGTCGTCCACCTCGAAGGCGATCACGCCCAGTGCGCGATGGCCGGCCGCAGGACCGGCGGCACCGGCCGTGTCCAGGCTCAGCACACGCAGGCAGTTGCTCGTGCCGGGCAGCCGCCTGGT
>CAXTZG010000021.1:25722-28944 GCA_964248625.1 uncultured Acetobacteraceae bacterium | reverse complement strand
GATGCCGCTGCCGGTCAGCCTGCCGGCCGGTCGCGCGCCGAGCAGGCCCGCCTGCCTGAGGTAGCGCAGGATCGCAGCGCCTGTCGGCGTGACGCGCTCGCCGGCGATGCCGTCATCCTGCACCTCGAAGCCTTCGAGCAGCAGCGCGGTCGCTGGTGCCGGCACCGGCATGACGCCGTGCGCGGTATGGATCCGTCCCCCGCCGAGCGGGAGGGCCGAGATGCTCCAGCTGCCGGCACCGATCGCCTCGATCAGCACGGCGGCGGCGACGATGTCGGCGATGGAGTCGGCAGCGCCCACCTCGTGGAACGTCACCGAATCGGCCGGCCTGCCATGCACCCGGCCTTCCGCCTCGGCGAGCACCGCGAAGATGCCGACGGCGTGCGCCGACACCGCAGGCTCCAGGCCGCAGGACTGCAGGTGCGCCCGGATGTCGCTCCAGGCGCGATGGCCATGCGCGTGGGCGTCATGATCGTGATCGTGCGCATGGTCGTGCGGGTGATGATGGACATGGTCATGCGCGTGCGCCGGCGGGGGCGTCGGGACGGCATCCGCCGGTCGGCCATCCGGGCCATCGACCCGGAAGCGCACGCCGGTCAGCACGCCGTCATCGTGGGGCAGGATGCGGCAGCGAACCGGGGCCGCCCTGGCCGTCGCCTCGGCGACGACCCCCTCATGTTGCGGGAACGCCGAAAGCAGGGCTGCCGCGAGCATGTCGCCGGCGACACCGCCAAGCGGGTCCAGATGCAGATGGATCATGCCGGCATGATGGATAGGCCGTCCGGTCTTGTCCACGCGACGCGCCTTGTCGACGCGGCCGCCGTCGGCCACGTTCGCGTCATGCCCAACCCGCGGCCGTCTTCGCGCTCCAGCCTTCCGGACCGGTTCCGCGCATCGTTCGCACAGCCGGCGCCGGGTGGGCGGGGCGCGCAGACGCCGCGCATCGTCACGATGTTCGCAGTGCTGCTCGGCGCCAACCTGCTGGCCTGGGGCTGGGCGCTGCTGGCCTTCGGCGCATCGCCGGCGTTGCTGGGCTCGGCGCTGATCGCGTGGGGCTTCGGCCTGCGCCACGCGGTGGATGCCGATCACATTGCTGCCATCGACAACGTCACGCGACGCCTGATGCAGGATGGCGAACGCCCGATCGCCGTCGGGTTGTTCTTCTCGCTCGGCCATTCAATCGTCGTGGTGCTGGCCGGCCTGCTGATCGTGCTGGCGCAAGGGTGGTTCCGGGCCCACGCCGGTCTGCTGGCAGGCTGGGGAGCGCCGCTCGGCGCCGTGATGTCGGCCGGCTTCCTGCTGCTGATCGGCGGCGCCAACTGCCGCGTGCTGCTGTGCCTGCTTCGCCAGCGTCGGCGGCAGCACGGCGGCGAGACGATCGCCGACGCCGTCCTGCCCTCGCCGCAAGGCGGCCTGTCGCGGCTGCTGCGCCCGCTGTTCCGTCGGGTGGGAACGAGCCGCGGCATGTTCTGGCTCGGGCTGCTGTTCGGGCTGGGCTTCGACACCGCTACCGAGATCGGCGTGCTTGGCCTCGCCGCCGCCGGCGTCACGCATGGACAGGCCGGGTGGGCGGTGATGGTGTTCCCTGCCCTGTTCACCGCCGGCATGTCGCTGATCGATACCGCGGACGGGGTGATGATGCTGGGGGCCTATGGCTGGGCGCTGGCGGAGCCGGCACGCAAGCTCGGCTACAACCTGGCGATCACCGCAGGCTCGGTGCTGGTCGCGGTGCTCGTCGGTTCGCTGGAGGCGCTGGAGCTCGCCGCCGGCTCCGGCCCGTCCGTGCCGCGCTGGGCGAGCGTGCTCGACACGCACGGGGAGATCATCGGCTACCTGATCGTGGGTGGATGCGCGCTGCTCTGGATCGGCTCGCTGCTCGCCTGGATGCCGGGCCGCCGGCAAGGCCTTGAGCAGGCGCCATAACATCGGACGCTGCTGCCGTCCGGGAACCCGGGTGCGGCACCGCGGCGACGGTCAGGTGGCACGCCGTGCTCGAACGAGCCCATCCGGTCGCGCGGCGCGCAGACCGTTCCCGGACGCTCCTTGCGCTTGCCCGGTGCCGCCGGACGAAGCCGTGGATCGGCGTGGCGCGGGCGTTGATCATCGCCTCGACAACGGACGGACCCGTCATGCGCGACGGCGGCCTCCCGTGCCGGCGCGAGCTCGTCTTGGCGCAGCCCCGGGGCGGGGAACAGCATGGTGTGGGCGTGTCGCGCGCCGGCAGCGGTGCCAGCGCCGCATCGTCGCGCCTGATCCATGACGGCCTGCGCTACCTCGAGACCGGCGGGTTCCGGCTGGTGCGAGGGTCGGTGCATGAACGCCAGCTGCTGCTGCGTCATGCCCCGCATCTGATGCGCCCGGTCCCAACCTGGGTGCCGCTGACCAGCTGGACCAACGGCAGCCTGACGGCGGTCTTCCAATTTGCCGACGCCGGACGAACAGGTAGCCTGCATGATCTAGCCTCGCACTGCTGCTTGGCTGCAGAGGACAACAGCGTGCGCTACCTTCCATGCCTGCTGATACTGAGCCTCCACGCGCTGTGCCTGCCTGCAAGAGCTCAGACTCTGCACGGCTTGACGATCGGTGAGTTGTTGATCCCAGCGCTGAAACGCATGCCGAAAACCCGGGACTTCTTCCAAGTCGGCAATAATGTTGCAATAAAGTGGCCACTTTCCGAAAGTGTCAGTCTTTCCGCTACAGCTTCGCCGGACACCGGTAAGATAGTTTTCCTGGAGGAGGATTGGAACGTCGCGTCGGTGGCGAACGCCTCTCCGGTTCCCGGGCTCGCCTTCGGCGTTGCCACACTCAGCGACATCAGGCGCCGTTTTGGCAGCAACGGGATCGGCTTCGCCTCGAATGCCGAAACCTTGCAAAATGAAGCGTTGGTGGGGATCAACTGCTACGAACTGCACCGCGCCCCAGGTGTCTTCGTTGCCTTGTCACGCGTTCGACGCCCCCAGGCTCTGCAGGAGGGCGCGCACTGAACACGATCGATACTGGCAAGGGCGTGCTCGTATCGCTCATCGTTGCGGAAAAGGTCTACCTGCAGAAGATCTGGGGTGACAAGCTGCTCTTTGATCCCCACTACAAACCGATCGTTGTGGCGGGCCTGGGCGCCGTCGATTGATGCCCGGCATGCGGCTAAACCGGTCCTGGTCCGGCCTCGGCCGGGATCGAGCATCGGCAGCGGGGTGTTGTTGGCAAAGACCCGGTCGCCGGCCA
>CAXTZG010000021.1:24092-25712 GCA_964248625.1 uncultured Acetobacteraceae bacterium | reverse complement strand
CGGCCATGACGGGGGCGACCGGCGGTTCGTGCGGTCGGCCGGGCCGGTTCGTCCCGGCTGCCGGCGGCGCTAGCCGACCACCGGCAGGTAGCGGTGCAGCGCCAGGTCGGCGGGACCAAAGCGGTCGCGCGCGAACTGGCCCTGGTGCCAGTAGGGATAGATCGCGGGGAGGACGCTGACCTTGTCCAGCCGGGTGCGCTCCGCATCCGTCAGGGTCAGCTCGACAGCCGCGATGTTGTCGCGGAAATGCGTCTCGCTCAGGCCACCGACCACGAGGGAACTCACCGCGGGCCGCTCGAGCAGCCAGGCCAGCGCGATCTGGGCCGCCGACACGCCGCGCGCCTCGCCGATCTCGACCAGCGCGTCCACGATGGTCCAGAGCCGCTCCATGTCGCGGATCGGCGGCTCGGTCCAACCCGCCGCCTGCCGCGATCCGGCCGGAGGCGGCTGGTCGCGGCGATGCGCGCCGGTCAGCAGGCCGGCGGCGAGCGGGCTCCAGACCAGGACGCCGAGGCCCTGGTCGACGGCGATCGGCAGCAGCTCGTATTCAGCTTCCCGCGCTTCGATCGTGTAGTGGATCTGCTGGGTGACGAAGCGCGGCCGCCGGTCGCGGTCGCTGACCGCCAGCGACTTCATGATGTGCCAGCCGGAATAGTTCGAGCAGCCGACATAGCGGATCTTGCCCTGCGCCACGAGACGGTCGAGCGCCTCCAGCGTCTCCTCCGGAGGCGTGATGCCGTCCCACTCGTGCATGTAGTAGATGTCGATGACGTCGGTCCGGAGCCGGGCCAGGCTCTTCTCGCACTCGCGGATCAGGTGGTAGCGCGAAACGCCCTCGTCGTTGGGGCCGTCGCCGATGCGCATGCGCGCCTTCGACGAGATCAGGATGTCGTTGCGGCGCGGGCCCAGCGCCTCGCCGAGGATCTCCTCAGACCGCCCGGAGGAATACATGTTCGAGGTATCGAACAAGTTGATGCCGCCATCGATGCAGCAGTCGATCAGCCGGCGCGCATCGGCCACGCCCTGGTTGCCGACCATGGCGAACGGGCCTTCGCCGCCGAAGGTGAAGGTGCCCATGGTGAGAACCGAAACCTTCAGTCCGCTGCGGCCGAGAACGCGATACTTCATTGCTGCATATCCTTAGGTCTGCTGCCGGATGAAAACCCCGGGGGAGAGCTCAGCCGACGCGACGCTTCTGGTTGATGGAGTCGAACAGCACGGCTGCGAAGATCACGGCGCCCTGGATGAACTGCACCCAGAATGGCTGCACGTTGTTCAGCGTCAGGCCGTTATTGATCACGCCGATCAGCAGCACGCCCATCATGGTGCCGAGCATGCTGCCGCGCCCGCCGAACAGCGACGCGCCGCCGATGACCACGCCGGCGATCGCGTTCAGCTCCAGGCCGGTCGCTGCGATCGGCTGCGCGGAGTCGAGGCGGCCGGTCAGGATCACGCCGCCGAGCCCTGCGAACGCGCCCGACACCAGGTAGACGACCAGCAGCGTCCGCGACACCGGAATGCCCGCCAGGCGCGCCGCCTCCCGGTTGCCGCCGACGGCATAGATCTCGCTGCCGAGCACGGTCTTGGACAGCACCAGGAAGCAGAGGAAGAATGCCAGCA
>CAXTZG010000021.1:16452-24082 GCA_964248625.1 uncultured Acetobacteraceae bacterium | reverse complement strand
GAGATGATGCCGGCGATCGGGAAATGCGCGAGCAGCCCGCCGCCGAGCCGGTCGAAGGCGTCGGGAAAGCCGAAGATGGTGTTGCCGTTGGTGACGATGAAGGCAAGGCCGCGCGCCATGGCCAGCACCGACAGCGTCACGATGAACGGGTTCATGTTGAGGAACGTGACGGCGAACCCGTTGAAGAACCCGCAGGCGAGGCCCGTGGCGAGGCCAGCCAGGATGCCCACGGGCGTGGACGCCCCGGCCTGCAGCGCAAGCCCCGCCACCACGCCGGACAGCGCCACCACCGAGCCGCACGACAGGTCGATGCCGCCGGTGATGATCACGAAGGTCTGCCCGCAGGCGACCACCGCGATCAGCGATGTCGCCACCAGGATCGCCAGGATGTTGGCGGTGGTCAGGAACTGCGGCGTGGTGACGGCAAGGAACAGCACGATCAGCACGAACACCGCGAAGATGGTGACCTCGCCCGACAGGTTGGACAGGTTCGGGCGGAACGAGCGCGCCGGACGGATGGCGGCGGCGGCGTGTTGAGCGTCTGGCATGTCAGGCATCACCCGGCTGTGGCCAGGGACATGATCCTGTCCTGGCTGAACTGCGTTCGATCGAGCTCGCCGGTCTTGCGGCCGGACCGGAGCACGCCGATCGTGTCGCAAAGCCCGATCAGCTCGAGAAGGTCCGACGACACCACGAGGATCGCGGCCCCCTTGGCCGCGAGGTCGCCGATCAGCGTGTAGACCTCGATCTTGGCGCCGACATCGATGCCGCGCGTCGGCTCGTCGAGCAGGAACACCCGCGGGCCCACGCTGATGACGCGGGCCAGAACCACCTTCTGCTGGTTGCCGCCCGACAGCCGACGCACCTCCTGGCCGGCGGAGGTCGCCTTGATGCGCAGGCTGCGGATCAGGCCGGCCGCCTGGGACTGGATCGCGGCGGGGCGGAGGATGAAGCCGAAGCGCGACAGCTTGCCCAGGGTCGACAGGGCGATGTTCTGCCGGATCGGAAAGCCCAGCAGCAGGCCCTCGGTCTTGCGATCCTCCGGCACCAGGGCGATGCCGTGCGACAGCGCGTCGCGCGGCGAGCGCGGCTGGTAGGCGCGTCCCTCCACCGTCACCTGGCCCTGCGAGATCGGCAACGCGCCGAACAGCGCCTTGAGCACCTCGGTGCGCCCGGCGCCGACCAGCCCGGCCAGGCCATAGACCTGGCCTGCGCGGACCTGGAACGAGACGTCCTGGAAGCGGCCCGGGGAGGCAAGGTTCTCGACGGCGAGCAGCGTCTCGCCGAGCTCGATCTCGCGCTTGGGAAACAGCTTGTCGATCGGGCGGTTGACCATCGCCTGGATGATCGACTCTTCCGACCACTCGGCGATGGCGCGCGTTTCCACCGTGCGCCCGTCGCGCATCACCGTGGCGTCGTCGCAGATCTCGAAGATCTCCTCGAGATGATGGGTGATGAAGATGATGCCGACGCCGGCCGCCTTGAGCTTGTCGATCGTGCGGACCAGCAGGCGGAACTCGTGCGCGGTCAGGGTGGCGGTCGGCTCGTCCATCACGATGACCCGCGCCTGTCGGGACAGCGCGCGGCCGATCTCGACCAGCTGCTGCTGCGCCAGACTCAGCGACCTCACCCGGGCGGACGGCGACACGTCCAGCCCGATCTCGTCCAGCACCTCGCGGGTCTTGCGCAGGAGCGCGCGCCGCGAGATCACGCCCGGCACGCCGGCCGGCAGCGCGCCGGCGAAGATGTTCTCGGCCACCGTCTGGTCCGGGAACAGGCTGAGCTCCTGGTGGATGACGATGATGCCGGCATCGATCGCCTCGCGGGGGCTTTTCGGCCGGAACGCCTCGCCCTCGATCCTGATGATGCCGGCATCGGGTTCGTACATCCCGGCCAGGATCTTCATCAGGGTCGACTTGCCGGCGCCGTTCTCGCCGACGACGCCGTGCACCTGGCCCCGGCTCAGGCGCAGGCTGACGTCGGACAGCACCGTGATGCCGAGGAACGACTTGCCGACCCCCTCGACCTCGAGGAGCGCGCCCACCGGCGTCAGGACCGCCGCAGATCGTCGGCCCAGAGCCCGTAGGTCTTGGCCGCCGGACCGTCGATGGTGGCCTTGGTGACCAGGAAGTGCGGCCAGTACTGATGCGCCGGGATGTCGGACTTCTTGCCGTTGAAGTAGTCGGACACGTAGGCGACGGACTGCGCCGCCATGGTGAGGGGGTTCTGCGACAGCGTCGCATCGAGGCTGCCGCGCCGGATCGCGGTGAGCGCCTGCTCGGTGCCGTCGATGCCGATCATGATGATGTGCTTGGGATCGCCGATCGGCGCCTGGCGGCCGCCCTGCTCGACCGCCCGCAGGGCGCCCACGGCATTGTCGTCGTTGCCGTTGAACACCGCGTCGATCGTCGGGTTGGCCGCCATGATCTGCGACATCAGGTTGAAGGAGCGTTCCTGGTTGAACTGCCCCTCCTGGCGCGCGATGAGCTTCAGGCCGGCATTCTCGGCCGCGATCTTGTGGAACTCGTCGGCAAATCCCTTCTCGCGCGCGTCGCCCGCCGTGCTGCCCAGCAGCCCCATCAGGTCGACGACGTTGCCCTTCACCGAGCCATAGCGCTCCTTGAGCTTCTGGGCGATGAACTGCGCGCCTTCCCGGCCGAGGGCGATGTTGTCGGTCTCCAGGAAGTTGATCTGGCAGTCGCCGCAGGCGGCGCCGCGATCCAGCGTGAAGACGGGAATGCCGCGCTTGCGGGCCTGGTTGACCACCGGCACAATCGCGTTGCTGTTGATCGCATTCAGGATCAAGGCCTCGGCGCCGCGGTTGATCATGTCGATCACCGCCGTCGCCTGCGCGTTCGCGTCGCCGTTGGCATTGGTGTTGAGCAGCGAGAAGCCGGGGATCGCGCGGACCGAGGTCACCACGCCGCGCGTCATACCCTGGAAGAACGGGTTCGCCAGCGTCGAGACGCTGTAGCCGATCAGGTGCTTCTTGTCCTGGCCGTGGCTGGAGGCCGTTGTCAAAGCCGACGCGGCCGCTGCCGCCCCGACGGTTCCCAGAAATTCCCGACGCTTCATGTTCGATCCCTCTGACCGCGCTGCTGTGGCGCGGGCTCCTGTGCGGTCGCTTTGTGCCACCTTGCGCGTCCGATCCGCATGGATGTGCGTTGAACGGACAGATGTTCGGTCAGGTCCGCGCAGAGTGTCAAGCGGTCCTGACGCCAATCTCGTCAGGTGGGACGCCCTGCATCGGGCAGCCATGATCGCCGGGTGAAGGAGCGGCCGCGTGGCCTTGGTCTATATTCGATGACACTTGCAGGATCGGATCGAGTCGCGTCATACCTTCTGCACAGAAGTGCAGTCGACGGACAGGTGCGCACCCGTGCCTAGGAAGCCTGGTGATCATGTCGACGAGATGCCCGCTGCGGTCGGCAATAATGAATTTGCCGGCTGCCGCTCCACTGGCAGCATCCTCCACCATGCCCGATCATGCGGCAGCGAAACGCGGGGGTTCAGCGGCATGAACGGCAACGTCGCAGAGTTCGACGCAGCGGATGGCGATGCCGTCGCGCATCCGCTGAGCCTGGAGGCATCCTGCCCGCTGCCGAACAGGCTCCACCGGGCACGCCTGTCCGGCGATGCACGCCATGGTCTCGACGATCCGCAACAGCGCGCCGCGCCGTGCCTGCCCGAGGTCCCGGCACCAGCCGGGCTGCCATCTGCCGGGGCAGGCTGACCATGCGGATCGAGACCGACGAGATCAAGCTCATCACCCTGGTCGCCCGGCTCTACTACTACGAGGGCAAGACGCAGGACGAGATCTCGCGGGCGCTGAGCCTGTCGCGTACCAAGATCAGCCGGATGCTGAAGCAGTCCCGCGACCTGGGCCTGGTCACGATCCGGATCAACCTCAACCCGGTGGAGCTGTCGGAGCTGGAGCAGGAGCTCAGGCGGCGGTTCGGCGTCCAGCGAGCCCTGATCGCCATCGATCATGACGACCAGGACCTGCAGCGCAAGGCGGTCGCCCAGCTGGTGGCGGACCACATGGCGGAGATCCTGTCCGACGACATGGTCGTCGCCGTGGGCATGGGCCGCAATCTCGGCTCGGTGGCCGACCTGCTCGACGGCGCGACGCATCGCAGCTGCACCTTCGTCAGCGCGATCGGCGGCACCAACCGCGTCGGCCATACCTTCAACTCGGATCAGGTCTGTCGTCGTCTCGCCGCCCGGTTCGGCGGCCGGAGCGAGACCCTCTACGCCCCGGGCTACGTGCACGATCCCGAGCTGCACCGCCTGCTGATGGCCAACGTCATCGTCCAGCAGACGCTGACGCGCGCGCGCAAGGCGGACGTGGCGCTGATCGGCATCGGCGACTGCAGCGAGAACAGCTACATGGCCGGGATCGGCTGGTACTCCTCGGTCGAGATCGCGCAGGCCCGCCTGGCCGGCGCCGTGGCCGACGTGTCCGGCTACGACTTTCTCGACACCTATGGCAGGCCGGTCGCCCGCGAGCTCAGCCGCCGCATCATCGGCCTGTCGCACGCCGACTACGCGCGCATTCCCAACGTGCTTGCCATCGCCAGCGAGCAGAACAAGACCCTGTCGTTGCTTGCCTCGCTGCGCTCGGGCATCATCGGGACGCTCGCGACCAGTGCCCGGAACATCAAGGCGATCCTGACCATCGACGATGCCAGCCGGCACGAGATGGAGGAGATCCGCAGGACCGGTTGACGGCGCCCGTCCCGACATGTCTCGCCTGCATGCCTTCTCCAGCTGTCAGGGTCCACGGTTGAAGCCAGAACCTGATGACCGGTCGGACAGAGCCAGATCGCGGCGTCTTGAGGGCGCATTGCCGGTCGGCTACCGGGTCCATGATGCGGAAAGCCTGCGACACGCGATCGGCGGCGTGCCGGCGCTGGCGGGCCGCCTCGGCGGCCAACCGGCCGGCTGGACCATTCGCGAGATCGGCGACGGCAATCTCAACCTGGTCTTCCGCCTGGCGGGACCGGACGGCGGGATGATCGTCAAGCAGGCGCTTCCCTACCTCCGGCTGGTCGGGCAGAGCTGGCCGCTGTCGACGCTGCGGTCCTGCTACGAGAGCCTGGCGCTTCGCGAGTTCGGGCGGCTGCAGCCGGACCGGCTTCCGGCGGTCCTGCATGCCGATCCGGTCGACCGCTTCATCGCGATGGAGCTGCTGGCCCCGCACGTGCCGCTGCGCAACGCGCTTCTGGAAGGCAGGCGGTTCGACAGGCTTGCCGATCATCTGGCGGACTATCTCGCCGACATCCTGTTCCACACCTCGGGGCGATGTCTGGGCGACGCCGACAGGGCGGCGCTGGCGGCCCGCTTTGGCGGCAATCACGAGATGCTCGCGGTCACGGACACGCTCGTGTTCACCGAGCCGCTGCTTTCCGCCTCGCGCAACCGCTGGACGCGTCCGGAGCTGGACCCTCTCGTCGTCGAGCTGAAGCAGGATGCGGACCTGCGCTCGCGCGTGGCCGGGCTCAGGCGGAGGTTTCTGCAGACGCCCCAGGCGCTGCTGCATGGCGATCTGCACACGTCGTCGATCATGGTCACGCCGACCGACACGCAGATCATCGATCCCGAGTTCGTTTGCTACGGGCCGATGGGATTCGATATCGGGGTGCTCCTCGGCGACCTGCTTCTGAGCTACTTCGCGCAGGCCGGGCATCACCGTGCCGATCCCGGTCATGGCGACTGGATCCTCGCTCTCGTCGAGGCGGTCTGGCTCGGCTTTCGGGAGCGCTTCGCCCGCCTCTGCCGTCACGCCGCTGGCGCCCGGGAGGCCGCGGCCGACACCGATCTCGGCGACGTGTTCCAGGACATGGCAGGCTTTGCCGCGGTCGAGATGATGCGCCGCATCCTGGGTCTGGCCCACGTCATCGACTTCGAGCTGATCGGCGACCGGACGCAGCGCGCCGCCTGCGAAACCGCGGCGCTGCTGTTGTCGCGACGGCTCATGCTGTCAGCCGAGCGGGTCGACAGCATCCACATGATCACCGATATGGCGCGCAGGCTCGGTGCCGGGCGCTAGCGCGCGCCCTGCCCTGCCCTGCCCGACCAGCCTCTTCGATGGAGTTCCGGATGTCCGCACACGCCGCCACCGCCAGTCCAATACCGGCCAGCTCGGAGTTCGCCTCGGGCAGCATGCCGAAACGCCACCAGCGGCTGCTCCGGCACGTGCTGAACCTCGACGACTTCGAGGCCACGGTGCGCACCCGCCTGCCCCGCGCCGTCTACGGCTACGTGTCCGGCGGCGCGGAGTCGGGCGAGGCCTATCGCAACAACCGCGAGGCGTTCCAGGCCTGGCACCTGGTCACGCGGATCCTGCGCGACGTCTCGCAGCGCAGCCAGGCGGTCACGCTGTTCGGCCGGCGCTATGCCAGTCCGTTTGCCATCGCGCCGATGGGCGCATCCGCCGTGGTCGGCTACGACGCCGACAACCGGATGGCGCGCGCCGCCCGCGAGGCCAACATCCCGTTCATCCTGAGCGCCAATTCCATCACGCCGATGGAGGAGCTGGCGCGTCACAACCCCGGCGCCTGGTTCGCCGCCTATCAGCAGCCGGACGCCACGAACATCCACGAGATGTGCGAGCGCGTGGCCGCGGCGGGGCTCGAGGTGTTCATGCTCACCGTCGACGTCCCGGTCGGCTCCAACCGCGAGAACAACATACGCACCGGCTACACCATGCCGCTGCGCCCGACGCCGCGCCTCGCCTATGACGGCCTGACCCATCCGCGCTGGCTCGCCTCGACCGCGGCGCGCACCATCCTGCGGCGGGGCATCCCGTCGATCAGCAATATCGGGCCGCGGGATCATCCGACCATCTTCTCGCGCAAGCTGGGAGCGGTCACCGGCCACGCCGCCTTCTCCTGGGAGCAGGCCGAGCTGATCCGCAAGCACTGGCGGGGGCCTTTCGTTATCAAGGGCATCCTGTCGAAGGAGGATGCCCGCATCGCCCGGCAGACCGGGATCGACGGCGTCGTCGTGTCCAACCATGGCGGCCGCCAGCTCGACACCGCCGCGTCGCCGATGGAAGTGCTGGCCGACGTCAAGAGCGAGAGCGGCGACATGACCGTGTTCGTCGATAGCGGCTTCCGGCGGGGCACCGACATCCTGAAGGCGCTGGCGCTCGGCGCGGACTGCGTGCTGCTCGGCCGGCCGTTCCTGTTTGCCGCAGCCCTCGCGGGCGAGGCGGGCGTCGAGCATGCCATCAAGCTGCTGCGCAAGGAGATCGATACCGACCTCGCCCTGCTGGGCGTGGCCGATGTCGACGAGGTCACGCCGGAGATCCTGCTGCCCGTCGGCGTCGGCCGCCACGCAGGTTGAGCCCCTGGCGCCGGCCGGGAGCAGGACAGGCCCGCGCCGGCGGCCCGGCCGGCGACGGCGGCCTGATCAGCTGCCCAGCACGTGGAGAAGGCTGCGCAGGCGGGACAGGAACATCTCGGGGTGGACGGGCTCGGTCTGCTCGGAGGCCGCGGCATCGCGACGAAGCGCGTCCTGACCGCGGCACGCCAGCTGCTCGAGTGCCACCGCCATCTCGGGCCTCGCCTTGATCGCCGCCGAGATCTCGCTCTTGCCGATCCTGTAGGCGCGCACCTCGGTCATC
>CAXTZG010000021.1:10167-16442 GCA_964248625.1 uncultured Acetobacteraceae bacterium | reverse complement strand
GGCGTAGGGCGTTCCGGTGATGAGCCCGATGGCGCCGAGGCTCTCCCCGGGGCTCATCCGGTAGACGACACGTGGCCCGGCCGGCGTGTCGGTGGTGATCTCGGCAGCACCCGAGACCAGCAGGAACAAGGCCTCGGGCGCCTCGCCCTGCCGGATCAGCGTTTCGCCCTGATGCAGGTCCTGCTGCCGGAAATAGGGCACCAGCAGCTCGCGTTCGGCCGCGGGCACGACGCCGAACAGGTCGGACTGTTCGAGCAGCTGTCCGAGGGTGGGTGTCGGAACCGGGGCCGGCACCGCGTTGTCCAGGGCGAGCGCGATCCCGGCATGTCGCAGATGCCGGTGAAGCTGGGCGAACAGTTCGGTGCGCGCCGCCGGCAGGCTGTCGCTCGCCTCGACGGAGAAGCCGATTTCCCAGCTGGCGCCCTGGCCTTTCAGTTCGGTGCAGGCGACCGAGGGCATCGGGTGGGACAGCATCACCCGGCAGGAGCGCGCGGCGGCGGTCAGCGTCTGCAGGCACCGCTCGGGCGCTGCGGCTGCATCCAGGACGATGGAGACCGTGCTGCTCCGCGCCGGCGTCGGCGAGCTCCGGTTCACCAGCCGCGCCTTGGCGATGATGCTGTTCGGAACCACGGCGATGTTGTTGTCCCCGGTCGCGATCTGCGTGGACCGCCAGTTGACCTGGATGACGTGGCCCTCGATGCCGCCCTCGACCCAGAGCAGGTCGCCGGGCTTGTAGGGGCCCTCGAGACCGACCGCGATGCCGGAGAACACGTCCGACAGGGTGCTCTGCAGCGCCAGCCCGAGCACGATCGCGATCACCCCCGAGGTGGCAAGCAGCCCGCGGATCGGCACCTCGAAGGCGAAGTTGACGATGGCGAGCAGAGCCGCCACGCCGATGGCACCCGCCACCAGATCCGAAACGATGCGCGTTTCGCGCGGCCGGTTCTCCAGCACCACGAACAGCCGCGCCAGGCCGATCGCCACCCGCGCCCCGCCCCACCACCAGGTCGCCTCGATCAGCTGCTCCCAGAAGTGCTGGCCGCCTGCCCCGCCGGTGAAGCGCGGCTGCAGCGGCGAGCCCAGGAGCCTCTGCACCAGCAGGGTCAGGACAATGAAGAACAGGATCTGGGTCAGCACCCGGAGCCAGAGCGGCCAGCGCGGCCGCAGCCGCGGCACGATCACCGAGCCCAGCAGCAGCAGGGTGGTCAGCAGCAGCGACGGCAGCGGATGGATGGTCGCGTCGCTCATAGGATGTCTCCGACGCCCGGACCGTGAACGGCCGGCCTGGCGCCGACGTCACGGCGCCGCACGGTTCGCGCCCGCACCGCCGCCATGCGCCACTCCGTGAGGTCCCCGCGGCCGCCAGCCCATGATCATGTCCGAGCCGGGACACCGGCGCCATGGCGCAGCTTGGCCCGACGCCGTGACGATGTCACCAGCGCCGGATGGATGAGGCCTGCGGTGCCGGAACGACGTGGGGCGGTGGGCTGCCCGCCGGACCGCCAGCCGGGTCGGTGCAGATCCTGCGGGAGGACGCGTGCAGACGCCGACATCCAAGACATCGCTCGATCCTCGCGAGATCGCCGTGCTAACCTTTCTCGATGATCGGATCCGCAAGGCAGTTGCAGACCTTGCTGTCGCAATACCGAGATTTATCTTATTAACATGATTAGAAGGCCATCGATGATGCAGCCAGCTCCAGAAGTTTCGGTCGGCGGCCGTAACGTTGATCAGGTCTCTGCCGACATGAGCATACCGCCGGCGCCGTTCTCGCTGGACGAGCCGGGTCGGACCGACGAAACGCCAGCCCGCGTTTCGCCGACGGCTGCGGAACCTCGATCCCGGGCGGACAGCCAGAGCTGGTTCCGGCGTCGGCCCCGGCGGGTCGTGGTGGTGGGGGCCGGCGAGAACGGTCAACGCGTCCTGCAGGAGCTCCTGGCGCGGCCGGGCCGCTACGTCGTCAGCGGGCTGTTCGACGACCGCAGAAGTCGCATCGCTCCGGAGATCCTGGGCGTCCCCGTGCGCGGCACCATCGTCGAGCTGGTCGAGTTCGCACGCCAGGAACTGCCCGACGAGATCATCGTCACCATCTCGAACGCGAGCTTCGACCGGCTGCGCGACATCTTCGCCAAGCTCGTCATCCTGCCCGTCGATCTTCGTCTGACCTTCGAAACGATCTCGCCGATGTTCAGGCTGCAGAGTGCCGGCTATCTGGGCAAGATCCCGCTCCTCGACATCTGCCAGCGTCCGCTCAAGGGCTGGAAGAGCGGCCTGAAGCTGGTCGAGGACAAGAGTTTCGCGATCCTGGCCCTGATCCTGTTCGGGCCGCTCATGGTGCTCATCGCCCTGCTGGTGAAGCTCGACAGCAAGGGGCCGGTCTTCTTCAAGCAGGATCGGTTCGGCTACAACGACCGGGTCATCCACGTGCTGAAGTTCCGCTCCATGTACTCCAGCCAGGGCGATCGCACCGGCGCCCAGCGCACGGTTCGGGGCGATCCGCGGGTGACGCGGGTCGGCAAGTATCTCAGGGCCTTCAGCCTCGACGAGCTGCCGCAGATCATCAACGTGCTGCGGGGCGACATGTCGCTGGTCGGCCCGCGCGCGCATGCGATCGTCATGCAGATCGACGGACGGCTCTACAACGAGACGATCGAGGAATATTCCGCGCGCCATCGCGTGCGCCCGGGAATGACCGGGCTTGCGCAGATCAACGGTTGTCGCGGCGAAGTCTCCGATGTCGAGTCGGCCGCCCGCCGCGTGCGGTTCGACCTGGACTACATCTTCAGGTGGTCGATCTGGCTCGATGTCAGCATCATCGTGAAAAGCGTCTGGGTGGTGCTGTTCGAGCGCCAGAACGCGTTCTGAGCCACGGCCGACGACGCCGGCCGCCGCCCGTGCGGCGGCGCGTGACGACCGATCAGGGCAGCATGCGCTGAAGCTCCGGCTCCTTGTCCAGGAACTGGTGCTTCAGCGCTCCCGCCACATGCAGAGCCAGCAGGCCGTAGAGCCCATAGGCCAGCCAGCCATGGACCGCGAACCAGAAGGCGTGCACCCGGGCCTTCGTCGTGGGATCGAGCGCCATGATGGGAGCGATGCGCGGGAACGGCACGAGGCCGAACAGCGTCAGCGGATGCTGTGCTGCCTGGCTGAAGGCGGAATCGTGGATCCAGCCGGAAATCGGCAGACCGAGGATCAGGCCATAAAGGACCAGATGTGCGGCATGCGCGCCGGCCCGCTCGATCCTGGGATAGCTTGCCGGCAGCGGCGGCGGACGATGTGACAGGCGCCACAACACGCGCAGCAGCACCAGCCCCAGGACGGTCAGGCCGATCGACTTGTGCGTGTTGATCATCGGCCGCGTCAGCCGGTCGGGAAACCAGCCGATCGTCCAGATCAGCAGCAGGTTGCCGATGATGAGCGCTGCCACCAGCCAGTGCAGCAGCATGGCGATCCGCGTATAGCGATGGATAGCCTGCATGGCGTTTGTCGACCTCCGATACCATCATCATGCCACGGCATTCCCGCACGAGGCGGTCGCCCTGCCGCGACTGCATAGCATGAGGCTTTCATGACCGCCGCCACGATCGAACAGCAGCTGGCAGCGTCGCGACAGGCGATCTCGCCGCGCTTCAACCTGCCGCCGACACCCCTGATCAGCGGCGCGATCCATGCCGCGGCCCTGCTGTTCTGGGTGCTGCTGCTGCTGCGCGCCTGTTTCGGCGGCGGCGGCGTGTTCGCCTGGTCGGCGGGGATCGTCTATATCCTCTACGACACCGTGCTGCTGGTGTTCGTGTTCCGCCAGACCCTGGCGCTCAGGCGCGCCCCGGACCGGCCGGCATCGGTCGCGCTGCCGTCCGCGACGGTCATCGTCGCCGCGCACAACGAGGCGTCCAGCCTGCCCGTGACGCTTGCAGCCCTGCTCGCGCAGACCGCGCCCGCGGACATCATCCTGATCGCCGACGACGGCTCGAGCGACGGCACCGCAATGCTGCTGGAGAGCTCCTACGGTCTGGTCGCGTCGCCTGGCCGGATGAGCGCCGGCAGCGCCACCCATGCCTCGCTGCGCTGGCTGCAGCTGCCGCATGGCGGCAAGGCGCAGGCCCTCAACGTCGCCTGCGCGCTGACCGACACGGAGCTGGTGCTGACGGTGGATGCCGACACGCTGCTGGATCCGGAGGCCCTGCAGGCCATGCGTGCGGCGTTCGCCCTGGACCCGCGGCTGGTGGCCGCCACCGGCGTGCTGAAGCCGCTGTGCGGGCCGTCGCTGCAAGGTCGTCTGCTGCAGTGGTTCCAGACCTACGAATATGTCCGCAACTTCCTGTCCCGCTACGCCTGGATGCGCACCGACGGGCTGCTGCTGATCTCCGGCGCGTTCGCATGCTACCGGCGCCGGCCGCTGCTGGCGGTGGGCGGCTTCGATCCGGACTGCCTGGTGGAGGATTACGAACTGACGCACCGGCTGCGCGATCACGCGGGCCGAACCGGCGAGATCTGGCACACCGCCGTGATCGGCGACGCGCATGCGCGCACCGACGCGCCGAGCACCGTCGCCAGCTTCCTGCGGCAACGTCAACGGTGGTTCGGGGGCTTCCTGCAGACCCAGCTCTGGTACCGGCACATGGTCGGCAACGCGCGTTACGGGCATACGGGCACGGTTATGCTGCCGGTCAAGGCGATCGACACGCTGCAGCCGCTCTACGGCCTGACCGGCGCGATCCTGCTGCTGTTCTACCTGGCGACCGGGCGCCTGGCCCTGGCCGGCTCGGTGTCTGGCATCATCGGCGCCAAGCTCGTGCTGGATCTGAGCTTTCACCTCTGGTCGCTGCGCCTCTACCGGCGCTGGGTCGGCAAGGACGCGGCCCCTCGCATCGGGCCGGCCCTGCTGGCGGTGCTGATCGAGCCGTTCAGCTTCCAGCTGCTCCGCCATGTCGGCGCCGCCCTCGGCTGGGTGTCGTTCCTGAGCGGGACACGCTCCTGGCGCGTGCAGCAGCGACTGGGGGTGCAGCAATCGAGCCTGACGAAGACCACGCCTTGAGCAGGCGTCGGCCCGTCCGTCTGCTGCGGGCAGAGGACGCGCCGGCTTCCGCGCGGATCGCGTTGGTCCGACCATGAAACGATAGCGGGCAACGGCACCCGGCCACCGAACTGATCACGGACTTCCGGCGACAGGCCTCATCGGCCTAGGATGTGCAGTGCCCAGGCCTGTTGCGGCTCAGGTATGCACCAGACCTGCAGGCGGAACGATGATCCTTTACCTCATCCAGGCCCACCACAAACCCCGGCAGCTCGGTGAACTGATCGGGCTGCTCGATGACGGGCTGAACAGGTTCGTGGTGAATATCGACCCCGCCTCCGAGATGAGCCTGCAGGAACTCGATTCGGCGATCGCGGATACGGTTCGTCAGCGCGTCGTCATCCGACGCGGACTGCCGGTCACATGGGGCGGCATCTCCCAGGTCCATGCATGGCTGGATGCGTACACCTTCGCGGTGAATCACGTTGGCGGGTGGGAGTACCTGATCATCCTGTCCGGCAGTTGCGTGCCGCTCGTCCACCAGGCCGTCATCAAGCGACATCTGGAGCACCGACATGAGGCCGGCGAGCGGGTACATCTCGGCTGGTGGCATTGGGAAGCCAAAGGCGAGATGTTCTATACGTCGCCGATCGGCAGGAGGAACGCGGCCGACATGCCTGCCAGGCTCGCATCGCTCAATCCAGGCATCAAGACGACGATCCAGGACAAGCTGGTGCCGATCTTCGCAGATGGCGGAACGTCGCCGATCCATCATGCCCACCTGCGGGGATCGATACATTGCACCGACCTGGTTCTGGAGAAGCATCTGGTCGTCCGGGATCTTCTTCCGTCCGAAATGACCGTGCGCCGGCAGAAGATGCAGCGGCTGCCTGTCAAGGGCGGCTGGCTCTGGTGCCTGCTCAAGCGGGATGCGGTCGAGGACCTCCTCGTTGATCCGATCCTGCCGGACGTCATCGACCTTCTGCAGAATTTCATCTGCCCCGACGAGATGTTCCTGCACACCCTGATCCACAACAGCGAGCGGTTTCGCCGGGAGCCGATAGGACGTCAGAGCAGTCATTTCCGCGATGGCCTGCCGACGACGATCACCGACCGGCAGCTGGAAGACGTCATGGGAAGCGGCAGGTTCTTTGCCCGGAAGGTGGATCACGAGAACTGCCCGGAGCTGATCCACCGGATCAGGGAAAGGATCCGGGATCAGGAGCCCGCCGCAACCATCCAGGGCCTCTAGACGAGAAGA
>CAXTZG010000021.1:0-10157 GCA_964248625.1 uncultured Acetobacteraceae bacterium | reverse complement strand
CCGGTTCAGCGGGCCGGGATGGACCATCATCCGGTCGCCGTTGCCTGAGCGCGGTTGATCGGGCGCACCTGGTCCGGCTCGCCCTTCCGGTCAGCTGCAACCGGTCGACCTGCGCCTGTCGCCGTCGCGTCCTGGTGGTGTACCAGGTCTCCTGCGTATAATGTCTTGACAGGTCATGGATACCGGCATGGAAACGCGAGACGCCCTCTTGGTCGCAGCCGACAAACCTGCCGCGGATGCGTCCCGTGCGGGGCGAAACGTGATCGCGATACGCACGCACTACGTGAACGACGACCTGCTGGAGCTGGCGAGACAACTCGCTGTCGACGATCAGTATGAAGTGGTTTTCGCGATAGACGAGCGGGCCAGGGCATGGGAAACCGCCGAATTCGCGAAGTTGTCGCTGACGATCGAGGCGGTAACGCAACTCGGCCTCTACATCCAGGACGATCTGTTTCTCTGGAAATTCGGCGACTACATCCTGTACATGCTGCGGCAGTTCCGACCGGATGCGCCGTATGTCTGGCTTCTGGAAAACGACGTTCTCATCAACTTTGATGATCAGCGTGCCCCGTTCCGCGCGCTGGACCTGGCGAGCAACCACGACCTGCTTGGCACCTACGTGGAGAAAGCGTCTTCAGGCTGGTTCTGGAAGTCGACGGTGGCGGACCTTTATCCCGAGGTCTATCGCTGCTTCTTCCCGTTCATCCGTATCTCGGCTCGGGCTGCGGATCATCTGTTCAAGGTTCGTCGAGAGGCAAGTCTGCTCTACGGCAAGACCGAACGTTTCCAGTTCAACCGCATTCCCAACGACGAGGCCTTCGTCGCGTCCGATCTGGTCGCCTCCGGATTCTCGATCGCAGACATCAACCAGATCGGCACCTACTACAGCGCGCGGACCTTCGACTTTTCCACGCTGTTTGATCGGCATGCGATCCGGCAGTCGGACGACCTTCTCTACCACTCGGTCCTGACCGGAGCGGCCTACGTCGCCAAGCTCAACCGACTGGCCAACATAGACTGCCGCGCGATCCTGGAGGCTGTCAGACACGACATCGACGTCCCGTTCGACCTTGTCGAAGACGCCTTCGTGAAGCGTCTGCGCAAGGAGATCGCGCCGTTCGCGGATAATCCGAAACAGCTGCTTGATTCGACGTCGGTCATCTCGCAGGCACTCGACGAGGTCGCCTCGCCCGATATTCTCGATCGTGTCGCCGAGACCCTGGCGCAGGGGCTGAAACCCAAATGCCTGGTAGCGCTCAAGCGAGACTATCAGGGGCATTTTGGCGACAAGCCCGGACCGTTCCCGAACATCGCGCTCAGCAAGCCGGCGACGCAGAGCTCGACCTGTGTCTGGTCTCGTCATAAGGACGTTGGCCGTGATGCGGCCGAGGCAAATAACGGCAGACTGGATGTCGCGTTCGGCTGTCATACGGATGAAGAAACGTCCCCCTGGTGGCAGGTCGATCTTGGAGAGCCCAGTCTCGTCTATCGAATCCGGATCCAGAACAGGAAGCAGCTTGAAGTAAGGCTGACCGGGTTCGAACTGCGATCGTCACTG
This sequence comes from uncultured Acetobacteraceae bacterium, assembly GCA_964248625.1. Classification (GTDB taxonomy): domain Bacteria; phylum Pseudomonadota; class Alphaproteobacteria; order Acetobacterales; family Acetobacteraceae; genus Lichenicola. The sequence continues at coordinate 8,596 of CAXTZG010000021.1, read as the reverse complement.
GACGGGCAGACCTGGACCATCATGCACGCCGCGCCGGCAGGGATCGCGCCGGGCCTCTCGATCGGGATCGAGTTCACCGAGCCGATGCCGGCCCGCCATCTCAGATTGACCATACCCGGCAGGACCATCCTGCATATCGTCGAGTTCGAGGCGTATGGGCGTCCTGTCGAGTGGCGGCCGGCCGTTCGTCGCAAGGTTGCCATCGGAGTTCTGGCCCATAGTGCGCCGCTTGTGCTGGAGCAGACGCTTCGTCACTGGCCTGCCGACTCGTTCACGATCTTCGTGCATGTCGACAGCAAGGTCGACATCGAGCTTTTCCGCTTCGTCGAGAACGTCCCCAATGCCCGCCTGATCGAAAGCAGGATCGATATCTTCTGGGGCGGCTTCAACATGGTGCTCGCGGAGATCGAGCTGATGCGCGCCTGCCTGCAGGCGGAGTTCGACTACTTCGTGCTGCTGTCCGACGATACCGTGCCGCTCTCGAGCAGCGATTCGTTCATGGCGCGACTGGAAAACCCCGTGAACTGGAAGACGTCACAGCCGGATCGATCGAGCTACATAAAAAACCGGTACGACGTGTTCGTCTGCTATGATATCTGGCCGACAAATCCCAGGCACCATACGCCCGATCGCGCGATCTCCATCGCCGACTTCAACGTGCTGTTCGAGCTGCGTCTGCTGATGGAGAAAGGAAAGGTAGCGATGCCTGACCTTTTCCATGGCTCGCAATGGACCGGCCTGAGTGCGGAGGCGGTGAGGTATCTGGTGAACGTCCACGACACCGATCCGGACATCCGTCGGTCATTCAGATTCTCGTCGATACCCGACGAGATGTACGTTCATACGATTCTCGGCAGAAGCGTCGAGAGCTATCCGCTGATCGACCGGTTCATGTATGCGGATTTTTCCAGGCGGCCGAGCCCCTACATCCTGACGGATATGTCCGATCTGGAGTGGGCGATCGAGCATGAATATCTCTTTGCCCGCAAGGTCCGGGATCCGGACTTCGCGACACGGATCATCGAGAGGTTTGCTGCTGTCGACGAGGATGCCGACGATAGCCGGAAGGCTGCCAGTCATGGCTGAGGCCGCAGCTTGCGAAGCCGAAGGCCCGTAGCGGTCAGGCAATCATTGCCGAGGCGTCAGCCGACGCGAAGCAAGACCGTCAGAGCGTCGGCTGGAGATCAGCGAGCCAGCCGCGGGCCTTCTTGATTTCCTCCCAGGGCGGGTTGCCGAGCGGGAAATGTCCCGACAGGATCATGCTGAGGATCGCGTTCAGCATGGTCAGACGCTGACGCTTGTCAGCCGTGTCGCGGCCGTCGCGCACTGCCACCGCGTCACGCACCGCACCCACCTGGGTTGCAGCGTCGGAAAAGGCGACGCCATCTCGGTCCGGCGCCGCGGCGATCGCCTGGTCAAGGGCCACGAGCGCACGCGCGATGCGCTCATCCGGCATGCCGCTCTCCACCCGGCCGCGCCAAACGGCCCGGCCGCAGATTGCAGGTGATCGCCTTGGTGGTGTGGATGCTGACGTTGGGGTCGCCGCTGATCGCGAAGAGCACATTGGCGATGTCGCCCGTCGCGTAGCCTTCGTGACCGAACAGCCAGGGCATGCCGATCTGGTGCACCGTGCGCCCGCCCAGCTTGAAGGCGCGCATCCGCTCGGTGACCATCGCCTTGACCTCGATCTCGCCGCGGAGCGTCGACAGCACCGTCCAGTCGAGGCTCTTCAGCCCGTGCTCCTCGGCGAGCTCGGTCGAGATCTCGACGAAGCCTTCCGGCTGCAGCTCAGCCGTATGCGGCATGACGCGCGTCGGGATGCCGCCGCAATGCAGCTCGGTCAGGCGGTAGGTGGTGAAGATATACGGGAACCGCGGGTCCTCCGGCGGATGCATCTCGTTGCCCGGCCGCGTCCAAAGCTTTGCCACCGGGTTGTAGGACCGGGACGTGTACATCAGGTTCTTCACCGGGCTCTCAACCGGTTCGTAATGCGCCGGCAACGGTCCGTCCTGCAGGCCCGACGGCACGAACAGCATCGCCTTGCCGTCGGCCTCCATGATGAACGGGTCGGCGCCGCTATGCGCGTCCATGCCGTGCGGGCGCTTGCTCCAATCCGGCCGGTAGCTCGGGGGCTTCTCCTCCTGGAAATCCGGCACGTCGTTGCCGGTCCAGATCTTCTTGTCCTCGTCCCACCAGACCATCTTCTTGCGCTCGGACCACGGCCTGCCTTCTGGATCGGCGGACGCGCGGTTATAGAGCGTGCGACGGTTGGACGGCCAGGAGAAGGCCCAGCCGGCATGGCTGTTCGGTCCGCCTGGAAGGTCGGGCTTGCGCGAGCGGGCGACGTTGTGCCCGTCCTTCGGATAGATGCCGCAATACATCCAGCCGCCGCAGGCGGTGCTGCCGTCGTCCTTGAGTTCCTTGTAGCTCGGGATCTGCTTGCGATCGGCAACCGTGTAGCCGTTGATCTCGCGCAGCACGGCCTCAGGATCGGGCTCCTGCCGCTCGCCGCGCAACGGATACTCCCAGGTCAGCGCCTGCAGCCCGCGGTCACGCGCCTCGGTGCTGTCGGCATAAAGCTCCTTCAGCCGCCGGCCGAGATGGTAGATGAACCAGAGATCCGAACGGCTGTCGCCGGGCGCCTCGCAGACCATGTCATGCCACTGCACCAGCCGGCTGGTGTTGGTGACGGTGCCGTCCTTTTCGCCGGGCATGGCGGCTGGCAGGAAGAACACCTCGGTGCCGATCTGGTCTGGCGTCAGCTCGCCGCGTTGCACCAGGCGGCTGCTCTTCCAGAAGTTCCCGGTTTCCGTCATGGCGAAGTCGCGCACGACCATCCATTTCAGCTTCGACAGGCCACGCACGACAAGATCGGAGTTGACTGCGCCCACGACCGGATTCTGGCCCAGAACGAACTGGCCCTTCACGATGCCGTCCGCCATCGCCAGCGTCATCGGCTCGTAGGAAAGGTCGCCGGTCAGCTTGGGGAGAAACTGGTAGCCGTACTCGTTGTCCGAAGTGGCACCTTCGCCATACCAGGCCTTGAGCAGGCTGGTCATGTATTTCGGCAGGTTGGCCCACCAGCCGGTGGTGGGCGTTTCCGTCTTCAGGTACTTCGCGAGCGTGCCGTGCTCGTGGAACACGTTGGGCTGCGGCAGATAGGTCGGCAGCATGTTGTAGAGCGTCGGGATGTCGGTCGAGCCCTGGATGCTGACATGGCCGCGCAGCGCCATGATGCCGCCGCCTGGACGTCCGACATTGCCCAGCAGCCCCTGGATGATCGTCGAGGCCCGGATGATCTGCACGCCGACCGAATGGTGGGTCCAGCCGACGGCGTAGCAGAAGGCGCCGGTCCGATCCCGTCCCGAGTTCCGGGCCAGCGCGTCCGCCACGCGCAGAAACGTTTCCGCCGGGCAGCCGGTGATCTGCTCGACCATCTCCGGCGTGTAGCGCGCATAATGGCGCTTCATGATCTGGTAGACGCAGAGCGGGTTCTGCAGCGTCATGTCGACCGGCGGGCGACTTTCCGTCATCGCCTCGAAGTTGCCGTCCTTGCTCTGCTCCTCCTCATGCACGCGGTGCTCCGCGATCGAGGACGGAACGATCTTGCCCTTGTACTGCCAGGTATCCTGCGTATAGGAACCGGTTGCCTCGTTGAAGCCCGAGAACACCCCGTCATTCTCGTCCGGACCGAGATAGCCGTCCTCGATGATGTGGGCGATGTTGGTGTAGTTCAGGGCGTACTCCCTGAACCAGAGATCGTTCTCCAGGATGTAGCGGATGATCCCGCCCAGGAAGGCGATGTCGCTGCCGGCGCGGATCGGCGCGTGGATGTTGGCGAGCGCCGAGGTGCGGGTGAAGCGCGGATCGACATGGATGATGGTCGCACCGCGCCGCTGCGCTTCCACGACGAAGCGGAAGGCGATCGGGTGGTTTTCCGCCATGTTGGAACCCATGACGACAACACAGTCGGAGCTTTCCAGATCCCAGAGGGACATGGTGGCAGCGCCGCGGCCGAAGGAGGTACCCAGACTGGGCACCGAGGATGAGTGTCAGATTCGGGCTTGGTTCTCGATGCTGGCAATCCCGAGGCCACCTCCGAATAGCTTCTTGATGAGGTAGTTTTCCTCGTTGTCCATGGTGGCGCCGCCAAGCGAGGCGATGCCCAGCGTGTGGTTGATCAGGCGCCCATCCGGAAGGGTCTCGGCGAAGGTGTCGTCGCGCGTCTCCTTGGTGAGCTGCGCGATGCGCTCCATGGCCCAGTCGAGCGGCTTGGTTTCCCAGCGGTCCGAATATGGCGCGCGATACATGACGTTCGACACCCGCTCCGGCGACAGCAGCATGCCGAGCGTGGCAGCACCCTTGGGGCACAGCGTGCCCTGGTTCACCGGGCTGCGCGGATCGCCCTCGATGTGGATCGGCTTGCCGTTCTTGGCATAGATGAGCTGACCGCATCCGACCGCGCAGAAGGGACAGACGCTCGTGCCGACCCGATCAGCCTGCTCCAGCCGGGGACGCAGCATGTCGGACGTGTGGCTCCGCGACGCGTCCGACTGAAGCTTCTGGCCGGCGAGCTGACGCGGCAGGCTCCAGTCGCGCAGGAAGTCGCGAGCGCGGGCACCTACGCCTTGACGAAGCTTCTTCACCGGCATTCTCCCGATCCAGGCCTGTACTACGCATCCCGCAGGACAAGGGACCCTGCACGGATGGTCGGACACCCGGAGACTGGAAATGCACGGTTCCCGACGTTTGCGCAACCGGAGCCGTTATCACATGCTTGGGTGGACAGCACGCAGCCAGCGGCAGGTCGGGGAGCAGGCGATGCCAACGATGACGGGCACGGTCACGATCGTCCAGGAAAGCCGCTTCCAGCTGACGGATGACGGCGGGGTGTCCCATCTGTTCATGCTCGGGCACGGATCCATGGCCGAGCCTGCGCAGCTGGAGCCGCTGCAGCGGACACAGGCACGTGTCCGTGTCACCTATATCCAGCCGAGAAACATCATCGGTATGGTCGCGAAATCCGTCGAGGTCGCGGACACGCCTAATCATTGAGAGGTCACGGCCTTGGACATGCATGCCCGCCTGCAGGACTACACCCAATCCAGCCTGGACCGGGTGATGCGTGATGAATCCGAGCTCACCTGCGGCACGCTGATCGAGCCGGGCAAGTCCTACGGCTTCTTCACCGACACCACCGTCTGCATCGGCTGCAAGGCCTGCGAGGTGGCGTGCAAGGAATGGAACAACCTGCCGGCCGACAATATCGGCCTGACCGGACAGAGCTACGACAACACCGGGGCGCTGTCGGCCAACAGCTGGCGTCATGTGAACTTCATCGAGAAGACCGGCGACAGCGGCCCGGGCGGCTGCGGCAGCGGCACCAGCGGCGGCTGCGGCGGCGCCAAGAACAGCAGCGGCAACGGCGGCGTGCGCGACAACAACCAGGCCGCCTTCCAGAGCGGCTGGCTGATGATGAGCGACGTGTGCAAGCACTGCCACAACCCGCCCTGCATGGAAGCCTGCCCGACCGGCGCCCTGTTCAAGACCGAGTTCGACACCGTCGTGGTCCAGCAGGACATCTGCAACGGCTGCGGCTACTGCGTGCCGGCCTGCCCGTTCGGTGTGGTCGATGTCAGCCTGCTCGACGGCAAGGCGCACAAATGCACCCTGTGCTACGACCGGCTGAAGGGCGGCCTCGAACCTGCCTGCGCGAAATCCTGCCCGACGGACTCCATCCAGTTCGGCGAGATCGGCGACCTGACGGTCCGCGCCCGCGCGCGGGTCAAGCAGCTGCATGGGATGGGGGTGGAAAGCGCCTATCTCTACGGCGCGCCCGGCGAGCCCGGCGCCACCGGCGATCTCGGCCACCTCAACGCCTTCTTCCTGCTGACCGACCGCCCGGAGATCTACAACCTGCCGGTCGCCCCGACGCGCGCCTCCAGGCGGGTGCTGCCGGGCCTGCTGACCGGCTTCGTCGCCATGGCCGGTCTCGCCGTCGCGGCCGCCGCGATGCTCAGGCCGGAAGCGGGACCGCGCTGATGTCGACCTCCTACAAGGCGGCCGAGCTCGGCGCGGAGGACGAGACCGAGGTTCCGGCAACCGCCGCCGAGCGCGACATGCCGGCCCATCCCGGATGGACGGGGCCGACCTATTACGGGCGCTCGCAGCTCAAGGCGTCGCCGTTCAACGAATGGGCGGTCGGCGCCTACATCTTCCTGGCCGGCCTGTCGGGCACGTCGATGATGCTGTCCGCGATCGCCGACATCGTGCGCCCCGCCCCGCTGCGGCGCACGGTGCGCAACGGCCGCTATCTGTCGATGCTGGCGCCGGTGATCGGGTCGCCGCTGCTGATCTGGGACCTGCACACGCCGCAGCGCTTCTACAACATGCTGCGCATTGCCAAGCACACCTCGCCGATGTCGATTGGCACCTGGATCCTGATGAGCTTCAGCGGTCTCGCCGGCCTCAGCGCCGGCGGCGAGCTGCTGTCGGGGGTCATGCCCTCCATGCGGCGCGTCGCCCGCCTCGGCCAGGTGCCGGCGGCGGTCAGCGGGGCCGGGCTCGGCTTCTACACCTCGACGCTGCTGGCCGCGACCAGCACGCCGTTCTGGGCGGCCTCGCCGCGCGGTCTGGCGGTCCGCTTCAGCGCCTCCTCGATCGCGGCCGGAGCCTCCGCGCTGGCGCTGCTGGAGCCGGCGCATGACGTGCGGCGCAGGCTGGAGGGCATCGCCGCCATCGCCCTGACCACCGAGCTCGCGGCGGGACTGGTGTCCGACCGGACCTATGAAAGGACCGGCGTCGCCGATGCGCGCAAGAGCAGCTGGGGACGCATGGAGCGCATCGGCGTGACCGCGCTGGGAGCTGTGCTGCCGCTCGGGCTGCAGGCGGCGAGCCTGTTCGTGGATCGCCGCACCGCGCGCCAGCTTGGCGCCGTCGCGTCGGTCGCCACGCTGACCGGAAGCTTCCTGCTGCGCGTCTCGACGATCGGCATCGGCGACGAGTCCGCGGCGCGACCGGAAATCAGCTTCCGCTTCAGCCAGCCGGAGAACCTGCCGAACCCCGAGGAACGCTGGTCGATCCGCGAGAAGATGCGCAAGCTCATGTACGCGCGCAACAAGCGCTGAAACGAACGGGAGGGCGGAGGCGGATGGGAATCGAACCCACCGCCCGTTCTTGACGGGCCGCTGGTTTTGAAGACCAGGAGGGCCACCAGACCCCAATCGCCTCCCCTGGACCGGCGCTATCAGTTTCCTGGCGCCATGCCAAGCACGCGCCGATCGCCGACCCGCCGGGTGAACTGGATCAGGTCCAGATGCTCCAGCAGCGGCACGCTGAATTTGCGCGAGATGCCCAGCACCGTGCCGGCCTCCCCGACCAGGAGCCCGGAACCGGCGGCAAGCAGGGGCGCCAGGGTGCGTCGCGCCGCCTCGACCGCCTCGCTGTGGAACAGCACGTCGCGCTTCTGCACCCGGTCGCGGGCGCGGACCACCACCCCGCCGCGAACCAGCCGGTCGAGCATGCGCCTGACCTGCGGATCGGTGGCCTCCGGCAGGTCCGGCGGCGTCAGCCCGCCGCGCCTGATCGCCTCGGCCAGCTGCTCGGCCAGCCTGGTCTCGCGCTGCGCCTGCTCGCGCTCCTGGAGCGGGCGCGCCATCCGCACCAGTCCGCCCTCCTGACGCAGCACGCCCTGGGCGACCAGGCGTCCCACCGCCTCGTCCAGCACGGCAGCCCCTGCCGCCGGCACCAGTGCGGCCAGACGCTCGCGCGATATCCCGTCGGGATGCTCCGCCATCCGCGCGGACAGGAGGCGCGGCAGCGCGCCGAGCAGCGTCTCGAACACCCCGCGCCCGACCACGCCGCCGCCGCGGGTGCGAACCAGGTCCAGCGCAGGCAGGCGCTCCGCCACCGCCGGCGGCGCCAGCCCGGCGAGCCGTCCCAGCTCCGGCACCGACAGCCCTGCCCCGCCCGCCATCTCGACCGCCCTGAGCAGGATCTGCTCGCCGGTCGCGTCCGCGAGCGCCTGCAGCCGTTCGATGCTGCGCGGCGCATGGCGGCGCAGGCGCCGCGCCACCGGATCGAGCACGCGGCCTCCGGCGACCGTCGCCGCCGGCGATGCGGTGCGCAGGATGAAGCGCTCGCGCGCCGGCACCAACACGGCCCGTGCGCAATGCAGCTGCGCCACCGCGGTTTCCCCCGGCTCGAGCGTCTCGCGGTCGAGCAGGCGCAGCCGGGCCTCGACCTCGTCGGTGCCGATCAGCAGCTGCAGTTGCTCGGTGGTGCGCAGCGGCGCGGCCCCGGCCACCGCCGTCACCGTCGCCGACAGCCAGACCGACGGCGACATCAGGCCGGGATCGCACAAGGCGACGCCGCGCGGCACCTCGCCCGCGTCCAGGCCGCGCAGGTTCACCGCGACGCGCTGGCCGGGCTCGGCGGTCTCCACGCCGCTGCCATGCACCTGCAGCGACCGGATCCGCGCGCGCAGGCCGGTCGGCACCACCTCCAGCACCGCATCGGCGCGCAGCCGCCCGCGTCGCAGCGTGCCGGTCACCACCGTGCCATGGCCGGCGATGCTGAAGGCCCGGTCGACGGGAAG
>CAXTZG010000020.1:40042-44645 GCA_964248625.1 uncultured Acetobacteraceae bacterium | reverse complement strand
CTGATCCTGCCGGCCGCGATGCTGCAGGCGCCGACCCGCGGCTGCCTCAACATCCATGCCAGCCTGCTGCCGCGCTGGCGCGGTGCAGCGCCATACCAGGCGGCGATCCTGGCCGGCGACGCCGAGAGCGGCATCACCATCATGCAGATGGAGGAAGGCCTCGATACCGGCCCGATGCTCGCCCGCGCCGCGGTGCCGATCGGACCCGACACGAACGCCGCGCGGCTGCACGACGCGCTGGCGACGCTGGGTGCCAGGATGATCGTCGAGACCCTGGCGGCACCGCCGGCTTCCGTGCCGCAGGACGATGCCGACTCCTGCTACGCGCCGCGTCTGACGCGCGAGGACGGGCGCCTCGACTGGCGCGCCGATGCCGCGGCGCTTGACCGCCGGGTGCGGGCCATGACTCCCTGGCCCGGCGCCTTCGCCCTGCTGGACGGCACGGTGCTGAAGATCGCGGCCGCGACGCCGCTCGCCGGCGAGGCCCATGCGGCGCCGCCCGGCACCGTGCTGGACGACCGGCTGACGGTGGCGTGCGGCAGCGGCGCCCTCAGGATCGACCGGCTGCAATGGCCCGGCCGCAGCATGCTGGAAACCGGCGCGTTCCTGCGCGGTCGCCCGGTCGCCGCCGGGACGGTGCTGGGGTGAGCCGCCGGTGACGCGCTGGGCGCTGCTGCTCGAGTATGACGGCACGCCCTTCGTGGGCTGGCAGCGGCAGACCGCGCAGCTGTCGGTGCAGGCGGTGCTGGAAACGGCGGCGGCGCATCTGGCGGCAGGCACCCGCGTCGTCAGCATCGCCGCGGGCCGCACCGATGCGGGCGTGCACGCGCAGGGCCAGGTCGTGCACCTGGATCTGGCCGATCCGGAAGGCCGGATGACCCCGGGACGGCTGCGGGACGCGCTCAACTTCCACATGAAGCCGCATCCGGTGGCCGTGCTGCAGGTGGCCCGCGTGCGCGACGACTGGGGCGCGCGCTTCTCCGCCGACCGGCGGCGCTACCGCTACCGGATCCTCAACCGCCCGGCGCGCGCGGCCCTGGACAGCGACCGCGTCTGGCACGTGCGGCAGCCGCTCGATCCGGCGCTGATGCAGGCTGCCGCCGTTCGGCTGGTCGGCCGGCACGACTTCACCAGCTTCCGCGCCAGCTCCTGCCAGGCGAAAAGCCCGGTGCGCACGCTGGACCGGCTCGACGTCTTGGCGGACGGGTCGCTGATCGAGATCCACGCCGAGGCGCGCAGCTTCCTGCACCATCAGGTCCGCAACATGGTCGGCACCCTGAAGCTGGTCGGCGACCGGCGCTGGCTGCCGGCGCAGATCGACTTGGCTCTGGCTGCGCGCGACCGGGCGGCGGCCGGACCCACCGCGCCGCCCGACGGCCTCTGCCTGATGGAGGTCGGCTACCCGGACGACCCGTTCGCGCCGCTCAGTGCGCCGGGCTCGCCGGCGCCGTCATCACCTGCATGAGCAGCGGCTCCAGGGCCGCACCCAGCAGCGTCGAGCCGACCATCAGCGCCACCACGGTGGCAGCCGCCTTCAGCCGGCTGATCGCCAGGCCCTTCCAGGCCATGAACCACTGCAGCCAGAGCATGTAGCCGCCCAGCAGCAGCACGAACGCCTGACTCGCGACGGCGTGGCTTGCCCCCATCTGCGGCAGGATCGAGGCCAGCAGCACCGCCGGCAGGTAGGCGGGCAGGATCAGCCAGATGCTCCAGACCGAGGCGGTCGCGTAGCGCTGCCAGCGCTCGCCGCGCCCCCACAGCCGGGCCATGGCCTGCGAGATCACCGGCGGCAGCAGCACCGCGCAGAACAACAGCAGCACCAGGCACAGCGCCGGGACCGTCGGATGCTGCGCCAGCAGCAGGGCCGCCAGCACCAGCAGGAAGCCGATCTGCGGCGCCAGACCGGCCAGGAACGCGTCGCGGCCGTCATCGAAGCACTCGAAGCCCTGCGCGCGCCCGGTGCCCAGCAGCAGCAGGCCGCGGATGATGGCGCGGCCGCGGCCCGGGGGCGGCTTGCGTGCCGGCAGGCGGCCGGAACCGCTCACGATGCCGCCCCGCTCGGCACCAGCACGCGGTCGAGCAGCTCCAGATAGATCGAGGACAGCAGGTCCAGGTCGCTTACCGACACGTTCTCGTCCGCCTTGTGCATGCTGGCACCCACCAGCCCGAACTCGGCCACGGCGCAGTGCCGGGCGATGAAGCGCGCGTCGGAGGTGCCGCCGCCGGTATCGAGCGTCGGCACGCGGCCGGTGCGCGCGGTGATCGCGGCGCGCAGGGCATCGAGCTCCGGACCCGCCTCGCACAGGAACGCCTCGCCGCCCACCTGGATGTCGAGCGCGGCCTCGGGCGCATGACGGGCGCAGGCGTCGCGCAGCATCGCGGTCAGAGACGCGCCGGTGTGACGATCGTTGAAGCGGATGTTCAGCCGCGCCTCGGCCCGCGCCGGGATCACGTTGCTGGCCGCATTGCCGACATCGATGCTGGTGACCTGCAGGCCGGACGGCTCGAACCGCGCCGTGCCGTCATCCAGCCGGGTCGTGGTCAGCTCCGACAGCAGCGCCAGCAGCCGGTGCACCGGATTGTCGGCGCGGTGCGGATAGGCGACGTGGCCCTGCACCCCCTGCACCACGATGCGCGCGTTCAGGGTGCCGCGACGGCCGATCTTGATCGTCTCGCCGACCACCGCGGGATTGGTCGGCTCGCCCACCAGGCAGAAGTCGGGGATCTGCCCGTGCGCCGCCATCCAGTCCAGCACCCGCACGGTGCCGTGGTGGGCGGGACCCTCCTCGTCGCCGGTGATCAGCAGGCTGATGGAGCCGGCGGGACCGGCAGCGCCCGCACGCGACAGATGCGACGCCGCGGCCGCGACAAAGGCCGCGATCGCGCCCTTCATGTCGCAGGCCCCGCGACCATGGACGACGTCGTCGCGCAGGGTTGCCGCGAACGGCTCCTCCCGCCAGGCCGCGTCGCCCGGGGGCACGACGTCGGTATGGCCCGCGAAGCAGAGATGCGGGCGGGCGGTGCCGACGCGCGCGAACAGGTTCGGGGTGGGCGCGGCACCCTCGCCGAACGGCAGCGGGGTGACGGTGAACCCGATCCGCCGCAGCGCGTCGGCCAGCACCGCCTGCGCGCCGTCATCGGCGGGCGTCACCGACCGGCAGCGGATCAGCGCGCGGGCGAGCGGCAGCGGTTCGACGGCGGCATGGAGCTCGATCAATCGCGCAGCAGCTCGTTGATCGAGGTCTTGGCCCGGGTGCGCGCATCGACCCGCTTGACGATCACGGCGCAGGCGAGCGAGGGCAGCGGGCGGCCATCGCCTGCCGGCTGCTGCGGCGGCAGCGTGCCGGGCACCACCACCGAGTAGGCCGGCACGCGCCCGACAAAGATCTCGCCGCTCGCCCGGTCGACAATGCGGGTGGAGGCGCCGAGGAACACGCCCATCGACAGCACGCTGCCGCGCTCGACGATCACGCCCTCGGCCACCTCGGAGCGGGCGCCGACGAAGCACCCGTCCTCGATGATCACCGGGGCCGCCTGCAGCGGCTCCAGCACGCCGCCGATCCCGGTGCCGCCGCTGATGTGGCAGTTGCGTCCAATCTGCGCGCAGCTGCCGATCGTCGCCCATGTGTCCACCATGGTGCCGGCGCCGATCCAGGCGCCGACATTGACGAAACAGGGCATAAGTACGACGCCCGGCGCCACATGGGCCGACCGGCGCACCACCGCACCCGGCACCGCGCGGAAGCCAGCCTCGGCAAAGCGCGCCTGGTCCCAGCCGGCGAACTTGATCGGCACCTTGTCATAGACCGGTCCGCCGCCGGCGCCCGGCATCGGCATGCTGTCATTGAGCCGGAACGACAGCAGCACCGCCTTCTTCAGCCAGTCATGGACGATCCAGCCGCCGGCGCCGCCCTCGTCCATGGGCGTGGCGACGCGCAGGGCGCCGGAGTCGAGATCGCCGAGAACCTGCTCGACATCGGCACGGTCTGCCCCGGCGGTCGCTGCGGACAGCTCCGCGCGGCGGTCCCACAGGGCCTCGATCCGATGGCGAAGATGGTCGTGCGTCATGATCTTCCCGGCTGCTGGCATGATCCCTTCGCAAGGCCGGGACGGCGCGGCGCGGACCATGCTCAGCCGGTCGGTTCCTGTCAACGCGAACCCGGCCGTCCCGCGGCAGTGGCGAGGTGGGGCTTTACCGTTTCTTCAGATTTTGGGACGAGACTTCTGGGAAGCGATGGACGAAGACTTCCCTATGAGCAGACCAATGCCTGCAGACCCGTCTCCGGCGCCGACGTCGGACGACGCCGCGACGATCGCCGCCCTGATCGACAGCAGGGAGCGCTGGCGCGACCTCGCGCGAGCCGCCTTCGATCTCACCTTCGAGACCGACGGCGAGGGCCGCTTCGTGCTGCTCGGGCCAGGAGAAGCGTTCGGCTGGCCGACCCGGCATCTGCTCGGACAGCCGGCGGAGACGCTGCTGGTCCAGCCTGCCGGCACCGCGGGCTTCAACCCGTTCCTGCCGTAGGCGCCGCTGCGCCGTCATCGCGCCTGGCTGCGCCGTCCGGACGGGGAGGCGGTCAGCATCCTGATCTCGTCCGCACCG
>CAXTZG010000020.1:36423-40032 GCA_964248625.1 uncultured Acetobacteraceae bacterium | reverse complement strand
GGTTTCGTTGCGCGGACGGGAGCGCTGTCAACGTGCTGGTGTCCTCGAGTCCGCTTCGGGATCGCCAGGGCCGGCTGGTCGGCGCCCGCGGCGCGGTGCAGGACATCAGCGAGCAGGAAACACGCGACGAGCATCTGGCTGAGACGCTGCTGCGACGCCAGACCGTCAAGGAGATCGACCGGCGCATGCGGCGTGCGGTGCTGCCGGACATGGTCGTCAAGATCGGTCTCGAGCAGCTGCTGGACGCGACCGGCGGCGCCGGTGCGATCCTGGTGACCGGGGACCCGTCCGCAACGCCGGCTCAGGGCCAGCCTCCAGGGTCGTCGCCCAGGATCCTGCAGCGCGCCGGCGGTGCGCCGCCCGCCGCCGATGCCGAGCTGACGGCGCATGTCATCCGCGCGACGGCGGCCATGCCGGCGCCCTGGACGCTGACCACGCAGCAGTTCGGCTGCCGGCTGATCATGACCGCCAGCGCCACGCATTTCTGCGACCCGGTGGTGCTGATGCTGTGGCGGGACGACCAGCGCGACTGGCTCGCCGGGGATGCCGACCTCGCGGCCGCCGTGCTGGCGACGCTGGGCGGCGTGCTGGAACACGACCAGGTGCAGCGCGAGCTTGCCCGCCGTTCGGGCGCCGATACCCTGACCGGGCTGCTGAACCGGGACAGCTTCGCGCTGGAGATCGAGCGCCGGCTGGACAGGCTCGATGCGGAAGGGCTGGCGGCGACGCTGATGGTGGTCGGGCTGGACCGATTCCGCGAGATCAACGAGTCGCGCGGGCACGAGACCGGCGACGAGGTGCTGCGCCAGGCGTCGCACATCCTGCGCGACACGGTGCGTCCGACCGATCTGGTGGCCCGTCTCGGCAACGACGTGTTCGCGCTCTGGCTCGACGGCGCGGACCAGTTCGCGGCGGCTGAACGCGCGGAAGCCATGTGCCAGCGGGGCGTGCCGGTGATGCTCGACGAGGCGCTGCAGCTTCGCGTGTCGGTGGGGCTGTCGACACGGCCCAGCCGCTCCGACGAGACCATCGACAGCCTGCTGGAACAGGCGCACGCAGCGCTTGGCGCGATCAAGCTTGCCGGTGGCGGACGCTGGCACTTCTACAACGAGGGAGTTGGGACGTGAGCCTGTTCCAGCCGGGGTCGACCCAGGCGAGACCCGTGAAGGCCGGCAGCGACAGGCCGGGCCAGCCGACGCCGCATCGGCCCGGCGGCGTCGTGCGACCGGACGCGCGCGCCGCCACTCCCGTGCTGCCCGGCCTGCAGCCGGCCAGCGTGGCCGATCGGATCGGACGCGTGGTGGATGGCCTCGGCGCCTTTGACGAGGCCGGGCGCATGCAGCTCGTCCGGCTGTTGACCGACCGGATCGCGGGCCGGATCGCCGACTGCCGGCGCCAGCGCGTCGGCACCCGGCCCGGTCAGGATGATCCAGCGCCGGGACCGACGTCCGAGAACGGCGAACCCGATGCAGGCGCGCTTCTCGGGCGCCTGGCGATGGAACTCGACGGAGCCACGGCGCTGGCGCTGCTGGCAGGCCCGGGCCTGGAGGCGACCGGCAGCGACACCAGACACCTGGCGCTGTCGCTGCTGAGGCACCAGTCCGCCGGGCTGCAGGAGGCGGCGCTGGACGCGCTGTTCTGCAGCGACGTGCTGCAGCGCTTCGATCGCCTCTGCCAGAGCCTCTGCGCTGGCCGGCTCGGCGACATGCCCGGTCGGACGGATGGTGAGGAGCACCGGCCGCGTCCGGTCTTCCCGACAGCCGATGCGGCTGCACTGCCGGCGCCGCAGCATCAGGATGCGGACGAGGCGGCCTTCCTCGACCGCGTGCGCTGCGGCGACCACCGGAGCGCGATCGGGCTGCTAGCCGCCGCCGCGTTGGTTCCGGTGGAGTCGGTGGAAACGGCGATCCTGCTGCGCACCCGTCGCGGGCTGGTCAGCCTGGCCTGGAAGGCCGGCTATTCCATGCGCGCGGCGACCCTGCTGCAAAGCCAGCTTGCCGGCATCCCGCCGGACACGGTGCTGGTGGCGAGCGAGGATGGCAGCTGTCCGATCGGCCGCAGCGAGATGCTCTGGCAGATCGGCTTCCTGGCCCGCAAGCTGAGCTGAGCCAGGCGGCCCAGCGACAAACGCCCGGCCTCAGGAGGCGCGGATCAGCGTTCCGGGTCCGGCCGAGGTGAACAGCTCCAGCAGGCAGGCATGCGGCACCCGTCCGTCCAGGATGACCGCCGCGCGCGCACCGGCCTGCACCGCGGCGAGGCAGGTCTCGACCTTGGGGATCATGCCGCCGGTGATCATGCCGCTGGCGATGCCCCGATGCGCCTGCTCGGCGTTGAGTTCGGGGATCAGCTGCTTGTTCTCGTCCAGCACGCCGGGCACGTCGGTCAGCATCAGCAGCCGGGTGGCGTTCATGGCGCCGGCCACCGCGCCGGCGGCGGTGTCGGAATTGATGTTGTAGGTCTGGCCGTCGGCACCGATGCCGACCGGCGCGATCACCGGGATCACGCCGGAGCCGGACAGCGCGTAGAGCACGCGGGTATCGACATGCTCGGGCTCGCCGACAAAGCCGAGATCGAGCACCCGCTCGATCAGGCTGCCAGGGTCGCGCACCGTCCGGACCAGCTTGTGGGCGCGGATCATGCCGCCATCCTTGCCGGAAATGCCGATCGCCAGCGCCCCCGCCCGGTTGACCAGCTCGGCGACCTGCTTGTTGACCGAACCGGACAGGACCATCTCGATCACGTCGATCATCGCGGCATCGGTGATGCGCAAGCCATCGACGAAGCTGGACTTGATGTTCAGCCGCTCCAGCATGGCGTTGATCTGCGGCCCGCCGCCATGCACCACGACCGGGTTGACGCCGACCAGCTTGAGCAGGGCGATGTCGTGGCCGAAGGCTTCCGCCAGGGCCGGATCGCCCATGGCGTGGCCGCCGAACTTCACGACAATGGTGTCGCCGGCGTAGCGACGCAGGAACGGCAGGGCGCTGGCCAGCACGGCGGCCTGCTCGCGCGCACTCTTGAGGACCTCGTCGCTCGGCATGGACAGTCTTCCTTTCTGCTACAACGCGAGCTCAGCGAGTGCCGCACGCAGCTCTGGGATGCCGGCTCCGGTCCCGCTGCTGGTCGGCATGACCACGGGGTGGGCGGCGGCAAAGCTCCTCGCCAGCGCCTGGACCTCGTCCAGCTTCGCCGCCAGCGCCGCGGGCTTCGGCACGTCGCATTTGGTGAGCACCAGCTGGAAGATCACCGCCGCGCGGTTCAGCAGCTTCATCGCCTCCCGGTCGCTCTCCTTGAGCTCGATCCGCGAATCCAGCAGCAGCACCACCCGGCGCAGGGTCGGGCGGCCGCGCAGGAAGTCGAACATCAGGCCCTGCCAGTCCTCCTTCACCTGCCGGTTGGCCTTGGCGTAGCCATAGCCCGGCATGTCGACCAGCGTCATGCGGCCCGCAAGCGCGAAGAAGTTGAGCTGCTTGGTTCGGCCGGGCTCCGACGAGGCGCGCGCCAGCGCCCGGTGTCCGGTCAGCGCGTTGATCAGGCTCGACTTGCCGACATTGGAGCGGCCGGCGAAGGCGATCTCGGGCAAGTCGGGGTCCGGGAGCTGGTCGATCC
>CAXTZG010000020.1:29487-36413 GCA_964248625.1 uncultured Acetobacteraceae bacterium | reverse complement strand
GGCGGCATAGAAGAACCGCGCCTCGCCGGCAAACAGCAGACGGCCGGTCTCGATGGACCGGGCCTGTTCCTCGGCGTCCGGAGCAAGAGAGGTGAAATCGGGGTCGGTCAGCGCGACACCACGCTGACCTGTCGCGTCCCGCCGAGCCGGGTGCGGCGCTGGATCAGCCATTGCTGGGACACGGTGAGCAGGTTGTTCCAGCAGTAGTAGATCACCAGGCCTGCCGGCTGGCGGGCCAGCACGAACATGAAGATCAACGGCATGAGCTGGAACAGGCGCGCCTGCGCCGGATCCGGCGGCGGCGGGTTCAGCTTCTGCATCAGCAGCATGGTGCCGCCGAGCACGACCGGCCAGATCCCCAGATGCAGGAACGGCGTCAGCACCGCCGGGTCGAACGGGATCAGCCCGAACAGGTTGAACACGTTGGTCGGGTCCGGCTCGGACAGGTCGCGGATCCAGCCGAAGAACGGCGCGTGGCGCATCTCGATGGTGACCACGAGATCCTTGTACAGGCACCAGAACACCGGTACCTGCACCAGCATCGGCAGGCAGCCGCTGGCCGGATTGACGCCCTCCTGCTTGTAGAGCGCCATCATCTCCTGGTTGGTCGCCATCGGGTCGCCCTTGTGGCGCTCCCGGACGGCCTGCATCTTCGGCGCCAGCAGCTTCATCTTGCCCATGGAACGGAACTGCTTGATCGCCAGCGGGAAAAACAGCGTCTTGACGATCAGGGTGAAGGCCAGCAGCGCCAGGCCGAAATTGCCAAGCGCCGTGTTCAGCCAGTCCAGCACATAGAAGATCGGCCGGGTCAGGAAGGCGAACCAGCCGAAATCGACGGCCTTCCAGAAGTCGGTGACGTGCAAGGTCGACTGGTAGGTCTCCAGCAGATGCACTTCCTTGGCGCCGGCGAATATGTGGCTGCCGGTGCTGACGGCGCCGCCGGCCGGCACGCTCAGCGGCGCGCTGCTGACGAAATCCACCTGATAGGTGCCGGCACCGGCATTGGCGTCGTAGCGGTAGCTGCCGGTCACCGCCTGGTCACGGCCGGGAATGATGGCGGTCAGCCAGTACTTGTCGGTGATGCCGGCCCAGCCGCCGTCGGGACCGGGCGCCTGGGTCGCCGACCAGCCGGTGCCGCCCCCCTCGGCCGCCCTGCTCTTGAGGCTGCTGTAGGACATCTCCTCGAGCCTGCCGCCGAGCACCGCGACCGGGCCCTCATGCACCAGGTAGCCGCCGGTCACCTGCGGCGTGTAGCTGCGGCTGACGCGCGACCAGGGATAAAGCAGCACCGTCTGGCCGGTCGCGTTGCGCACCCGCTGCTCGGCAGTGAACATGTAGTCGCGGTCGATCGACAGCACGATCTGGAAGGTCAGGCCGGCGCCGTTGTCCCATGACAGGGTCGCCGGGGTGGCGAGCGTCAGCTTCGGCACGTCCGAGGTCCAGAGCGTGCCGCCGTCCGGCACCTTGAGGCCGGGTGTCGCGGCACTCCAGCCGAGCTGGACGATGTTGGGCTGCTTCTGGTCCTGCGGCTCCAGCACGCGCACCTGCGGACTACCCTGCCTCAGCGTCACGCGGTAGTCGCGCAGCAGCAGGTCGTCGAGCCGGGCGCCGATGAGATCGATGCTGCCCTGGACGCGCGGGGCGTCGATGGTCAGGCGCTGGTCGTGGGCCGGCGGCGCGATCGTGGCGGGCTGGGTGCCGGGCGGCGCCAGCTCCGTGACCGGCCTCGGCGCGTCGCCCGCCGGCGTCGACTGCGTGCTCTGGACACCCTGCGTGCGCAGCGCCTGATGGCTCGGCTTGGGCATCAGCCACTCGAAGCCGACCAGGATCGCGACCGAGATCAGGACCGCAAGAAAAAGGCGTCTGTTATCCATCAGCAGGCGGGCCGATCTCGATCATGGTGAGGAGTGGGAACAGGCGCAGCGTCCGGCCGGCACCGGATCATGGCCGCCCGGATGCAGCGGGCTGCAGCGCAGGATGCGCGCGGCCGCCAGCAGCGAGCCGCGGCCGGCGCCGTGAACGGCGATCGCCTGCAGCGCATACTCGCTGCAGCTCGGCAGGAAGCGGCAGCTCGGTGCGAGCAGCGGCCGCACGCAGACCTGATAGACCCGGATCGAGGCGCGCAGGCCGAGAGCGGCAAGACGGCCTCCGCCATGCGGACTCCATGCCGTCATTCGACCGGTCGCTCGGCCGCGAGCGTGCCGGTCCGGCGCAGGGCGCGCCGCAGATCGTCCTGCAGCGCCGCGAACGGGCGGCGGCGCGTTCCGTCCCGTCCGATCAGCACCAGATCGACGCCAGTCAGGGCCGCCCCTGCCTGCGCCTGTGCGCTCAG
This sequence comes from uncultured Acetobacteraceae bacterium, assembly GCA_964248625.1. Classification (GTDB taxonomy): domain Bacteria; phylum Pseudomonadota; class Alphaproteobacteria; order Acetobacterales; family Acetobacteraceae; genus Lichenicola. Next base: position 34,081 of record CAXTZG010000020.1, on the reverse strand, counting down.
CAGCAGCCGGGCCGCCTCGCGCAGCCGGCGCTTGGTCCGGTTGCGCACGACGGCGTTGCCGACCTTCTTGGTGACGGTGAAGCCGACCCGGGCCGGCGCCTCGTCGTCGCGCCTGAGCGCCTGCAGCACAAGCCCGGGCATCGGCGCCTTGCTGCCTTTGGCGGCGATGCGGAGAAACTGCGCACGGCGCTTCAGCCGGATCTCGGAAGACGCCATGGCGGCATCGCTCCTGCGGCCGGTCACGGGACCGGCCGAAACATCCCTAGGCGGACAGGCGCTTGCGGCCCTTGGCACGACGGCTGGCGAGCACGTTGCGGCCGCCGACGGTCGCCATGCGGGTGCGGAAGCCATGGCGCCGCTTGCGCACCAGCTTGGACGGTTGATAGGTGCGCTTCACGGCTGCACTCTCCTGATCGGGCATGATCCACCGCACGAAACGGCAGACCGGTCGAAGACACGGGCATGCGAAAACAGGACCGCAGCGAGCGGCCGTCTCCGGAGGGCCGGCTTATAGGCGTGCCGGCGTGGAACCGTCAACCGGAACCGGCCAGGTCCGGCCGGCCCCGTTATCGGGGCCGTTGCCCGTCTCCAGCGGCTGCCGGGCCAAGCAAGGCTTGAGCTCGACAGCCGTTCATCGGACAGTCCGGGCGAGATGACATCGCCCCCACGCCCGATTCTTCCCCCCTGCCTTGTCGCCGGCAGCGTCCTGCTGACGTCGGCATCGGTGTCGTCGATGGCACCGTCCCGCGCTCGGACGCTGCTGCCGGGCCTGATGGCATTCGGGGTCGGCATCCTGTTGTTCCGGACGACGGGGGCCGCCGCCGGGCGGGCGCTGGCGGCAGCCGTCGCGCGCGCCGCTGCCGCCGAGGCGCGCAGCGAGACGCTGGCCAGGGCGGCGTCGCAGATGCGTCACGATCTTCGCGGCATCCTGTCGCCTGCCCTGCTGACCGCAGACAGGCTGGCGATGAGCCAGGATCCGGTGTCCCGACGCGCCGGAGAGGCGATGATCATGACCGTCGAGCGGGCCGAGCAGCGACTCCGCGCCGACTGATCAGCACGCCGGGATCGCCGTTCCGGCTCTTGCCTTTCGCCGCGACGCACGCATAAGTTGTTTCGGCTCTACTCTTCTGACGTTTCACGACGCAACGGAAGAGTTTACTCGTCCTTAAGTTTTCGCCCCGAGGATGGAACACGACATGCGGATCTGACTGCCTGAAGACGCGTGCAAGCACAGGCATCGGATATGCCCGGCCAGCTCTCGCGGAGCCGGCCGGGCATGGCAACACCTCAGGCCGGTCGCTGGATCAGTTCGATCTTGTAGCCGTCCGGATCCTCGACAAAGGCGATGAAGGTGGTGCCGAACTTCACCGGACCCGCCTCGCGCGTCACCTTGCCGCCACCCTCCCTCACCTGCTCGACCGTCGCGGTCACGTCGGGCACGCCCACCGCGAAATGGCCGAAGCCGGTGCCGACCTCGTAGCCGGCATCCTCGCCCCAGTTGTAGGTCAGCTCGATCTCCGCCTGACCATGGGCATTGTCGTCGAAGCCGACGAAGACCAGGGTGTATTTGCCGGCCGGCACCTCGCTGCGGCGCAGCTCGCGCAGTCCGAGCAGGCGGTAGAAGGCCAGGCTCTGATCCAGGTTCTTTACCCGGACCATGGTGTGCAGATAGCTCGCCATTCACATGTCTCCAGTTGCAAGCTGACCGGGATCGAGCCCGAGCAGGAAGATGCCGTCCCGATCGGCGGCGTCGCGCAGCCGGTCCGGACTGGTCAGAAGGGTACCGCCGGCCTCGAACGCAATGCCGCGCAGCCCGGCGGCGGCGGCAGCGGCCACCGTGCCGGGCCCGATGGTCGGCAGGTCGGCTCGCCGGTCCTGGCTTGGCTTGACCAGTTTCACCAGCACGCCGCCTGGACCCGGCTGCCGCAGGCTGCCGGCGCGCTCCAGCATCCGGTCGGTGCCTTCGAGCGCCTCGACCGCCAGCACCAAGCCATTCTGCACCACGCAGCCCTGACCGACATCGAGGCGGCCCAGCGCCTGCGCCACCATCACGCCGTGCCGGATATTGGCCTTGGCATCCGCGTCGGGGGCATGCTGCCCGAGGCGACCAGACCGGCCGACCTGACCCGGCAGGAACTCGTGCGCACCGCGAATGGCGAACCCTTCCTCGCCGAGCACCCGGACCAGGGCGGCCAGCAGCCCGTCATCGCCGGCGAACAGGCCGCGGCCGATCCGGGCCAGGATGCGGGTGCCCTCGCTGTCCGGCCGCAGATCGCGCAGCGACGGCCGCCGCACCGGCCCGATCAGCACCAGCTCGGTGCAGCCATGCTCGCGCAGCGACGCCAGGATGCGGCCGGCCGCCGCCAGCCTGATGAACTCGTGCGGCCAGGGCGACACGATGGCGGGTTCGGCGAAGTCCTGGAACGCCACCATGAAGATGTCCCGGCCGGCTCGTGCCGCATTGGCCGCGACCTGGCCGGGAAGCGGTCCGCCGCCGGCCAGGATGCCGAGCGTGCCTGCGCGCCCGACCGGGGAAGACAGCGGCGCGGTCACACGCCGTCCGTCTCCTCGCCAGCCCCGCGGGCCGCGACCCGGACCATGCCGCGCCGGCTCGGGGCGTCGAGAAAAGCGAGGATCTCGGCCACGCGGGGATCGTCGCCATGCTCGGCGCGCACCTGCGCCAGGCGCTGCTCGAACACCGGCAGGCCGGCCGGGTCGATCGGGTAGAGCAGCCGGAAGGCGCGGCGCAGGCGGTGCATGTCGGCGTGGCTCACGCCGTGACGACGCAGCCAGATCCAGTGCAGCCCGACCAGCCGGGCGCGGTTGCCGAGCACGCTGCCATAGGGGATCACGTCGCTCTCGACACCGCACACGCCGCCGACCATGGCGGCACGGCCGATGCGGACGAACTGGTGCAGTGCCGCCGACCCCATCACCCGCGCATCGTCGGCGATCTCGACATGACCGCCCATGACCACGTTGTTGACGATGATGACGCGGTCGCCGAGGGCACAGTCGTGCGCCACGTGCGCGTTGGCCATGATCAGGCAGTCGGCGCCGATCCGGGTCAGGCCGCCGCCGGCGGCGGTGCCGCGATGGATGGTGACGTTCTCCCGGATCACCGTGCGCGGCCCGACCACGCACCGGGTGGGCTCGCCGCGATACTTCAGGTCCTGCGGCGCGAGCCCCACGGTGCAGAACGGATAGAGCTGGCAGCCGGCGCCGATCCGCGTGTGGCCGTCGACCACGACGTGCGAGATCAGCTGCACCTGATCCTCCAGCACCACGTCCGGCCCGATGCTGCACCACGGGCCGATCCGGACGCCCTCGCCGATCGTGGCCCCGGGCGCCACCAGCGCGTTCGGATGGATCGCCGAGGAACCGGATGCGAGGGAATCCTGCGTGCGCCCGGCCTGCTTCAGCCCGGCGAGGTCAGCCGCCATGGATCTCGAAACTCCGACTTGTCCAGCCCCAGGGCGCGGAGCCCGGCACCTGGACGCTAGGCCGCGCCATGGCCCGCCGCCAACACACGACATGTTACCTGCCTTGTCGCACCGGCAGCGCCGGTGCGGCCGGTCAGCCCATGATCATCGCGCTGTAGGTGGCCTCGGCCACCGAAACGCCGTCCACCCGGGCGATGCCGCGGAACTTGTAGACATTGCCGCGCTGCCGCTCCTTGACGACGTGGATGCGCAACTGGTCGCCCGGGACCACCGGGCGCCGGAACTTGGCATTCTCGATGGTCATGAAATAGACCAGCTTGCCTTCGAAGCCGTCGCCGAGCGTCAGCACCACCAAAGCTGCCGCCGTCTGCGCCATCGCCTCGATGATCAGCACGCCAGGCATCACCGGCTTGGCCGGGAAGTGGCCCTGGAAGAACGGCTCGTTGACCGTCACGTTCTTGATGCCGATGGCGGACGCGCCGGTCACCACCTCGACCATGCGGTCGATCATCAGGAAGGGATAGCGGTGCGGGATGGCCGCCATGATCTGCAGGATGTCGACGGTCCGGCCGACGCCGTCGCTGTGCATCGCCTGCACGACGCCAGCACCGGCCGTGTCCGCGTCATGGGCTGCCGGTGACTCGTTGGGTGTCGTTCCGTCCATCAGGGTTGAACCCTTCTTCCCTCAACCCGCCGCTTCGTCGCCGGCGACCGAGACGGGCCGCTTCGCCAGCCGCCTGAGTGCCGCCACGTTGCGGAAGAACTCCCGAAACGGCATCGCCGGGCTGCCGATCACGTCGGCGCCCGCATCCACATCCGACATCACGCCGCACTGCGCGCCGACCCTGGCCTTTCGTCCGATCCGGATATGGCCGATCAGGCCGGCCTGCGCCGCAATCGTCACAAAATCCTCGAGTTCCGTCGATCCGGAGATCCCCGCCTGCGATACCACGATGCAGCACCGACCGAGGCGCACGTTGTGCCCGATCTGCACCAGGTTGTCGAGCCGGGAGCCGGCGCCGATCACCGTGTCCTGCGCCGAGCCGCGATCGATCGCGGCGTTGGCGCCGATCTCGACGTCGTCGCCGATCAGCACGCGGCCGAGCTGCGGCACGGTGACGAAGCCGCCCGCCCCGACGGCGAAACCAAAG
>CAXTZG010000020.1:25665-29477 GCA_964248625.1 uncultured Acetobacteraceae bacterium | reverse complement strand
TTCCTGACCGATCCGCGCCCCCGGGAACACCGTCACCCGGTCGCCCAGGATGGCATGGCTCAGGCTGACATGGCTGGCGATCCGACAGTCGCTGCCGACCACGACTCCGGCACCCACCGACGCGTGGCTGGCGATCCGGGTCCGGGCGCCGATGCTGCTGCCGGCACCCACCCAGGCGAACGGCCCGATCTCGGCGGACGGATCGATCGCCGCACCAGGCTCCACCACGGCAGCCGGATGGATGCCGGGCACCGCAGCCTCGGCCGGATGGAACAGGGCGGCGATCGCGGCCCAGGCGAGATAGGGATCGGGCGTGACCAGAGCGGTGCTGCCGGCCGGCACCTTGTCGGCGAAAGCCGGGGAAACGATCACCGCGCCGGCCCGGGTGGCCGCAAGCTGCTTCAGGTAGCGGCGGTTGTCGAGGAAGCTGACCTGGTTCTGCGACGCCGCCTGCAGCGGAGCCACGCCGACGAAGGCGGCATCCGCCGAGCCGGACGGAGGGGCGATGCCGATCCGCCCGGCCAGATGCGACAGCGGATGCGGGCCGGTCCGGGCGAAGAAGCGGCCGTCGCCCGGACCGGTCATCTGATCCGGCATCACTCCGGGCGACGTCGCCGCCACGTCACTTCTTTGGGGCGGCCGCGGTGGCGACCGGTGTTGCGACCGGCGGCGGCGCCGGCTCCGGGCCGGGATTGGCCGTGGTCGGATAGGTGCCGCTCCTGACCAGCACCTCGGGATCGACGCCGTCGGCCGGGACGAACACCGACGGCAGCGTCGAGTTGAGCTGGTTCACCACCTGGGGCGTGATGTCGAACTCCGGCATGTTCAGCGCCACCTGCTCGCGGTGCAGCACGAAGTTCATGTTGTGCGAAGCCGACACCTGCTTGATCACCTGGATCAGCTCGCGCTCGATCTGGCCGATCGCCACCTGGGCCGCTTCCTGGATCACGCGGTTGCGGTTGCGGAAATCCTTTTGCGCGGTCTGCACCCGGGTCTGCAGGGCACGGACCTTAGCCTGCACCTGCTCCTGGCTCATGGTCTTGGCGCCGGCCTGGATCTGCTGCTGGATCTCGCGCCAGCTCGCCTGCTCCTTCTGCGCCTCCTGGTTCAGCTTGTCGCGGCGCGCGCCCAGTATCTTCTCGACCTGCTGGGCGGCCGAGGATTGCCGCATCACGTCCGGCACGCTGATGATGCCGAAGATCGCGGGCGGCGGCGCCAGACCCTTGGGCAGCTCAGACAGCGCCGGGATCGGCGGCAGCGGCAGCACCGGCTGGACCTGGGGTCCCTGCGGCTGCTGCTGCTGCTCGGGCTGGTCGTCCATGGGCGGTGCCGCGATCGGCACCGGACGGGGCTGGGGCTGCGCTGCCGCGGCATGATGCCGGGTGCTCGCGGGGGCGTCGGCAGGCTGGGCGCCCTTGGGCACGAACCAGCCCTGCTGGGCGTGGGCGGCGGAAACCAGGGCGAAGGGCGCTGGCGCGAGAAGGACGCCCGCAAGCAGCAGGACGCCGGTAGAACGAGACATCATCACCTCAGAATTGGGAGCCGAAGCCGAAGCGGAAGACCTGCTGCTTGTCGCTGGGCTGCTTCACCACGGGGATGCCCAGGTCGACGTTGATCAGGCCGAACGGGCTCTTCCAGGACACGCCGACGCCGGTGCCGACGCGTGGCCGCAGGTTGTTGCCGAGGATCTGCTGGCTGGATCCGGCCGGGAACGCGGTCGTGAGCACGCGCGAGCCGGACAGGCCGCCCACATCGACGAAGTAGCGGCCGGACAGCCCCAGATCGGGCGAAAGCGGCAGCGGGAAGTTGAGCTGGCTCGACTGCGTGTAGATGAAGCGGCCGCCGAGCGCGTCGGCCGCCGGAAAGGCGTTGGTCGGCTTCGAATAGGGACCGACGCCGCCGTCGTAGAAGCCGCGCAGGTTGTCGCCGCCGAGGTAGAAGTTGTCGACGATGTCCTGCCGCCCGTTGCCGTAGTCGGCGAGATAGCCGGCACCGGCCCGCAGCGAGATCGTCCAGTCGTGGTTGCCGGTGAAATAGTCCAGCGGGATGTAGTAGGAGCCGTCGATCTTGCTGCGGACGTACTTCTCGTTGCCGCCGAGGCCTGCCACATCGACGCCGATGGTGACGACATAGCCCGAATGCGGCGCCACGCGGCTGTCGCGGCGGTCATAGGCGAGCGTGGTGCCGATCTGCGACAGCAGCGAGCTGCCGTGCTCGGACTGCACGTAGAGGCTGGCGCCGGTGTAAACGTCGGTCACCCGGCGATGGATGATCGAGTAGTTCCAGGACTGCGACAGATAGCGGTTGAAGGCGTAGCCGATGCGCGCCGTGCCGCCGAGGCGGGTCTCGTAGTAGTTCTGGACGCTCGAGCTGTTGCCCTCGGTCTGAATGTTGAACAGGTCGATGCCGGCGACCATGTTGCGGCCAAGGAAATACGGGTCGGTGACCGACAGGTCCACCTGGTTCTCGTACTGGGCGATGGTGCCGGTCAGGCTGGCATCGATGCCGGTGCCGACCAGGTTCGATTGCCGCAGGCCGGCATTGGCCAGCACGCCGGCATCGGTCGAATAGCCGCCGCCCAGGGTGATCTGGCCGGTCGGCTTCTCGGTGATGGCGGCGTTGACGTTGACGCGGTCGGGCGCCGAGCCGGGTGCGGTCTCGACGTTGACGGAGTTGAAGAAGCCGAGATCCTGCAGGCTCTGCTTGGTGCGGCGTTGCTGCGTGGGCGTGAACGGATCGCCCTCGGCAAAGTCGAACTGCCTGCGGATCACCCGGTCCTGGGTGATGGTGTTGCCGTTGATGTCGATGCGGTCGACATAGACCCGCGGCCCGTCGCTGACGTCGAACAGCAGGTCGACGGTATGGTTGTCGGTGTTGCGGGCGATCTCCGGCTTCACCGAGGCGAACGGATTGCCGCTCGACTGCAGCTCGGCCTGCAGCCCTTCCGCCACATGCTGGATGTCGTCGCCGTCATACCACTGGTGCTCGTAGAGCTTGATCTGCGGGCGCAGGCTTTCCGAACTCACGTGGCGCAGGGTGGACTTCACCTCGATATGGCCGATGCGGTAGCGCGGGCCCTCGTCGATGGTGAAGGTGATCAGGAACGCCTTGCGGTCGGGCGACAGCTCGGCGGTGGCGTCGGTCACGGTGAAGTCGACATAGCCGTTGCGCAGATAGAAGCGCCGCAGCAGCTCGCTGTCGTACTTGACGCGGTCGGGATTGTATTCGTCCGACGACGAGAAGAACCGATACCAGGCGGTCTCCTTCGAGGTGATCACCTGCGCCAGCCGCGCCTCGCCGAACGCCTTGTTGCCGACAAAGCTGATCTTGCGGATCAGCGTCAGCTCGCCTTCGGTGATCTGGAAGATCACGTCCACCCGGTTGTGCGACAGGCGGATGATCTGCGGCGTCACGGTGACGGCGTAGCGGCCCTTCTGGGCATACAGATCGAGGATCTTCTGCCGGTCGCGGCTGGCCATCTCCGAGGTGTAGACCGCGCGTGCCCGCAGCTCGATCTCCTTGCGCAGGTCGTCGTCCTTGGCGGCATCGTTGCCTTCAAAGGAGATGCGGTTGACGATCGGGTTCTCGGCCACCGTCACCAGCAGCGTGCTGCCATCGCGATGCAGGGTGACGTCGCGGAACAGCCCGGTCGCATAAAGCGTCTTCAGGCTGCGATCGAGCTCCTCCTGGTTGAACGGCTCGCCCGCCCGCACCACCAGATAGGACAGAATGGTGCCGGTCTCGATGCGGGCATTGCCCTGCACCCTGATCGACTGGATCGTGCCGCCCGTGGCGACGGTCTGCGCGCCGCC
>CAXTZG010000020.1:0-25655 GCA_964248625.1 uncultured Acetobacteraceae bacterium | reverse complement strand
GGGCGGACGGTGACGCCCGTGCGCAGCCGAACGGTGCGTGTCGTGCGGAGGCGTCGGCTCGGCGGGCTGGGCGCGAGCGTCGGTGGCGAAGGGAAGCAGGCAGGCCGAAGCGAGCAGAGCAGAACGTTTACCGGACAAGACGACCCATCCCCCAGAACCGGTTTCCCCCCAAGCGGGGATTGCCGCTCGCTTGCATCGCACCCGCTTGCCTGCCGGCAGCGCCGCCGGCACACGAGATCGGGAGGCAGCGCCCGCTGGCGCCGAGCTACCCGAATATCAGGCGACAGCGCAAGCCGGCGCCGCCGCCCCCGGCCTTCGCCCGTCAGCCGATCACGTGGCGCAGCCAGTCGAACAGGCCGAACTGGCTCAGGTCGTTGATGGTGGCGAACAGGAAGATCCCGGCGATCAGCGCGAACCCGGCCCGGAAGCCGTATTCCTGCACCCCGCGCGAGACCGGCCGGCCGCGCAGCGCCTCGATCGCGTAGAACACCAGCCGGCCGCCATCCAGGATCGGCACCGGCAACAGGTTCACCAGCCCGAGATTGATTGACAGGATGGCCATGAAGGTCACCAGGCTGGCAGGTCCGGCGGCGGCGAACTGCCCCGACATCTGCGCGATCCGCAGCGTGCCGCCGAGCTGCGAGGCGGCGACGTGGCCGGTGATCATCTGCCACAGGCCGGCCACCCAGCTCACCATGACGATCGCGGTGGTGCGCACCGCGGCGGTGAGCGCATGCACCGGATCGACGCGCTTCGGCGGCGGCAGCTGCGCCATGACGCCGAGCTGGCCCGTGGTCAGCCCGCCTGCCACCACCGAGCCCAGCGTGACCGGAAGCTCCACCGGCTTGCCGTCGCGCTCGATCGTCAGCCGCACCTGACGCCCGGGGCTGGCGCCGACCAGCCGCTGCAGGTTGGCGAAGTTGGGGATCGCGACGCCGTCCACCGCCTCGATGCGGTCGCCGGGCTTCAGGCCGGCGCGCTGCGCCGGGCTCGCCTCGATGATCCCGCCGACCACCGGACGCACGGCCGCAAGATCGGCCGGATCGGCAGGCTTGCCGGCGGTCGCGAACACGGCGGCGAACAGCAGGATGGCCAGCAGGAAGTTGAAGACCGGGCCGGCCGCGATCACGATCGCCCGCGACAGCACGGTCTTGTCGTGGAAGGTCTGGCCGCGCTTCCAGGCCGCCTTGGCTTCCGGGGTCGCATCCTCCCCCTCGATGCCGTGCATCAGCACGTAGCCGCCGATCGGCAGGATCGACAGCCGCCATTCGGTGCCGACCTTGTCCCGCCAGCGCGCGAGCGGCTTGCCGAAGCCGATCGAGAACACCTCCACATGCACGCCGCGCCAGCGCGCCGCGAGGTAGTGGCCGAGCTCGTGCACGAACACCAGCACGCCCAGCACCAGGGCAGCCGCGAGGATCGTCCGCAGGAAATCTGGAAGCATGGTGGAGGCGGTCTCCGGTCTGAACTCAGGCGGCGCGGGATGCGGCGTGCAGGGCGGCCTGCCGGCGGGCCTCCAGATCCCAGTATAGCACGGCTTCGAGGCTATCGGCGTCCTGCGTCCCGATCCGGTCCAGCACCGCCTCGACCAGGCGGGCGATGTCGAGAAAGCCGATCCGGCGATCCAGGAAGGCCTGCACGGCGATCTCGTTGGCGGCCGACAGGATCGCCGGCGCCGCACCGCCTGCCGCCAGCGCCGCGCGCGCCAGCCGCAGGGCGGGGAAGCGCACCGGATCGGGCGCCTCGAAGCTGAGCTGCGCGATCTTCGCCAGATCGAGCCGCGGGCTGTTGGTCGCCATGCGCGCCGGCCAGGCGAGCGTGTGCGCGATCGGGATCCGCATGTCCGGGCAGCCGAGCTGCGCCAGCAGGCTGCCGTCGGCATACTGCACCATGCCGTGCACCACCGACTGCGGATGCACCAGCACCTCGATGCGCTCGCCCGGCAGGTCGAAGATCCGGGCGGCCTCGATCACCTCGAGACCCTTGTTGAACAGGCTGGCGGAGTCGATGCTGATCTTGGCCCCCATCGACCAGACCGGATGGCGCAGCGCCGCCTCCGGGCAAGCGCGCTCCATCTCCTCCAGCGACGCCGTGCGGAACGGGCCGCCTGACGCGGTCAGCACGATCTTCTCGACCTGATCGGCCTGCTTGTCGGCCATCGCCTGGAAGATGGCGTTGTGCTCGGAATCGACCGGCAGCAGCGTCGCGCCGGCATGGCGCACCGCTCGCAGCATCACGTCGCCGGCGCAGACCAGCGCCTCCTTGTTGGCCAGCGCCACCGCCCGGCCGCCCTTGATGGCCTCCAGCGTCGGCGCAAGCCCGGCAGCGCCCGTGATGGCCGCCATCGTCCAGTCGACCGGCTCGCCCGCCGCGTCGCAGACCGCCTGCCGTCCGGCGGACACGCGCACGCCGCTGCCGGCCAGGCGCGCGCGCAGCTCGGCATGGCCCGCCTCGTCGGCGATGACCGCATGCCCGGCCCGCAGCGCCAGCGCCTGCTCGGCGAGCCTGGCGGCATTGCGGCCGCCGACGAGCACCGCGACCCGGTAGCGCTCCGGCGCCTGCAGCAGCAGGTCGACGGTACTGGCGCCGATGCTGCCGGTGCTGCCGAGAATGGTCACGCTCTTCATCGACGGCTCATCCCTTGGGTGGAGAAGTCTGCGAACCCGGGCAGCGACCGGCCGGTGGTCAGGTCGTCATAGGCGGGCAGGCTCGATACGTACCAGAAGCCGGCGCCGGCCGGCGCGCCCAGCGACAGCAGCGCCGCCAGGGGTGCTGCGGCGAGGAGCCCGTCGAACCGGTCGAGCAGCCCGCCATGGCCCGGGATCAGCCTGCCGGAGTCCTTGACGCCGCTGCGTCGCTTGAAGGCGCTCTCCGCCAGGTCGCCGGCCTGAGACACCAGCCCCAGCAGCAGGCCGGCGCCGAGCCCGCGCGCGGCCGATACGGCGTGCCCGGTGCCGGGTGGTGCCGGCAGCAGCAGCGCCAGCGCCGCCCCCGCCAGCATGGCGCCGAGCAGGCCGCCGACCGAGCCGGACCAAGTCTTGCCGGGCGAGATGCGCGGCGCCAGCTTGGGCCCGCCGACCGCACGACCCGCCAGATAGGCGAGGCTGTCGCTCGACCACACCACCAGGATCACGAACAGCACCCCGCCCCAGTCGCTTCCGGCGATGAAGCGCAGCCAGAGCAGGGCCAGGCCCGCGAGCCCGATCGACACCGTGCCTGCCGCCACCGCCGGCCCCACCGCCAGCGGCGCCAGCAGCATCAGGATCGCCTCGTTCCAGCGCCCGGTCAGCAGGGCAGCCGCACAGGCGATCACCGGCCAGGCCAGCAGCACCAGCCCGCGCAGGCTGGCCGCCGGGTGACGCAGCAGCGCCGCCCATTCGGCACCCATCCCGACCAGCCCTGCCGCCACCAGAACCAGGAACAGCCAGCCGCCGAACCAGACGCAGAACAGCCCGATCGGCGCCAGCAGGCACGCAGACAGCAGGCGCAGCCGGAGGTCGCGCCAGCTCGCGGCGCCGGCTGCGGCCATGGGGGAACCGGGGGCGGCCTCGGCGGGCGTCGCTTCAGCCAGGGCGAGCCCCGAAGCGGCGCTCGCGCCGGTTGAAGGCCGCCAGCGCGTCGGCGAAGTGCCGGCTGTCAAAATCCGGCCACAGCACGTCGAGAAAGACGAGCTCGGCATAGGCCGACTGCCACAACAGGAAGTTGGACAGCCGGCATTCGCCGCTGGTGCGGATCACCAGGTCGGGGTCGGGGATGTCTGCGGTGGACAGGAAGCGCGCGAAGCCGGCCTCGCCGAGGGTCGCCGGATCCAGCGTGCCGGCTTTTGCCGCCTCGGCGATCCGCACCGCCGCCTGCAGGATCTCGGCGCGTGCGCCATAGGACAGCGCCACCACCAGCGTCAGGCGGCTGTTGCCGGCGGTCAGGCGCTCGGCCGCGTCGAGCTCGGCGCGCACCTCCAGGCCGAAGCGCTCGCGCTCGCCGATGACGCGCACGCAGACGCCCTCGCGATGCAGCTCGGCGATCTCGCTGCGCAGGTAATGGCGCAGCAGCCCGGTGAGGTCGGTGACCTCGTCGGCCGGACGGCGCCAGTTCTCGCTGGAGAACGCATACAGCGTCAGCCAGCGGACCTTGTTCTCCATTGCCGCCTTGATGCAGCGACGCACCGCCTGCGCGCCGGCGCGATGGCCGGCGACCCGCGGCAGCCGGCGGGCCGCCGCCCAGCGGCCGTTGCCGTCCATGATGACGGCGACGTGCTCGGGATGGCCCGGGCCGGGCCGGGCCGCCGTCGGCACGACGACGCGCGGCGCGGCAGGCGGCTCGGGATCAGGCAGGGCAGCTCCGGGATCGGCCAAGGTCTGCTCAGACCTGCTTGATCTCGCGGTCCTTCTCCGCGAGGTTCTCGTCGATCCGCTTGACGTAGGAATCCGTCAGCTTCTGCACCGCGTCGGACCAGTCCTTGACGTCGTCCTCGCTGATGTCGCCCTTCTTCTCGAAGCCCTTGGTCTGGTCCATGCCGTCGCGACGCACGCCGCGGATCGAGATCTTGGCATTCTCGGCATAGCGCCCGGCGGCCTTGGCCAGCTCGACGCGGCGTTCTGCGGTCAGCAGCGGGATCGGCACCCGCACGATCTGGCCGTCGGCGGCCGGGTTGAGGCCGAGGCCGGCATCGCGCACCGCGCGCTCGACGGCGCCCACCAGCGTGCGGTCCCAGACCTGCACCGTGATCATCCGCGCTTCCGGCACCGCGATGGTGGCGACCTGGGTGATCGGCACCTCGCCGCCATAGGCCTCGACGCGCACCGGCTCCAGCAGCGCCGGGCTGGCGCGGCCGCTGCGCAGGCCCGCGAAGTCGCGACGCAGGGTCTCGAGCGCGCTGTCCATGCGACGCGTGAGATCCTCTTTCAGGGTGTTCAGCTCGGCCACGGTGACGTCTCCCTCGGCAGCCGGGTCGCGGCCGCGATCGTGTCGTGTGTCAGGCGCCCCATCCCGGGGACGGCCGGCACGGGCTCCGGTCAGGACGGATCGACGATCCGCGTGAAGCGGCCCTCGCCGCGCAGCACCCGCGCGAAGGCGCCGGGCGCGTGGATGTTGAAGACGATGATCGGCATGTTGTTTTCGCGCGACAGGCTGATCGCGGACGCGTCCATCACGTTCAGGTCCTGCGACAGCACGTCCATGTAGGACAGCTCGTCGTAGCGCGTCGCGTCCGGGTCCTTGCGCGGATCGGCGGAGTACACCCCGTCCACCTGGGTGCCCTTGAACAGCGCGTTGCAGTCCATCTCGGCAGCCCTCAGGGCGGCTGCGGTGTCGGTGGTGAAGAACGGGTTGCCGGTGCCGGCGGCGAAGATCACCACCCGGCCCTTCTCCATGTGGCGCACCGCCCGCCTGCGGATGTAGGGCTCGGCGATGCTCGACATCTGGATCGCCGACATCACCCGGGTGTCGACATGGCAGTTTTCCAGCGCGTTCTGCATCATCAGCGCGTTGATGACGGTGGCCAGCATGCCGGCATAGTCGCCCTGGGCGCGTTCCATGCCGCGGGCGGCGGCGGCGATGCCGCGGAAGATGTTGCCGCCGCCGATCACCAGCCCGACCTCGACGCCCATGGCATGCACGCTGGCGACGTCGGCGGCGATGGCGGCCACGGTCTCGGGATCCAGTCCGAAGCTGCCCTTGCCCATCAGCGCCTCGCCGGAGACCTTCAGCAGCACGCGGCGGTAAAGCGGCGGCGCCTGGGTCTCAGGCTGGGGGTCTGCGGACGGTCCGGTCATCGATCCTCACGGGCTGGCGCTGCACCGTCGCGAACGGCGCGCTCCTCATAATCCGCGGTCGTTCCGCCTACAAGCGCCGATGGTCCGGGCCGGACGGCCGATCAGTCCAGGTTGTCCAGCCCGATCGCGCGCAGCCGGGCCCCCTCCTCGTCCCATCCGGCGCGTTCCTTGACGTTGAGGAACAGGTGGCAGGGCCGCTCCAGCAGCGAGGCCAGCCCGTGACGGGCCTTCTCGCCGATCTCGCGGATGCGGCTGCCCTTCTCGCCGATCAGGATCGCCTTGTGGCCGGCGCGCGAGACATAGATCGTGACCTCGATCCTGACCGAGCCGTCAGGCTTCTCCTGAAAGCTCTCGGTCTCGGCGGTGCAGGCGTACGGGATCTCCTCCTGGGTCTGCAGGAAGATCTGCTCGCGCACCAGCTCGGCCGCCAGCAGCCGGTCGGGCAGGTCGGTGAGGTCGTCCTCGGGATACAGGAACGGGCTTGCGGGCAGCGCCATCGCCAGCGCGTCCAGCAGGTCGTCGAGCCCCTCGCCCTTGCGCGCGCTGACCATGTAGACGTGCTCGAACTCGACCAGCCCGGCCATGGCCTGCGTCAGCGGCAGCAGCTGGCCGCGCTCCACCGCGTCGGTCTTGTTGAGCACCAGCCAGGTGCGGCGGCGCGTGGTGCGCAGCCGGTCGGCGATGGCGCGCACCCCGTCGGTCAGGCCCTTCTGGCTGTCGACCAGCAGCAGGGTGATGTCGGCATCCTCGGCCCCGGTCCAGGCGGCGGCCACCATGGCGCGGTCGAGCTTGCGACGGGGCTTGAAGATGCCGGGCGTGTCGACCAGCAGGATCTGCGCGCTGACCCCGGCGATCCGGCGCATCAGGATGCCCAGCACCCGAAAGCGGGTGGTCTGCGCCTTGGGGCTGACGATCGACAGCTTGGCGCCGGTGAGCTTGTTCAGCAGCGTCGACTTGCCGGCGTTCGGCGCGCCGACGATGGCCACGAACCCGCACCGCAGGGCGGCACTCCCGCCCGCCGGCTGGCCGCTCACGACAGCTGCCTCAGCAGCGCGCCGGCGGCGAGGCTTTCGGCGGCGCGCTTGGCGCCAGCCTCGCCGGTGGCCGACCGGCCCGCGGCCGCGACCCGGATGACGAAGCGCGGCGCGTGCGACGGGCCGTCGGCCGACTCCACCACGTACTCCGGCAGGGCCAGGCCGCGCGCCAGCAGCCATTCCTGCAGGGCGGTCTTGGCGTCCTTGGGCGGCAGCGCCTGGCCGGCCATGACGCCGTTCCAGGCCGCCTGCACGAAGCGGCGCGCCGGCTCCAGGCCGCCATCGAGATAGACCGCGCCCAGAACCGCCTCGACGGAGTCGGCCAGCACGTTGGCGGCGTCGCGGATGCCGGCGCGCTCCTCGTGCGGCGCCACCTCGAGCGCGTCGCGGAACCCGAGCTCGATCGCGATCTGCGCCAGCACCGGCCGCGACACCAGCTGCGCCAGGCGGGGGCCGAGCTTGCCTTCCTGCTCGTCGGGAAAGCGGGCGATCAGCCACTCCGCCATCAGCAGTCCCAGCACGCGGTCGCCGATGAACTCCAGCCGCTCGTTGGAGCCGACGCCCTTGTGCGCCGGCCGCCTGCCCCTGCGGCCGCCGGCGGCGACGGCAGCATCGGTCTGCGCCTCGTGCGCCGCCGAGCGGTGCGTCAGCGCCTCGCGCAGCAAGGCGGGCTTGCGGAAGCGCCAGCCGACGGTCGCCTCAACGCTCGCCATGCCGTCCGCACGCGCCACGGCGGCAGCGGACGGGGCCGGATCGGAAACGCCGCCCATGTGGCTCACCGCACCCACCGCAGCAGGCGGCTCCAGCGTATCTCGGCCGGCCATTCCCAGAATTGCCATGCCGGATGGCTGGCATCGAACGAGAAGAAGATCACCTCGGCCCGGCCGACCAGGTTCTCGATCGGCACATAGCCGAGATCGTCCATGAAGCGGCTGTCGGCGCTGTCGTCGCGATTGTCGCCCATGGCGAAGAAATAGCCGGGCGGCACCACGTATTCGGGCGTGTTGTTCTGCTGGCCCTCGTCGGTCAGGCGCAGGATCTTGTGCGCGACGTCGGCATGGCCGCCGCTGCCCGGCAGGGTCTCGGTGAACAGCCGGCCCTGCAGCTGGCGGCGCTGCTCGTCGGTGGCCACGAAGTCGCTTTCGTCCGTGCGCGGCACCAGCACGCCGTTCAGGTAGAGCTGGCCGTCGCGCACCTGCACATGATCGCCCGGCAGCCCGACGATGCGCTTGATGTAGTCGATGGAGGTGTCGCGGGTGTAGCGGAACACCGCCACGTCGCCGCGATGCGGGGCCGAATACAGGATGCGGCCGGAAAACAGGTCCGGCGACCAGGGCAGCGAGAAGCGGGAATAGCCATAGGACGGCTTGGACACGAACAGGTAGTCGCCGACCAGCAGCGTCGGGATCATCGAGCCGGACGGGATGTTGAACGGCTCGAAGGCGAAGGTCCGCACCACGACCGCGATCAGCAGCGCGTAGACGATGGTGCGGATCGTCTCGGCGATGCCGCCGGCGGCGCTGCCGGCATTGCGTGCGCTGCCGCGACGGGAGGCGTTTCTGTGTCGGCTCATGATGGGGGCTGCGTCCGGTCTGGGCCGTATCCGAGGAGACGCCGGAGCGGCGAGGTGATCTTCGGCGCTCGGGCCCGAAACGAGCCGGATGAAGCCGGCGCGGGTCTGTCCTGTCAAGCGCAAGCGCCTCAGCCGTGCGGGCCGCCTTCCGGCGTCGCCTGGATCAGCACCTGGGCGAAGGCATAGGGCGGCTCGTCGGTGAGGGTCAGCAGCAGGCTCGGCTGATGGCCCACCGGGGTCAGCTGGCGCAGGCGGGCAAGTGCCCCCCCGGTGAGGCACAGGGTCGGCTGTCCGCCCGGCAGGTTCACCACCCCCATGTCGCTGTGGAACACGCCCTGCGAGAAGCCGGTGCCGAGCGCCTTGGCGCAGGCCTCCTTGGCCGCCCAGCGCTTGGCATAGGTGGCGGCCCGCAGCCCCTCGGCGCGCCGGTCCGCCTTGGCACGCTCCACCGCGGTGAAGCAGCGCGCGACGAAGCGCTCGCCGTGCCGCTGCATCACCTGCTCGATCCGGCGGATGTCGCACAGGTCCGAGCCGAGCCCGATCATCATCGACACGCGGTCACCCCTTCAGGCCTTGGCGCGCTCGACCTGGGTCACGCCGCCTGCCGAGCGCAGCCCTGCCACGATCGCATACAGGTGACGCTGGTCGCGCACCTCCACGTCGACCAGGATCTCCATGACGTCGAGCTGCCGGTTGACGATCTTGAGGTTCACCACGCTGCCATCCTGGCGCGACACCGCGTTGGTGAGCGTCGCCAGCACCGACGGCTCGTTGGCGGCGATCACGCTGATGCGGCCGACATGGGTCTCGGCACTGAGGCCGCGGCTGATCGAGTCGTAGTCCCAGTCGATGTCGAGGAACCGCTCCGGGGTGGCGGCGAAGCTTTCCAGCGTCTGGCAGCCGGCGGTATGCACGGTGATTCCCTTGCCGGTGGCGACGATGCCGACGATGCGGTCGCCGGGCAGCGGGTGGCAGCAGCCGGCGAAGTGCTTGACCACCCCGGCCCCCAGCCCGACCAGCGACATCCCGGCCGCCCCCGAGCTGCCCGGACGCGGTGCGGTGCGCGGCGGCAGGCTCGGGATCATGCGCGGACCGCGTGCGGTGCGGCGCAGGTCCGGGTAGGTCGCCTGCACGACCTCCTTGGGGCCGAGATTGCCGTTGCCGACGGCAACAAAGAGATCGGCCAGGCTGGCCTGCTTCAGCCCCTTGAGCGCGCCTTCGAGAACCTTCTCCGAACCGTCGACGCCTTCCTGGCGGAACGCCTTGGCCAGCGACGCGCGGCCGGCATCGAGATGGGTCTCGCGCTGCTGGGCAGCGACGTGCCGGCGGATCCGGGCGCGCGCCTTGCCGGTGACGACGAAGCGCTCCCAGGCCGGCGACGGGGTGCCGCCGCGCGCGGTCATGATCTCGACCTGGTCGCCGTTCTGAAGCTCGTGGCGCAGCGGCATCAGCCGGCCATTCACCTTGGCGCCGACGCAGGCATCGCCGATCTGGCTGTGCACGGCATAAGCGAAGTCGACCGGGGTGGCGCCGCGCGGCAGCGGGATCAGCTGGCCCTTCGGGCTGAAGCAGAACACCTGGTCCTGGTAGAGCTCGAGCTTGGTGTTCTCCAGGAATTCGTCGGGCGCGGACGAGTTCTCCAGGATCTCCAGCAGGTCCTGCACCCAGCGCGGCCGCTTGATCGGCCCGGAGTCGAGCCCTTCCGCGAGCCCCTTGTAGGACCAGTGCGCGGCGACGCCGTTCTCGGCCACGTCGTGCATGTCGGCGGTGCGGATCTGCACCTCGATCTTCTGGTTGCGCGGCTGGCGCAGCGTCACGCCGGTATGCAGGCTCTGGTAGCCGTTCGCCTTGGGGGTGGAGATGTAGTCCTTGAAGCGCCCGGCGATCACCGGATAGGCGGCATGCACCGCGCCGAGCGCCACGTAGCAGCTCTCCCGGCTGGGTACCAGGATGCGGAAGGCCATGATGTCCGAGAGCTGCTCGAAGGCGACGTTGCGCTTCTGCATCTTCTCCCAGATGGAGAAGGGCGACTTCTCGCGCCCGGTGACCTCGGGCGCCGGCACGCCGGCATCGGCGCACAGCCGGGTGAGCTCGCGCCGCACCTGCTCGATCACGTCCGCGCCCTGGCCGCGCAGGTAGTTCAGCCGGGCGTGGATGGTCGCGTTGTGCTCGGGCTCGAGCTCGATGAAGGACAGGTTCTGCAGCTCGGTCTTGACCTTGTCCATGCCGATGCGGCCGGCCAGCGGCGCATAGATGTCCATGGTCTCGGCAGCGATCCGCTGCCGGCGCTCGGGCTTCTCCACGTAGTGCAGCGTGCGCATGTTGTGCAGCCGGTCGGCGAGCTTGACGATCAGCACGCGGATGTCGCGGCTCATCGCCAGCACCAGCTTGCGGAAGTTCTCCGCCTGCTTGGTGCGGTCGGACTGCAGCTCGAGCCGGGTCAGCTTGGTGACGCCGTCGACGAGGCCCGCCACCGTGGCGCCGAACTGCGCCTCGAGCTGCGGCAGCTTCAGCCCGGTATCCTCGATGGTGTCGTGCAGCAGGCCGGTGCAGATGCTGGCGACGTCGAGCCGGAAGCCGGCCAGGATGCCGGCGACCGCGAGCGGATGGGTGATGTAGGGCTCGCCGTTGTCGCGCTTCTGCTCGGCATGCGCGACCCGGGCGATCTCGAAGGCGCGCTCGATCGCGTCGGTGTCGGCAGCCGGGTCGTAGGCGCGAACGCGGCGAATCAGGCCGGCACAGCTGATGACACGGTCGGCGGCGGGGGATGGTGGCGGTCCGGCCTTCGCAGCCATGACCGGCCCGTCCGGCGCCCGCAGCGCCGGCACGGATCTGCCGGGAACGCCGGTCCTGTCGTCAGCGCCCGGCCACATCCCCTGGCGCTAACGGCGCGAGCGACCGCCGAGCTCGGCCTCGATCGCCGCCTCGAGCTCCTCGGGAGACAGCTCGGCACCCATGGCGCCCGCCTCCTCCTCGGCCGAAACGTCCTGCAGGCCGAAGATGTTCTGGTCGGTCGGGATCAGGTCGAGCACCTCCTCGTCCGCCGGCTCGGGCTCGGGAGCACGGGCCAGCGACTTCACCAGATCCTGGTGCAGGCGGCCGAGCTCGACCGTCTCGGCGGCGATCTCGCGCAGCGCCACGACGGGATTCTTGTCGTTGTCGCGATCGACGGTCAGGTCCTCGCCCCGGCTGAGGTTGCGCGCCCGCTGGGCGGCGAGCAACACAAGCTCGAACCGGTTGGGAACGCGTTCGACGCAATCTTCGACGGTGACGCGCGCCATGCGGCCATCCTCCGTATAATGAATGTGGGATCGGGCAAGCTAGCGGTCCCGGCTTGTCATAGCAAGCGCTGCCGGGATCAGGCCGGCAGCAGGCTGATCGCGTCGGCGGAAAGCTCCGATGCCGGCAGCGCCGCGATCAGGCTAGCGACGGGCGTGCGGAGGACCGGATGCACCCATCCTGGCGCCACGTCGCGAAGCGGCAGCAGCACAAAGGCGCGCAGGTGCGCCCGCGGATGCGGCAGCACCGGATCGGGGCGGTCGCGGATCATGCCGCCGCCCTCCCCCATGGCGACGATGTCGAGATCGAGCGTGCGCGCGGCGTTGGCGATGCTCCGCTGGCGGCCGTGCCTCCGCTCGATCCGCTGCAGCATCGCCAGCAGCGTCGCGGGATCGGGGCAGGCAGCGCCCGACCGCGTTTCCAGGCGGGCCACGCCGTTCACGTAGTCCGGCTGGTCCGATGCCGGCACCGGCGCCGACCGGTACCAGCGGGAGATGCCGACCACGGCCAGGCCACGAAGTTCCGCCAGCGCATCTACCGCCTCGTTACAAAGCTGATAAGGTGTGCAGCCCTCCGGCCCGGCGAGATTGGCGCCGATGGCGATCAGGATCATCGCCGGGGCCACGAACGGGACGGAGATACCGTCACAGAGCGGCGCTCCCGGGAGACACACGACCAGGGATGACACAGCATGATCTTCAGGCAGGACGAGCGCGTCTGTCTCTTCATCGACGGGGCCAACCTTTATTCCGCATCCCGCAATCTCGGCTTCGACGTCGACTACAGGAACCTGCTGGGCTTCTTCCGGTCGCGGTGCAACGTCGTCCGCGCCTACTACTACTCGGCGGTGCTCGATACCGAGGAATACTCCCCGCTCAAGCCGCTCACCGACTGGCTGGCCTATAACGGCTACACGCTGGTGACGAAGACGGCGCGCGAGTTCACCGACCAGAACGGGCGGCGGCGGGTGAAGGGCAACATGGATGTCGAGCTCGCCATCGACATGCTCGAGCTGGCGCCACGCATGGATCATGCGGTGCTGTTCAGCGGCGACGCCGATTTCCGGCGCCTGGTCGAGGCGGTGCAGCGCCAGGGCGTGAAGGTCTCGGTGATCTCCTCGATCCGCACCACGCCGCCGATGGTCGGCGACGAGCTGCGCCGGCAGGCCGACCAGTTCCTGGAGCTGGCCGACATCGCATCCGAGTTCACGCGGCGGCAGATGGAGCCGCGGCCACGCCTGCACGGCCGGCCGGTCGCGGCCGAGCCGCTGGTGGAGCCGGACGCGATCGCCTGAGAACCGGCGGGACGCCGGCGACATCGCGCGAGGCCATTGCCGCGTGAGGCTCGGCATCGATTTCGGCACCACCAACAGCGTCGTGGTGCTGGCCGACGCGCAGGGCGGCACCCGCGCGCTCCGCCTCGGCCTGGCCGACGATGCGGATGCCGACACCTGCCGCACGCTGCTTTGCCTGTGGCTGGAGGACCGGCGCGGCAGGCTGTCGCTGCAGGATGCGATCGGCCAGGCGGCGATCGAGGCCTATCTCGACGACCCCGCCGGCAGCCGGCTGATCATGTCGATGAAGAGCTATCTGGCGCAGGGCTCGTTCCGCGAGACGCGGCTGCTCGGCCAGACGATGACGCTGGAGATGCTGATCGCGCGGTTCCTGGCGGCCCTGATGCGGTCGGCCGGGCTCGATCCCGCGGGCATGCCGGTGACGGTGGGCCGGCCGGTCCGCTTCGCCGGCGACGCGCCCGACGACGCGCTCGGCGAGGCGCGGCTGCGTGCGGGCTTCGTCGCCGCCGGCTTCGACCAGGTCACGCTGGCGCTCGAGCCGGAAGCGGCGGGTTGGCGCTTCATGCAGCGGCTCGACGCGCCGGCGACGGCGCTGGTCGGCGACTTCGGCGGCGGCACCAGCGACTTCTCCGTGCTGCGGTTCGAGCCCGGCGCGTCCGATCCCGTGGTGCCGCTCGGTCATGCCGGCGTGGGTATCGCCGGCGACCAGTTCGACAGCCGGATCATCGACCGGGTGGTCTCGCCGCTGCTGGGCCGGGACAGCACCTTCCGGATCATGGGCGGCGAGCCGCTGCCGGTGCCGGTCGAGTGGTACACCAGCCTGGCAAGGTGGCACCGGCTGTCGCTGATGCGGGCGCCGCAGACGATCCGGGCCATCGAGGACGTCGCGCGAACCGCGTCGGCGCCGCAGCGGCTGCGTCACCTGCTCAGGCTGATCGAGGACCAGCAGGGCCATGCGCTGTATCGCGCGGTGGGTGCGGCAAAGACGGCGCTGTCGTCGGCCGAGCGCACCACCCTGCGCTTTGTTCATGGCGACTTCCGGATCGAGCAGGACATCACCCGGGACGCGTTCGAGAGCTGGATCGCGCCGGACCTCGCCCGGCTGGAGGAGACGATCGAGCTGGCGCTGATGCGGTCGGCGACGGGTGCAGCCGCGATCGACCGTGTGTTCCTGACCGGCGGCACGTCGCTGGTGCCGGCGGTGCGCCGCCTGTTCGCCGAGCGCTTCGGCGTCGGGCTGATCGCCGATGGCGGCGAGTTCGTGTCCGTCGCCGAGGGCTTGGCGCTGATGGGCCGGCGCCGAGGCCTGGCGCCCCGGCCGTAGGCGATCAGTCGGGGCGATCAGTCGGGGGCGATCAGTCGGGAACGGCCTCGAGCGTGGCCGGCTCCGCCTCGGCGACGCCGTTATACTGGTGCCGGAAGGCCGACAGGGCGCGATACACCTGCAGCCGCGCGCGCATCAGCGAGCCCAGCGGACGGTGCGCCGCCAGGGTGTGCGCCGGCCGGAAGCTCAGCACCTCCTCGACGAAACCCACCCGCGCCGGCGACAGCGCCTCCTGCCTCGGCAGGGTCAGGGTGGCGACGGTCACATACGGGCTGTCGGTCTCCGACCATGGCCGGGAAGCATCCTCGACCGGCATCGCCTGCAGGTCGGTGCAGAGCTGCACGCGGAACTCGAAGATCGCCGCATGCTGGCGGAAATACTCGACGGTGGCATTGCGGAACACGTCCGGGTCGGCGGCCGGATCGAGCGTCTGCCCGGACAGCGCCACCTGCTCCGGCGCCACCGGAAACAGGGCCACCTTGGCGACGTGCTCGCCGTAACGGAGTGCAGCCTGGCTGTGGTAGCTTTCCGCCACCGGGTGCAGCGGCGCATGGCCAAAGAAGTCGAGCCGCGGCACGTCGCTGCCCGTCACCGCCTTGATCGCGCTGTTCAGCACGCCGGCGGTCGCCGAAACGGCGGCCTTGATGCCCTCGGGCCGGTCCGTGCCCTTCTCGATCTGCTTGATGCTCTTGAGGAAGCCGGCGGCGTCGGGATCGGGAAACACCGGGCCGGTCGCCAGCACGAAATCCTGCGTGTCCTCGGCATGGCCGTCGAGCTTCTCGCCGGCGACGCCGAACAGCTTCAGCGACAGGCCGCGATGGGTCGACACCCGGTCCGCCAGATGCTCGCCGGGCCCCTGCGCCAGCCGCGCCAGCGCCGGATAGCTGCCGGGCCGGGCGAACAATCCCTGCCGGAGCTCCGGGGCGAGCCCGTCATGCACGGTCAGCACGCCCTTCAGGACGCCGCTGGTCTTGGCGTGCGAGGCCCTCACGGCGCGGCCTTCGCGGGTGGCCACCATCCGGCTCTCGCTGCACATGCTGTCGATGATGCCGTCGATCGTTGCCCGCTCGTCGTCGGACACGGTCTCGACGCCGGCGTGGAACTGCACGTAGTTGCCGCTCGAACCTTGAAGATCGCTCATGCGCCGGGCTCCCCTGAGCCGGTGCAACTCCCTCGGAACGGCTTCGTTGCACCTCGCCCCCGCCCTTGTTGGGGCGCGTCCCGCGGCGATGGAGACCACATGCTCAAGGACGCGATCTTCGACATCGACGGGACGCTGATCGACAGCCTCGACCTTCGCGCCGACGCCTGGTCGCAGGCGTTCGCGGAGCAGGGCTACAGGATCGCCGCCGGCGAGATCCGCGCCCAGCTCGGCGGCGGCGACGCGCCGGTGTCGGCGTTCCTCGACGACGCCGCGCGCACGCGTGACGGCGAGGCGATACAGGCCGCGCGCGACCGCATCTTCCATGCCGATTGCCTCCGACGGCTGCAGCCCCTGCCGCAGGTGCCGGCACTGCTCGCGGCACTGCATGAACGCCAGGTGCGGGTGGCGCTCGCTTCGGCCTCGCCGGGTCCCGAGCGGGAGCGCTACGGCGCCCTGCTGGGGGGTGCTGAGCTGATCGAGGCCGCCGCGTCGCCGGATGCCGGACAACCGGGCGCGGCGCCGGACCTGTTCCAGGCGGCGATGGACGCGCTGATGCCGCTGGACCGGGAACGGACGCTGGCGTTTGGGGCCACGCCCCGGGGGATCAAGGCGGCCACGCGCCTGGGCTTGCGGATCGTGGGGCTGCGGTGCGGCGGCTTTCCCGACGCCGAACTCGACGAGGCCGGCGCGCTGCGGCTGTATGACGATCCGGCCGAGCTGACGGCACGGCTCGACGAGATCCTGCTGCTGGTGTGAATGCCGGGTGATCGGGTCCGGCCGAATGACCGGCCGGATCCGACGACCTCCGCGTCAGGCGGTCTTGGCTTCGGCGGGTGCCGCCTCGTCGGCGGCGGCGGTAAGCGCCTCTCCCAGAAGGCGAACCTTCTCGGCGTTCTTGCTGTCGGACTTGCCGGCCAAGGTGACGGTCTCCTTGCCGAGCTTGACGATCAGCTTGTGGATCGCCGAACCGTCGAGCTCCTTGGCGTGGAGGTGCTTCTTCAGGTTCTCGAGATCGTGGACGATGGTCTTGACGCCGGGCGCCTCCAGCTTCTCCAGCGTCGCTTCCCATCCCTCGATGTTCTTGGTCGCGGCAGCGATGGTGAAGCTCTTCACCCCGTCCTTGATGTGCTTGATGGTCGCGTCGAACTGCGGCATCGCAGGCTCCTGAATCTCACGCTGCGAGATCGCAGCGTGCCCACCACAAGACGCCTGCGGCAGCCGGGTTTCGACACTGGCGGCATCTTGAAGCCGCGCCGGCCTCAGCCCTTGTCGCGCATCAGCCGCGCCTTGTCGCGCTGCCAGTCGCGTGCCGCGATGGCGTGGCGCTTGTCGGCGTTCTTGCGCCCCTCGCCCACGCCCAGCGTGAGCTTGGCGACGCCGCGGTCGTTGAAGTGGATGTCGAGCGGCACCAGCGTGTAGCCGGCGCGCTTCACCTCGCCGAGCATCTTGTCGATCTGCTTGTGGTGCAGCAGCAGCTTGCGCGGCGCCTTCGGCTCGAAGCGCGACAGCACGCCGCCCTGGTATTCCGGGATGTAGCAGTTGAACATCCAGATCTCGCCGTCGCGCTCGGCGGCATAGGCCTCGGTCAGGGTGGCGCGACCGAGACGCAGGCTCTTCACCTCCGGCCCCTTCAGCACGATGCCGGCCTCGACCGTCTCCTTGATCGTGTAGTCGAACCGGCCCTTGCGGTTCTGTGCCGCGATGCCGTGCGAGATCATCCCGCTCTTCTTGGTGTCCTTGGCCATCGATGTCGCGTCAGCCGAGCAGGCCGACCTCCTCCATGGCTGAGCGGACGAGCGCCCGCGAGGCGTCCTGCAGCGGCGCCAGCGGCAGCCGGCAGGTCTCCGAGGCCCGGCCCAGCAGGCTGAGTGCGTATTTCACCGGGGTCGGGTTGCTTTCAACGAACAGCGCGTCGTGCAGCGGCAGCAGCCGGTCCTGCAGCGCCATGGCCCCGGCGAGGTCGCCCGCCTGCCAAGCTGCCTGCATCTGAGCGCACAGCGCCGGCGCCACGTTGGCGGTGACGCTGATGCAGCCGGAACCGCCGGTGGCGTTGAACGCCAGCGCCGTGCCGTCCTCGCCCGACAGCTGACAGAAGCCGGGCCCGGCGGCGCGACGGATCTGCAGCGGCCGCAGCAGGTTCGCGGTGGAATCCTTCACACCCACGATGTTGGGATGCCGCGCCAGCCGCGCCATGGTGTCGATGCCCATGTCGACGACGCTGCGGCCGGGAATGTTGTAGATGACGATCGGCAGGTCGACGGCGTCCGCGATCGCCATGAAGTGGCGATACAGACCGTCCTGCGTCGGCTTGTTGTAGTAGGGCGTCACCACGAGGGCGGCATCGGCGCCGGCCTCGCGCGCATGCCGGGTGGTCGCGATCGCTTCCGCGGTGCTGTTGGAGCCGGTGCCGGCCAGCACGCCCGCCCGACCGCCTGCGCTCCGCACCGCGAGATCGATCACGCGGCGATGCTCCGCATGCGTCAGCGTCGGGCTTTCCCCGGTGGTGCCGGCCGGGACGATCGCGCTGGTGCCGGCCTCGATCTGCCAGGCGATGTGGCGCTCGAAGGCCGGCTCGTCCAGCGCGCCGTCCGGCCGCATCGGGGTGACGAGGGCGACGATCGAGCCCTTGAACATAGGCGTGCTCCAAAGCTCCGGTCGGACGATGCGCCGCCAGAGCGGCCACGCGGGTCGGCGGCGGCAGGCGCCTCCGCGGTTATCGACCGCGTCGGGCCGGTCGATGACGACCCGCAGGCGACAGAACCGATCCTAGCCCAGCTTCCAGTGCGCTGGAACAGGGCGTGCTCTTGCCCCGGCAGGCGGATCGCCGGATGCTGCCGCCACCCCGATGACCTGCCGCCCCTGCAACCAGCCCGCGACCGCCGCCCGCCGTGCCGGACGCCCCTCGTCGCGGCCGGCGCAGGGCCTCCTGCCCGCCCTGGCGGTCGTTGCCGGGCTGAACGGATGCGCGAGCGTGCCGGGTCCGGCCCGGGCAAAGGCACAGGCGCCGGCGGCCGCCGTGATCGCTGCCGCCGCCGCGGACGCCGCCGATCCCGTGGCGGCCCGGCTTGCCGTGTATCTCCGGCTGCTGACGCCGGGGGGCGGCTCGGCCACCGAGATCGCGGGCTTCCTGCGGCAGAACCCGGACTGGCCCAACCGCCCGCTGCTGACGCAGCGGCTCGACCAGGCGCTGGCTGACGAGACCGACGGCAGCGTGCTCGGCAGGCTGTGCGGCGAGGCGGTCCTCGCCTCGCCCGGCGCGCTGCTGCGCTGCGCCGGCGGCCCGCTGCCGGCGACCGGGTCGTCGCCGGGGGTCGATCTGCCGACGCAACCGCCGCCCGCGATCGTCGCAGCCGCACGCGCGGCCTGGGTGGCCGGCATCACGCAGCCGGATCAGGAGGCAGCCTTCCTGCGCTCCTGGTCCGTGTTCCTGACGCCCGGCGACCAGTGGCGCCGCTTCGACCGGCTGGAATGGAGCGGCAACCTCGCCGCCGCCCAGCGCACCGTGCCGATGCTGGCCGGACCGGACCAGCCCATGGCCATCGCACGGCTGTCGCTGCGCCGCGGCGCGCCCGGGGCGGACGGCATCGCGGCGGCACTGCAGGGTCGGGCAGCGCGGGACCCGGCGCTGGTGCTCGATCTCGCGCGCTGGCTGCGCAAGGCGGACCGGCCTGACGAGGCGCTGGCGCTTTGGCGCAGCCGGGGCATCGCGACGGAAGCCCAGGTCGCGCCGCCGGAGCTCGCCGCGTTCTGGACCGAACGCGACGCGCTGGCGCGGGACCTGCTGCGCGAGCATCACGACGCCGACGCCTTCATCCTGGCCGACGACACCGCGCAGACCGATCCCGCCGCCCGGATCGACTCCGCGTTCCTGACCGGCTGGATCGCCTTGCGCCGGCTGCATGATCCGGTTGGCGCAGAGCAGCACTTCGCCCGGCTGCTGGCGTTCGACGCCGCCATCACCCGCAGCCGCGGCGACTACTGGATCGGCCGGGCCCGGCTGGCGCAGGGCGACCAGGCGGCAGGCCAGGCGGCGCTGGCCGCGGCGGCGGCCTACCCGACCACCTTCTACGGCCAGCTCGCCGCGGCCCGCCTGCAGCCGCCGGCACCCGGCCCGGCGACGCTGCTCGATCCGCAGCCGGCCGTCAGCCTGCTCGCCCCCCGGCTCGAGTCGCTGCACGATCCGCGCTGGAGCAGCGCCGACGCGATCCGCTTCGCCGGCCTGGAGCTCGCGCAGGCGGCCGAGCTGCTGGTGTCCTGGAACGACCAGAGGCACGCGCGGGCGTTCCTGCTGAAGCTCGACCAGATGGCGACGCGCGACGTCGATCATGCGCTGGCGGCCTCGCTCGCCGACCGGCTGGGGCTGCCGGACGTCGCGGTGGCGATCGCCCGCTCGGCCGGGCGTCGCGGCCTGGTGCTGCCGCAGGCGGGCTGGCCGCGTCCGTTCGAGATCCGGCCAGGCGAGGCGCTGCCGGCCGGGCTGGCGCTCGCCATCATGCGCCAGGAAAGCAGCTTCGATCCGCAGATCGTCAGCCCGGCCGGCGCGCGCGGCCTCATGCAGCTCATGCCTGCCACCGCACGCGACAGCGCGCGCGCCCTGGGCCGGCCGGAGCTGGCGCCCGGCGCCGGCGGCGGCATGCTGTTCGATCCGGACGTGAACCAGACGCTCGGCAGCGCCTATCTCCGGGGGCTGCTCGCCCGGTTCGGGGGCGTCGTCCCCTATGCGGTCGCGGCCTACAATGCCGGGCCGCACCGTGTGGATCGCTGGCTCGCCGACAATGGCAACCCGGCCGCCGCGGACGCCGCCATGGCCGACGACGCCCAGGCGCGGATGGTGGACTGGATCGAGAGCATCCCGTTCGCCGAGACCCGCAACTACGTGCAGCGGGTGATGGAGAACCTGCGCATCTACCAGGCCCCCGCGGACCGGCGCGCGTGACCGGATCCGATCCGCGCCGTTCCGGGTCCGACGCCGCGGGCCATCGCTGGGCGCGCGCCGTCGCCAGCGTCGGCGGCTGCGGCTTCGCCGCCAGGGCGCCGGGAACGGTCGGCTCGCTGGTCGCGCTGCCGTTCGGCTGGGCGCTGCTGCAGGCCACGCCCCTGCTGCTGGTCGGCATCGCGATCGTGTCGGTCGGCGGCATCCGCGCGATCCGCCTGGCGTCGGGCGGCGCCGATCACGGCTGGATCGTCATCGACGAGGTGGCCGGGCAGTGGATCACGCTGCTCGGGCTGGTCGGCCTGCCGGGGCTGGCGGCGCCGCGCGGTTTCGGGCTGATGCTCGGCATCGGCGCGGCCTTCGCGCTGTTCCGGCTGCTCGACATCAGCAAGCCGGGTCCGATCGGGTGGATCGATCGCCGGCACGACGCGATCGGCGTGATGGGCGACGACATGCTGGCAGGGGCGGCCGGGGCGATCCTGCTGCTCGGCGGCCGGCTCACCTTGGACTGGATGCGATGATCGATCAGGCGACGCTGGATCAGGCGCGGTTGCTGCTGGAGCAGCTTCGGGAGGCCGGCCTCACGGTGGTCACAGCGGAAAGCTGCACCGGCGGTCTGGTGGCGGCGTCGCTCACGCATCATCCGGGCCACTCGCCGCAGATGCTCGGCGGCTTCGTCACCTATTCGAACCAGATGAAGCACCGGCTGCTCGGGGTCGACATGGCGCTGTTCGACCAGGTGGGAGCAGTCAGCGCCGAGGTCGCAGCTAGCATGGCACAGGGAGCGCTCGCCCGCAGCGGCGCCAATCGCGCGGTTTCCGTTACCGGCATCGCCGGACCGGGCGGCGCCACGCCGGACAAGCCCGTCGGGCTGGTCTGGTTCGGGGTGGCCTGCCTGGGACGACCGGTCATCACCGAGCGGGCGATGCTGCCCGGTGACCGCGCCTCGGTCCGCGCGGCCTCGGTGCAGAAGGCGATCGCCCTGCTGCGGCAGTCGCTGCGTCCCTGACGCGCGCGCGGCTCAGGCGGCGGCAGCGTCCTTGCGATGCTTGCGGTGCGACTTGTTGAAGGCGTGGATCTGGTCGACGCTGATCCAGCCCTTGTGGTCGGTGTCGATCTCGTCGAAATGCTTGGCGACCCGGGTCCAGTCGGACTGCTCGGCCTGCGCCTTGGTCAGGCGACCGTCATGCGTGCTGTTCGCGGCACTGAAGTGCGCCTCGATGCCGCCGCTGCGGCGGACAAGAATGTCGCTGCCGATGGATGACGCCGCCACGACCGGCGGTGCGACGATGGCGGATGCCGCACGGGACGACACGCTAGGCGCGAGAGCGGTGAGTCCTGCCAGGGCTCCGCAAATGACCACGGTGCTGACATTGAGCATGAGACGCATGTGATTCGCTTTCCTGGCGATGTCGGCCGCCCCTTGGGAACCGCCGACGCACGTGAGACAAAAGGTCCGGCGCTCTCGCCGGTGTCCACGCACTACACCATCGAATCATTACTTCGTGATTAAACGAAAACGTGATCGTCCATCCGGCAACTTTTCCGGATGGGCGCCACGGTTGGACTTGCGGCTTGTGCCGGCTCGATCAGCCGCCGCTGGGGGCGTTGTTCGGCGCGGTGGTCCCGGTGGAGCCGGAGCTCGGCTGGGCCATCGGCATGCTGCCCGAGGAGGCAGGCGGCGTCATCGGCATGTTGCCCGAGGACGCGGGCGGGGTCATCGGCATGCTGCCCGAGGATGCGGGGGGCGTCATCGGCGTCGCGGAGGTGTCGCCGGCGGCCGGCGCGGTGCCACTGCCGCGAGCAGCGTTCAGGCTGCGCTCGTTGAGCTCGGCGGTGGTCGGATCACCGGCCTTCTTCATGTGAGTCTTGGGGCCCATCTTGCTCATGTGGTGATGATGCATATGCTTCGGGCTGTCGGTCGTCGCAGCCATCGCCGGGACAGCAAACGCCAGGGCGGCCACGCAGACCGACGCACTCAGGATCGACTTCATCAGATTTTCCTTACTCTGCCACATGGGACAGGTGATCGAGACAACTGGTTGAAGCCGCACACGCCTCGCGGCCAGAACACGAATGCGGAACGAGGGCTTCACGTGGCAGTTGCGCCACAGTGTCGAAAAGTCGTCAAGCGAAACGATTTCCCACGGCACCACGGCGTCTCAGCCGCCGGTCGGAACCGCCGCCTCGATGGCCGGAGCCGGGCGTTCCGGCACGCCGTAGATGTCGCGGGCACGCTTCAGAAAGGCGCCGACCATCAGCCGCACCGCCTCGTTGAAGACGACCCCGATCGCCGCCTGCAACATGCGGGACTTGAACTCGAAATCCACGAAGAAGTCGACCTGGCAGCCGCGCGGATCGGGCGTGAAGGTCCAAACATTGTTCAGGTAGCGGAACGGCCCCTTCTCGTAGCGGACCTTCACCGTTCGGGGACTGTCCAGCGCCACCCGGCTGGTGAAGCTTTCGCGGAACGGGCCGAAGCCGATCGTCATGTCGGCGACCAGCTCGGTCTCGGTATGGGTCGTCACCCGCGCGCCGGCGCACCAGGGCAGGAACTCCGGATAGCGCCCGACATCGGCCACCATGTCGAACAGCTGCTGGGCGCTGTAGGGCAGCAGCCGGCGCTCGGCATGCGTGGGCATCAGCCGGCCACCGGCGCCGCGAGGGGCCGCGCCGATGTCAGCGCCGCCCGGGCCGCGCGCAGTTCGGCGAAGTCGGCATCGGCGTGATACGAGGAGCGGGTCAGCGGCGTGGCGCTCACCTGCAGGAAGCCCTTGGCGCGGGCCATGCCGGCATAGTCGCCGAACTCGTCCGGCGACACGAAGCGGTCCACGGCCGCATGCTTCACGCTCGGCTGCAGATACTGGCCCAGGGTAAGGAAATCGACCTCGGCGACGCGCAGGTCGTCCATCACCTGCAGCACCTCGAGCCGCTGCTCGCCCAGCCCCACCATCATGCCGGACTTGGTGAAGATCGTCGCGTCGAGCTGCTTGACCGTGTCCAGCAGCCGCAGCGACTGGTAGTAGCGCGCACCCGGCCGGATCGTCGGATACAGTCGCGGCACGGTCTCGAGATTGTGGTTGAACACGTCCGGGCGTGCCGCCACCACGATCTCCAGCGCGCCGCGCTTGCGCAGGAAGTCCGGCGTCAGGATCTCGATCGTGGTATCGGGCGAGGCCGCCCGCAAAGCGTGGATGACGGCGGCGAAGTGCCGCGCGCCGCCATCGGCGAGGTCGTCGCGATCGACCGAGGTGATCACCACGTGGCGCAGGCCGAGCCGGGCCACGGCATCGGCAACGCGGGCGGGCTCGCCTGCGTCTAGCGCCTCGGGCTGCCCGGTGCGGACGTTGCAGAAGGCGCAGGCGCGGGTGCAGATCTCGCCCATGATCATCATGGTGGCGTGGCGCTGCGACCAGCACTCGCCGATGTTGGGGCAGGCCGCCTCCTCGCACACCGTGACCAGCCGGTGCTCGCGGATCAGCTCGCGCGTCTCGTGATACACCGGATGGTTCGGCGCGCGGACGCGGATCCAGTCCGGCTTGCGCAGCACCGGGTTGTCCGGACGATGCGCCTTTTCGGGATGGCGCGGAGCCGGGGACAGACCGCCGCTTCGGTGATCGATCAGCAGGCGGGTGGACATGAAGAGCGCTGCATCCGTTGGGGATTGGTCAAGCACAGGTGGCGGCGCGCGCCGGCTTCGTCAAGCGCGCCGCCGCCGCCCCAGCCATGGCGTGATGAGCAGCAGGACCATCGCCAGGATTGCCCCGGCAACCAGCCGCGCGTGACGGCGCACCGGCGCCAGGAGGTGGCGCGGTCCTGCCGTCCAGCGCAGCCGCGCCGCCGCCGCGAAATCCGGCGCGGGACAACGGCCACCGAAGCTTGATGCGAACGGCCCGGCCGCCCCGTGCACCACGTAGAGCCGGTAGAGCCGTTGCAGTTCGGGGTCGTCATCGCTCTGGCCCATCCAGCGCGCAGCCCCGCACAGCACCGCCGCATAGGCCTGCGACCGCGGCGGCAGGTCGGCGGCCGCCTGCTCGGCACGGGCCACGGCAAGATAGCGGTAGTGGAAGCGCACGTCCGGACGCGGCCGGCTCGCATCGGCGCGCCGCCGCTCCTCGACGGTGACATAGCCGTCGGACGGCGAGGCCTCCGATGTCCAGCCGGACTCGAATTCGCCGCCGATCGCGGCCATGTCCGGCCGCAGCTCGGTGCCGAACAGCTCCATCCCATGCACGCGCTGGATCACCGCCGCGTCCCAGGCGGCGCGTGCCCGGTCGGTGCGCCAGAAGGCATGGCCGGAGCGGTCGACGGCCCGTCCATAGGACTCCGCCCGAGCGCGATGATCGGCCGACGTGAACAAGGCCGCCGCCTGCGCCGTCCGCCCGTCGCGCATCATCCGGCGCGCCAGAAGCTCGCGCAGAGCGCGCGCCGCTTCCATCGACGAGGGATCGCCCCAATACCCGCGAGACTGCATCTGCGGCAGGAACCGGACCGCCGGCACGTGCCCGGCGATGAAGCGTGCCAGCTCGTCCGTGGTCAGCACCCGCTCGGCCAGCCAGGACACGTCGCCCCAGTAGCTGGCCGCTTCCGGGTAGAGGATCGCCAGCGCCCGCTCGAAATCGCCACGGCCGACCGCCAGCACCGCAGGCTCGATGCGCAGCCGAGCGCCGGCCTGCGGCGTCATCGCATCCGGATCGGCCGCCAGCGCGCGCACCGCCGCGTCATAGGCACGGATCGTCGCCGCCTGGTCATAGTCCTGCAGGGCAAGCTTGGCGCTGACCCACGCGCCGAGCGGGCCGGTCGACAGCGCACACAGGTGTTTGGCCACGTCCCACTGTCCGCGCAGATACGCGACGGCCGCCAGGCGTCCGGCATCTTCTCCCACCACCCCGCCGGCCTCCAGCAGCGTCGTCAGCCGCGCCAGCAGCGTCGCGGACGCCGGAGCGCCCGGGATGGTGCCGTTCAGCTGGCCCGCATAGGGCAGGGCGTCGCTCGAATCCTCATTGTCCCAGGCATCGATCGGTGCCGGGCCGGAGGCGGCGAGCGCATAGGCGATCAGCAGGCGGCGTGAAAGCGTGTCCCGGACGGCGGCGTCCAGCCAGGCGGCGCGATCGGGCCGATCGGTGAGCAGCGCCTCGGCGATCCATTTGAGCGAGTTTTCGCCGCTCTCCGACCGGTAGCTCGCCTGCTGCGCATAAAGCAGGACGGCCCGATGCAGCGCCGACAGCCGCCCCGGGTCCGGGCGCGGCGCCGGCGGATCGTTCGGCTGCACCGGCAGCCCGCTCGCCTGCATCGGCGCCCGC
>CAXTZG010000019.1:33516-44904 GCA_964248625.1 uncultured Acetobacteraceae bacterium | reverse complement strand
GTTCAGCGGACGGTGTCACAAACGCGAGCCTAACATGGCGGCCAGGCTCGGCTAGTCTGTTCCGCGCGGCGCCCCGGCATGATGCCGGCGCCCGGATGCAGGATGGCGAACCCCATGCCCATTGCCTTTCGCCCCGTTCCGGCCGGGCTCTTCCTGCTCCCGGCATACGGCCGGCCCCTGGCGGCGGCGGCTCCGGCCGCGGCCCGGGGCGGCAGGCACGCCGCATGAGCGCATCCCTGCCGCCGGAGGAGGATGGGCTTGCGGTTCCGCGCCGCTATTGGGCGATGTTCGCGGTGGGGCTCGCCGTCACCCTGGCCGTGCTCGACGGGGCGATCGCCAACGTGGCGCTGCCCACCATCGCGGTCGATCTGCACGCCAGTCCGGCGGCTTCGGTCTGGGTGGTCAATGCCTACCAGCTCGCGATCACGGTCAGCCTGCTGCCGCTCGCCTCGCTCGGCGAGATCCTCGGCTACCAGCGCGTCTACCGGGTCGGGCTGATGCTGTTCACCCTCGCCTCGCTGGCCTGCGCGCTGTCGGACTCGCTCCTTACCCTGACGCTGGCGCGGGTGGCGCAGGGGTTCGGGGCCGCCGGGATCATGAGCGTCAACGCAGCCCTGGTGCGCTTCATCTATCCCCGCCGGCTGCTCGGCCAGGGCATCGGCTTCAATGCCGTGCTGGTCGCGATCTCGTCGGCGGTGGGACCCACCGTCGCCGCCGGCATTCTCGCGATCGGCAACTGGCCGTGGCTGTTCGCCATCAACGTGCCGATCGGGGCGCTGACCTTCGCGGTGGCGGTCCGGAGCCTGCCGGCCACCCCGAAGGCCGCCCACCGGTTCGATGGCGGCAGCGCCCTGCTGAGTGCCGCGACCTTCGGCCTGCTGATCGCAGCGATCGACGGCGCCGGGCACGAGTTCGGAGCGCCCCTGGTGCTCGGCCTCGGCGCGATCAGCCTCGTCTGCGGCATCCTGCTGGTGCGGCGCCAGCTCGGCCGACCGGCGCCGCTGCTGCCGGTCGACCTGCTGCGTATCCCGATCTTCGCGCTTTCGGTGACGACCTCGATCGCCGCCTTCGCGGCCCAGATGCTCGCCTACGTCTCGCTGCCGTTCTACCTCCAGGACGTGCTCGGCCGCTCCGCCGTGCAGACCGGTCTGCTGCTCACGCCCTGGCCGGTGGCGCTCGCCGTGATGGCGCCCTTCGCCGGCTGGCTTTCCGACCGGTATTCGGCCGGCGTGCTGGGCGGGCTCGGCCTGCTGGTCCTGGCCGTCGGGCTGCTGCTGATCGTCCTGCTGCCGGCGCATCCGGGCAATCCGGCCCTGGTCTGGCGCCTGGCGGTGTGCGGCCTGGGCTTCGGGCTGTTCCAGACGCCCAACAACCGCGCCATGCTGCAATCGACGCCGCGAAATCGGTCGGGTGGTGCGGGCGGCATGCTGTCCACCGCGCGCCTGCTCGGTCAGACCGGCGGGGCTGCCCTTGTCGCGCTGATCTTTTCCCTGGCACCGTCGCACGGCACCACCGTCGCGGTCGCGGTCGCGGCCGGGTTCGCGCTTCTTGCCGCCCTGGTCAGCGTGACGCGGCCGACAGCCGGTCGACCGGCATCCTGATCCGGCCCGATCGGAGGGGACCCGCCGGTCCTGCCCTTGAAGGAGGACTCCGCAGATGAACGCCTCGTCGACGCGCATGCCGGTCGCTGTGGTCAGCGGCGGCTCATCGGGGATCGGCCGCTCGTTCGTGGCCGCCCTGCAGGCGGACGGCTACCGCGTCTTCACCTGCGGGCGGGATGCCGACCGGCTGCGCCGGCTCGAGCAGGACTATCCCGGCGTGCGAGGCGCCGTCTGCGACATGGCCGACGCGACGGCGGTCCGCGGGTGGGCCGAAACGACGCTGGCGGCGGCGCCGCGGATCGACCTGCTGGTCAGCAACGCCGGCATCCTGCGCACGCTCGACTTTGGAGACCCCGGAATCGGCATCGACGAGCCGGCTCGCGAGGTGGACATCAACCTCGCCGGTCCGATCCAGCTCGTCGCCTCCTTCATGCCGGGCCTGCGCGCCGCGGCGCCATCGCGCATCATCGTCGTCGGCTCGGGATACGGGCTGGCGCCCGCCACCAGCGCGCCGGTCTACTCGGCCTCCAAGGCCGGGCTGCACAGCTTCTGCAAGTCGCTGCGGCGGCAACTGGCGGCGCTGCGCATCGGCGTGACCGAAGTGCTGCCGCCGCTGGTCGACACGCCCGGCACCCGCCACAAGGGCGGGGCCAAGCTGTCGTCGGACGCGCTGGCCCGGGACGTGCTGCGCGGCGCCTCCCGCGGCGCGGCCGAGATCCTGCCGGGCCAGGTCCGCTGGCTGCCGCTGCTGCTGCGTCTGGCGCCGGGGCTGGCGGAACGGCTGGTGTCGGGAAGCTGATCCGAGGTCCTGCCCCGGTCCGCCCGCTGTCCACGCCGATGGCGCGGCCTGTCCAGCGCGTTCGGTCGGCAAGCGCCGCCGGTCAGGGCGGGCGGGCGCAGACCACGCCGAGGCCTTCGGGATGGCACGACAGGCGCGGGTCGCCGTTGTCCGCCGGGGGCGCCGAGGCCACCACGCCCCGCGGGCCGTCATAGGGCCTGCCGGACGGATTGAGCTCGTCCTGCGCCGCCCGGCGTTGATCCGGGCCGGGCGGCCTGCCCGAGCAGGCGGCCACGCCCAGCAAGGCGGCGAGTGGCAGGATGACGGGAATGCGCATGATGCTGGCCTCTGCCTGCCGATGCGTTGCCCGGGTGACCGGCTCATGGGGCGGTCCCTCGAA
Organism: uncultured Acetobacteraceae bacterium; assembly: GCA_964248625.1. Classification (GTDB taxonomy): domain Bacteria; phylum Pseudomonadota; class Alphaproteobacteria; order Acetobacterales; family Acetobacteraceae; genus Lichenicola. The sequence continues at coordinate 42,125 of CAXTZG010000019.1, read as the reverse complement.
CCGGGCGACGGGTTGGATGCCGGCGATCATCAGGACGGCGCCGACGATCCGCCATGGACCGGCACTATACTGCTTGAAACTCCAGCGCCCAGCGACCGCGCGAAGACCAGCGTGCTGATCACGTCGATCGCGCCATAGACGTCTTCGGTCCAGGCCCACCCGGGAGGCCTCAGCGATCCTGCCCGCCTGCGGCGGTCCGGATCCGGTCGCCAGGATCACCACCGCGAACAGGCTGCCGGTGATGAGGCTGGCCAGCATCCCCATCAGCCGGAATGCGCGACGCTGCGCGGTCGCGTCGGACTGCATGACGGTCAGGATGTCGGCCAGGGTGACGACGGCACAGGCGAGGGAATGCAGGCGACGGGTGCCGGTGTGTCCAGTCTCGACGACGGCAAGACGCCGGCCCGTCGGGTTTGCGTGACCGATTGCAATGGCGGACGCACGCCTGCGACGCGTGATAGGGTCGCAGCGGCGTATCGACGGGATAGATGGCAGAAACGAATGGCGATGATCGGCAACGTGTTCAAGGCGAGGCTGCGGGAGCCGCAGGCGCAGATCGGCCTGTGGCTGTCGCTCGCGGAGCCCTACACCGCCGAGCTCTGCGCCGGCTCCGGCTATGACTGGCTGCTGATCGACGCCGAGCATGGGCCGAACGACCTGCGCACGATCCTGTCGCAGCTGCAGGCGGTTGCGCCCTATCCCACGCATCCGATCGTCCGGCCGCCGGTGGGCGAGACCTGGATGATCAAGCAGCTGCTGGATATCGGCGTGCAGACGCTGCTGGTGCCGATGGTGGAAACGCGCGCGCAGGCGGAGGCGCTGGTGGCCGCCACGCGCTATCCGCCGCGCGGGGTGCGCGGCGTGGGTGCCGCAGTGGGACGCGTCTCGGGCTTCGACCGGCGCGACGGCTACCTCGCGGCAGCCGACGCGGAGGTGTGCCTGCTGGTGCAGATCGAGACCCGGCTCGGGCTGGACAACCTCGAGGCGATCGCGAGCGTGGAGGGGGTGGACGGGCTGTTCATCGGCCCGGCCGACCTGTCCGCCTCGCTCGGCCATCTCGGCGAGCCGACCGCGCCGCCGGTGATGGCCGCGATCGAGGACGCGTTCGCCCGGATCGTCGCCTCGGGCAAGGCGGCGGGGATCATCTGGGGCGACGAGACGCTGGCCCGCCGGGCGCTGGCGTTGGGCGTGCGGTTCGTAGCGGTGGGAACCGATGTCGGGCTGCTGCGCGGGGCGGCCGACAGGCTGGCATCGTCGTTCGGAAAAGGGGCGGGTCCGGGTGGGGGCGGATCGGTTTACTAGGGGCTGCCGTGGACTTCGCTTCCGGGTTGGAAGCGTGGTCCTTTATCAAGGGGGCGACCGACACGCCTTGGATCCAGAACAGGCACCGAACGACCGGAAGCCAGAACCTGGCAGATGCTAGCAGGAGGACTTGACGATTCGATCAAGGCTGGAGGCAGCAGAACGCTGAGTTCCTAACGTTGGGTTTCCCCAGCCCCCATTCCCGAGACAGGTGCCAGGACCGGAATGTGTGAACCGGATTTTCGTCGGCAGCGGGTTCAGGATGGATCGAGACAGTTCTCTGCTCATGCGCACGGCAATGCCGATGCCCGGCACAACCTCTGCTGTCGTGAGCACTGGTCTCTTGGGTGCAAGCCGCCCTCGAGTTGGATGGGTTCCGGTCAGCAGATCTTGCTGCTGGTCCAAGCCGTTGTTAGCCGCCGCGATGCCTGACCGGGCCGCTCAGGCCGAGTGCGGTGTTGATCACCGCCAGATGGGTCAGCGCCTGCGGGAAGTTGCCAGCCAGATGCCGCGCCGGCACATCGTATTCCTCTGAAAAGAGTTTGACGTCGTTCGCCACCGCGACCACGCGCTCGAACTGGGCGCGCGCTTCCTCGTGTCGGCCCATCATCGACAGGCAGTCAGCCATCCAGCACGAGCAGGCCAGGAACGCGCCCTCAACCGGTTTGCCGGGCTCGGCTTTCAGCCGCCGGATCAGCCCGCCTTCGCCAAGCTCTCGCTGGATCGTCTCCACGGTGGCGACGATCCGGCGATCGTCGGGCGGCAGGAAGCCAACCAGCGGAATCAGCAGCAGGCTCGCATCGATCTCGTGGCCGCCGTAATATTGAGTGAAGCTGCCAAGCCCTTCGTTCCAACCCTCGGCGCAGACTTCGTCATGGATCGTCCGGCGCAACGCATCCAGATGCGCAATCCGGTCGGCGTGATTGCCCATCGCCCGCTCCAGCCGACGCACCGACCGGTCGATCCCGACCCAGGCCATCACCTTGGAATAGGTGTAGTGCCTGGGCTTGTCCCGGGATTCCCAGATGCCCGAACCGCGCGTCGACCAGACGCGCTCGAGATGGTGGACCAGCGCCTCCACCGTCAGCAACTCCTGGTCGCTGAACGGAATTCCAGCCGTCTCCGCCAGATGCAGGCAGTCAAGCACCTCACCGAACACGTCAATCTGATGCTGGGTGGAGGCCGCGTTGCCGATCCTCACCGGCAGCGACCGGCGATAGCCAGGCAGGCTGTCCACCTCCCATTCACTGAGATGCCGCGCGCCGTCGACCCGATACATGATCCTGATCCGGTCCGGCGACCCAGCGATCGCGCGCAGCAGCCAGGCGCGCCAGCGTTCCGCCTCCCGGGTGAAGCCTGCATTCAGGAACGCTCCCAGCGTGAAGGTCGAGTCCCGCAGCCAGCAATAGCGGTAGTCCCAGTTCATCGTGCCGCCAGGGGCTTCCGGCAACGACGTCGTCGGCGCCGCGACGATGCCGCCGCTCGGCTCATGGATCATCGCCCTCAGCGTAATCAGCGATCGCTTCACCAGATCCGGCCAGTCGGTCTTGCCGGTGTCGAACGCGGCGATCCAGTCCCGGCTGTCGCGCTGCGCAGCCTTGAGTTCCGCTTCAGCGTCGATCGGACCCGGCGGCGCTTGCGTCGCCCGCCCGTAGCGCAGCACGAACGCATGTCGCTCGCCTTCTGTCACCTTGAAGGCCGCGGTGGCATCGTGCGCGCCGACCGTGACCGGCACCGGCGCATGCAGCACGACCAGATCCGGACCCACCCTGGCCATGAACCCGTTGCCCATCGGCTCCGACCAGGGCGGCAGCGCGCCATAATCGAAGCGCAGCCGCAGGGCCAGCTCCATCTCGACCTGCCCGCTCACCCCTTCGACGATCCGGATCAGGGAGGCTTGTTCGGTCTGCCGCCTCGGCATGAAGTCGATCAGCTTGACGACCCCGGTCGCGGTCTCGAAAGTCGCTTCCACCACCAGCGTGTCGTCCTGGTAGCGACGCGTGCTGCCGGCGACCGGTGCGGTTGGCCGGATCGACCAGGCGCCGTGGCTGTCGTCGCCAAGCAGGGCTGCAAAACACGCATCGTCATCGAAGCGCGGCCAGCATAGCCAGTCGACCGAGCCGTCCCGGCTGACCAGCGCGGCGGTCTCGCCGTCGCCGATCAGCGCGTAGTCCTCAATCGGGCGGCTCATCGTCAGACGCCCAGCCGTTTGGCAAGCTGGTGCAGGATCGCCACTGCACCAATCCCGGCTGCCGCATAGAACGCGGTCCGGTGCCGATCGGTGAACATCTCCCAGCTTCCGCTGCGCGCCTGGCTATCGAAGCGGCCATGCGCCCCGTAGTCGCCGGGCACCGCCTCGAACAGATTGGCCGGCGCGTCCTGCGGCAGGTCCTGGTCGGTCATCTGGCTGCTGTAGCCGGTCCTGGCCAGATACCGGTCGATCCAGCCCGGCGCCACCCGGTTGGCCAGGATCGCCGCCACCGTCGGGAAACCGACCCACACCTCGCGCCTGCGATGGGTGGCGGCGAAATAGATCGCCCGCGCCGGGACCTCCGGCTGGTAGATCGGCGGCACCGGCATCGCCTTCTTGCCCATCTTGTTCATCGCCCAGTCGAACTGCGGCGTGTTCACCGCCGGCAGGTCGACCATCGTCAGATGCACGTCGAGCTTGTCGTGGATGATCTCCGACCGCAGGCTGTCGGTGAAGCCGCGGATCGCGAACTTGGCGCCGCAATAGATCGATTGCAGCGGCACCGAGCGGAACGCCAGCGCCGAGCCGACATTGACGATCGTGCCGCAGTTGCGCGTCCGCATCCTGGCCAGCGCCGCCATGGTGCCGTGCACCTGTCCGAGATACGTCACCTTCGTGCCGCGCTCGAACTCGGCTGCGGTCAGCCTGGACACCGGCGCGAACACCGTCGCCATCGCCACGTTCACCCACACGTCGATCGGCCCGAGCTCCTCCTCGGTCCGGGTCGCGGCCGCCTCCACGGCATCGGCATCCGCAACGTCGGTCGGGATCGCCAGCACCCGCACCCCCTTCAGGCGCAGCGCCGTCGCCGCACGCTCCAGCCGATCCGGATCTCGCGAAAGCAGCGCCAGATCGAAGCCGTGCGACGCAAACTCCTCGGCAGCCGCCCGCCCGACGCCGGCGCCGGCTCCTGTGATGACAGCGATCTTGGCCATGATGATTGCACCTGCTGTTGGGGAACGGAGAAGCCCGTGCCAGGTGCGACGCTAAGAGGTACGACACCAACGAGTTGCCCGTGTCGGGGAACGAGCACGCCAACACCGCGCTGCCAATCCCCCAGATCGGTCGCCGCAGCCGCTACCCCTTGGCGGCTGCTGGCTTTCCGGTAGGATTAGGTCAGCATATCGGCTGTTCGAGCCAAGGCCGGCACGGCAGCGACCACGATCGCCGCCGGTCCTAGTCATCGTGGTAGCCATACACTTCCGGCAGGATGAAGATCGCGGCGAGCAGGCCGATCAGCGGGAAAATGGCGGTGAACAGCGTGGCGTTGCCGTGGCCGATCGCGTTGAACAGCACCGGGAACAGGAAGATCGCCAGGAACGACGGCAGCTTGACGAACACGTAGGCGACACCCGACGCGATGCCGCGATATTCCGGACGCGCCACCATCGAGGGAATGGTCACGACGTTCTCGGCATCCCAGTAGTGTCCCCACAGCATCGCGGCGGCGGCGAACGGCAGGATGATGGTGTGTCCGGTCTTGATCGCGAAGCCCGCGACCAGCAGCGACACGAACACGATGCCGAAGCCCGCGATGCTCAGGCCGCGCTGGCCGATGCGGGGCGTGATCAGCGGGCCGACCCAGCCCGAGATCGCGGCCACCACATAGAGCAGCAGCGTCACGAGATCGGTGCCGAGCACGCTCGACACCCCCACCAGCACGAACAGCACCGGGATGTAGAAGGCGAAGGTGGAGAACTCGCTGCCCTGCGCGAAGCAGGCGATCCAGCCGAACACGGTGGCGCGCCAGCGGATGGGGTCGCGGCGGATATGGATCAGGAAGTCGCGCGCGCGGGGCTGCGGCAGCACCACGTCCTGGTCCGGCAGGAAGTCGAGCGGGTCGTGATACATCTGCGCCGAAACCTGCTTGGCTTCGCGGAAGCGGCCGCGCCGGATCAGCCAGATCGCGGTTTCGGGCAGGTTGTAGCGCAGGGCGAAGATGATCGCCGCCGGTAGCGCGCCGAAGCCCAGCGTGATGCGCCACACCAGCCAGTGCGGCAGCGCCATCCAGAGCAGCAGGGCGATGACGGCGAGCGCGAACACCTCGCCGATCGCGAACATGAACTGCCAGCGGTTGCCCATCACCTCGCGCTCGCCGCGCGGCAGGAACTCCATGATGTAGGTGTAGCCGTTGGAGATGTCGCTGCCGAGCGGGATGCCCAGGATCAGCCGCACCGCCACCAGCCAGGCCATGCTCGGCACGAAGGCCTGCGCCAGCGCGAAGATCACGAACATGACCATGGTGGTGAGGAAGATCGCGCGCCGGCCGATCCGGTCGGACAGCCAGCCGCCGAGCAGCGAGCCCAGGATGGCACCGCCCTGGGTGCCGGCACCCGCCAGTCCGAGCAAGGCGGGCGAGGGATGATACTGCTCGCGCAGGAAGATGAGCACGAAGGCGATCGAGTAGAGGTCCCAGGCCTCCACCAGGATCGAGGAGATCATCAGCCAGCCAACGCGCTTGCCGCTGGGGCTGTAGTGGGTCACCAGATGGTTGACCGCGCGGTCCATCAGCGCCTGCTGCTGCGGATCCGTCGCCGTGACGCCCGACATCGCCGTTCCCTCCCCCGAGCCTCCCGGTCAACCGCCGGGTATCCGCTCATCCTAGGATCGGCCTCCCAGCTTCGGCCAGAGCACTTGCAATCGGATTCTCAAGGCTGCGCCTTGAGCGGGTCCAGGGCAGCGCCCTGGCCTTCCCTGCTCAGGCCGCGATGAGGTCACGCCCTGCCAGAAGTGCCGCCATGCTCGGCGGCCGCCCGCGGAAGGCGATGTAGAGCTGCATCGGGTCCTGGGTGTCGCCGGCGCCGAGCACCGTGCGCAGGCGCGCCGCGATCGCCGGATCGAACGGGTCGCCCGCCTCCTTGAAGGCGTCGAAGCCGTCCGCGTCCAGCACCTCCGACCACATGTAGGAGTAGTAGCCGGCCGCGTAGCCGCCGCCTGCGAACAGATGCTGGAAGTGCGACGGACGATGCCGGATGCCGATCTCGGCCGGCATGCCGATCTGCGCCAGGAAGGCGCGCTCGAACGCCTCGATGTCGAGGGAGCCCGGGTCCGGATGACGGTGCAGGGCCATGTCGATCAACGCCGACGCGGTGAACTCCACGGTGGCGAAGCCCTGGTTGAAGCTGCGTGCGGCGAGCAGCCGGTCGATCAGCGCATCCGGGATCGGCTCGCCCGTCTCGTGATGCCGCGCGTAGCGGCGCAGCGTCTCGGGAAGCGCCATCCAGTGCTCGTAGACCTGGCTCGGGAACTCGACGAAATCGCGCTTCACCGAGGTGCCGGACTGCAGCGGGTAGCGCACCTGACTGAGCAGCCCGTGCAGCGCGTGGCCGAACTCGTGGAACAGGGTGCGGGCGTCGTCGAAGCTGAGCAGCGTCGGCTCGGACCTGGCGAAGTTGTTGTTGTTGACGATGATCGGCGAAACCGGCGCGTCCAGGGTCTCCTGGTCGCGGTAGCTGCTCATCCAGGCGCCGGACCGCTTGTCCATGCGCGCATAGTGGTCGGCGAGGAACAAGCCGACATGGCCGGAGCCGTCGCGCACCTCGTACGCCCGCACGTCGGGATGATAGACCGGCACGTCCGGGCGGAGAATGAAGCTCAGCCCGAACAGGCGGCTGGCGGTGTCGAACGCCGCCTGCTGGATGTTCTCCAGCACGAAGAACGGCTTCATCTCGGCGGCGTCGATGGCGTAGTCGGCGCGGCGCACCTTCTCGGCATAGTAGCGCCAGTCCCAGGCGGCCAGCGGGCCGTTCAGGCCTTCGCCTTGCGCCACCGTCAGCAGCCGGTCGCGCTCGGCGGCCGCCTTGCGCTTGCCCGGCTCCCAGACATCCTCCAGCAGCCCCTGCGCGGCCTCCGGGGTGCCGGCCATGGTGTCGGCCAGCCGAAAGGCGGCAAAATCCGCGTAGCCGAGCAGCGTCGCCTGCTCGGCGCGGAGCGCCAGGATCTCGGGGATCAGCGGCCGGTTGTCGTGCGGGCCCGCATGCAGGCCGCGCGCGATCCAGGCTTGGTAGGCCGCCTGGCGCAGGTCGCGCCGGTCGGAGAAGGTCAGGAACGGCTCGATCAGGGAGCGCGACAGGGTGATCGCGTAGCCGTCCAGCCCGCGATCCGCCGCCGCCTGCCTGGCGCCGTCCCGCGCGAACCCGGGCAGCCCGTCGAGGTCCGCCTCGGCGATGGCGAGATGCCAGTCCTTCTCGTCATGCACCACGTTCTGGCCGAACTGCGTGTGCAGCACGGCGAGACGCTCGGAGATCTCGGTCATGCGCAGCTTGTCGGCGGGCGCCAGGGCCGCCCCGCTGCGGATCAGGCCGCGATGCATCCGCTCCAGCAGCCGCAGCTGGTCCGGTGCCAGGCCGAGCGTGTGCCGGGCCTCGTGCAGCGCGTCGATGCGCCGGAACAGGGCCGGATCGAGCGACACCCGCATGTGGTGCTGCGCCAGCAGCGGCGACATGTCCCGGTCGATAGCCTCGAGCGCCGCGCCGCCCAGGCTGACGACTAGGTTGGAGAACACAGCACCCACCCGCCCCAGCGCACGGCCGCTGCGCTCAAGCGCCTCGATGGTGTTGGCGAAATCGGGCGCTGCCGGGCTGGCGGCGATCGATGCGACCTCCTGCAGATGCTTTCCCATCGCCTCGTGAAAGGCCGAAGCGAAGTGGTCCGGCCGGATGCGGTCGAAGGGCGGCGCCGCGAAGGGGGTCGTCCAGGGCGAGAGAAGGGGATTGCTGTCGGTCATGGGGCCAAGTCGGTGCAGAAGCGGCCGCTTCGGTCAAGCGCCTGCCCGAGCCGACGGGCCGGGCCCGATCGCGAGCGGGGACCGCGTGCATCCGTCCCGACCGAGGCTCGCGTCGCAACTGCCGGCGGCCGGCCGGCTTGATGGTCGGCGGTGCGGGCCGCCGCACCGGGCGCCCGGACGGGGCCGTATTGGAGGAAGCTGGCATTGCCGGTGGATCACTGGATCGACGTTCACGCGCATTTCCATCCACCGGAAACGCCGGGCACCCGCGCGCAGCGTCTGGTCGCGATGCAGCAGGCGTGCTGGTGCGCGACGGAGGCGCCGCGCTGG
>CAXTZG010000019.1:6803-33416 GCA_964248625.1 uncultured Acetobacteraceae bacterium | reverse complement strand
CGCTGGTGGGGCAGCACCCGTCCCGGTTCGGCCTGCTCGCCGCCCTGCCGACGGATGATCCGGACGCGGCGCTGGCGGAGATCGAGAGAAGCGGCCGCACGCTCCGTCCCGACGGCTTCGCCGTGACCTGCCGCTACAACGGGGTGGATCTCGGCGATCCGCGGCTGGACCCGGTCTGGGCCGAGCTGGACCGGCGCCAGGCCGTGGTGTTCGCGCATCCGGATGCCTACGCGCCCGGCTCGATGGGTCGCCCTGCCGCCCTGATGGAGGTGGCGTTCGAGACGGCGCGCACCGTCACGGACATGCTCTATGCCGGGACGTTCCGGCGGTATCCCGGCATCCGGTTCGTGCTCGCCCACTGCGGAGGCGCGCTGCCGGCGCTGTCGGGCAGGCTGCTGATCCTGGGCGACCAGGACTGGGTTCCGAACCCGAACCGGGTGACCTCGATGGAGATGCGGGAGCACCTTCGCCGCCTGTATCTGGATACCGCGGCGACGATGCCGACCACGCTCGGCCCGGCGCTTGCCATGACCACGCATGACCATCTGGTTTACGGCTCGGACTGCGGCGTTCCCTGCACCAGCGACGCGACGATGATGGTGAACATACAGGCCCTGCTGAGCCATGGCGGGCTCACGGCCGAGCAGATCGAGGGCATCGGCCACAACGCCCTGCGCCTGTTCCCGGCGGCGGCTGCACGCATTCAAGCGGCTGCCGGACGCGCATGAGTCCGAGGCTGCCAGGCTCGCCGGAGCCCATGCCGCGCCCGCCTTGCGTGACCGGTGTCGCCATCGTCATCCCGATGCTGAACGAGGCGGCGTCGCTGCCGCGCCTGCTGCGCTCGCTGGCAGCGCTGGACCCGGCTCCGGACGAGCTGCTGGCGATCGATGGCGGCAGCAGCGACGGGTCCGTGGCCATCGCGCGCGCCGGCGGCGTGGTCGTGCTGGAGCATTCGGCAGGGGGGCGCGCCGCCCAGATCAACCAAGGCGTCGCGTCGGCCAGATCGCCGATCATCTGCATCCTGCACGCCGACACCCTGCTGCCCGACGATGCGATCGCGGTGATGCGGCGGGTTCTGAGCGACCAGGCGACGGTGCTTGCCGGCTTCACCGCGCTGCTGTGCGGTGCCGACACGGTGCGCTGGGGCACGAGCTTCCACAACTGGATCAAGACCTGGTATGCGCCGCTGCTGTTCCGGCCGGACCTGTTCGCGCGTGGCGCACGGCTGCTGTTCGGCGACCATGCGATGTTCTTCCGGCGCGACCAGTTCCTGGCCATCGGCGGCTGCGACGAGCGCCTGAGCGTCATGGAGGACGCCGAGCTCTGCGTCCGCTATGCCCGGCTCGGACGGACGCGGCTGGTCAATCGCGTGGTGATCACGTCCGATCGGCGGGTCGCCGCCTGGGGCGGGCTGCGGGCGAACTGGATCTACCTCAATGTCGGGATCCGCTGGGGCCTGGGCCGGCATCGGGGGCTGAAGGCGCGCTATCCGGACATACGCTGACGGTGGGCGGCGCGCCTGTCCGTGGCGCCCCGGGACGCTCCGGCCTCGCGCGACCGGAGCCCGTGTTGTGCGCGACCCCGCCCGGATGGCCGGTCAGCTCCCGGGCGAGAGCTTGTCCTGGGTCATGGTCTCGAAGTCGCCGGCGTCGTGTCGCTCGTGCAGCTGGCTGGCAGGCTCGCCGCTGACGCGATTGACCATCCGGCCGCGCTGGACCGCCGTCCGGCTGCCAACCGCGTCGGCCCAGCGCTGCAGGTGCCGATAGGCCTGCACGTCCAGGAACTCCGCCGCCTCGTAGAGCCAGCCCTTCGCCAGGCCGCCATACCAGGGCCAGACGGCGATGTCGGCGATCGTGTACTCAGCGCCGCCCAGGAACTGGCTCTCGGCGAGGCGGCGGTCGAGCACGTCGAGCTGGCGCTTGGCTTCCATCGCGAACCGGTCGATCGCGTATTCGATCTTCACCGGCGCGTAGGCATAGAAGTGGCCGAAGCCGCCGCCGAGATAGGGCGCGCTGCCCATCTGCCAGAACAGCCATGACAGGCACTCGGCCCGCGCGCCGGCTTCATGAGGCAGGAAGGCGGCGAACTTCTCCGCCAGATAGACCAGGATCGAGCCCGACTCGAAGACCCGGATCGGCGTCGGACCGCTGCGATCGACCAGGGCCGGTATCTTGGAGTTCGGATTGGCCGCCACGAAGCCGCTGCCGAACTGGTCGCCATCGTTGATCCTGATCAGCCAGGCATCGTATTCCGCGCCCGCGTGGCCGAGGGCCAGCAGCTCCTCGAGCATCACCGTGACCTTCACGCCGTTCGGCGTGCCCAGCGAGTAGAGCTGCAGGGGATGCCGGCCGACGGGAAGGTCCTTGTCGTGCGTCGCACCGGACACCGGGCGGTTGATGGACGCGAACCGGCCACCGCTCGCCTTGTTCCAGCTCCATGTCTTCGGAGGGGTGTATTCCGACGAACTGCTCATGATCCAGCCTCCAGATACCGCTCGACGATAGAGCATCGCCGCGGACAGTCGAGCCTGCACGATCATGGCTGCCGCGAACGGCAGGCGATCATCCGGTCCCTGCCCAGCGGCGCTTGAGCGCGTGCTGCCCCCGGCTGCGCGTCCACCTGATCCCGGTGCAGGCCGCACGGTTTGAACGGCTCACGGCAGGCGGGCGGCCCGATGGCTCCGGCAGAAGAGCGCGCCTCGTCTAGCCGGGCGGGTCGAGAACTGCGCCGAAGCTGCGCTGCTCGACCATCGCGGGATCGCCGCACAGAACCTCGTGGCGGTTGACGTCACCGTCGCGCCAGAACCGGATCGAGAAATCCTGCTTGCCGAGGGTCAGGCTCCGGATCGTCACCTCCGGCATCCAGGGCGGCAGCGTGGGATCGATGAAGACCTTGCCGTGGACGGCGTCCGGAACCAGGCCGAGCATCGCCTGCAGCAGCGCGAAGGCCGAGCCGGCGGCCCAGGCCTGCGGCACGTTGGCGCCGAGATACTGCACCGGGAAGTTGGTGCCGTCCTTCTGGATGCCTGCATAGAGCTCCGGCAGCTGGTTGCTCTGGAAGTGGCTGGCAGCCCCGCTGATGTCGCGCGCGATCTGGGCCGCCTCCGCTCCGAAGCCGTAGCGCTTGAAGCCGAGCGCGATGATGGAATTGTCGTGCGGCCAGACGGCGCCAAGCTGGTAGGCATAGGGATTGAAGGAGACATGGTCGGCCGACAAGGTGCGGATGCCCCAGCCCGACCACATGTCGGGCTTCATCAGGCGCGCCACCACGCGTGCTGCCCGATCGGGCGGCACGATACCCGACCACAGGCATTGGCCGGGGTTCGAGGCGATCGACCAGACCGGCTTCTTGTCGCCGTCGAGCGTGTAGGCGTAGTAGCCCTCCGTCTCGTTCCAGAACACCTCGTTGAAACGGTCGAACAGCCGGGCCGCCTTGGCGCGCAGCTCGGCCGCCCGCGCCGCGTTGCCGGTGGCGTCGTAGATCTGCGCCATGCGGCGCCAGGCATCGTAGACGTAGCCCTGCAGCTCGCACAGCGCCTTGGGTCCGCGCACCAGGGTGCCATCGGGATACATGACGGCCTCCCCGCTATCCTTCCAGCCCATGTTCTCGTAGCCGGCGGTCGAGCGCGTCTGGTACTCCTGGAAGCCGTCGCCGTCGCGGTCGCCGAAATCGTCGATCCAGGCCAGACAGGCTTCGGCGGTCTTGAGATGACGATCGAGCAGGTCGTGATCCCCGGTCGCGCGCCACGCCGCATGGAACGTGATGAGCCAGAGCGGGGTGGCGTCGGCAGTGCCGTAATAGGGCGTGTGCGGGATCAGCTTGAAGTGGGCGAGTTCGCCGTAGCGCAGCTCATGCATGATCTTGCCTGGCTCGGCGTCGCGGTAGTCGTCCCGTTCGGTCGCCTGCAGCCCGCCGAGAATCTCGAGCGCGCCGCGCGCGAAATCGGGATACACCGTGATGTTCTGCAGCGACACGATCAGGCTGTCGCGACCGAACGGCGCCATGAACCAGGGCAGCCCGGCGGCCGGCAGGAACACCATGTGGTTGTCCTGGCCCATCGGCAGGCGAAGTGCCGCCATGTCGTCGATCGCCTGGTGGAAGAAGCGGTAGAACTCCTCGTTGGGGGTGGTGATCTTCAGGACCCGGTTCTGCCAGTCTTGCAGATCCTGTCCATGACGGTTGTCGGCATCGTGGGCGACGCAGGCCCCGGGCGCCTCGATGCGATGCTCGCCGTCGATCAGATCGTAGCGCAGGCAGCAATGCCAGCCAGCGCCCGGTGCCAGCTCGATGTCGAAGCTGAGGCGGCCATTGGCGTAGAGCGCCTCGGCGCCGATCGCGGCGATGGTGACGCCGCGCACGAAGTCGGCGTTGCGATACGTGTTGGCCAGAGTCTGCGCCTTGGGGTCCCACTGCGTGGTGATCCTGCCGCGGCGGACGATCGTGTCGGACTTCACCTCGAAGGTGTCGGCGAAGTCGCAGCGGAGCGAGATCTCGAGGTTGAACCGGACCGGGTCCAGCCCGTGGTTGGTGATGTCGAGATCCTCGTGGAGGCCGCCATCGATCTCGCGGCTGATGACAAGCGAGAGCGTGCGCGCCGCCACCTTGCCGTCCTGTGTCAGCACCTCGTTGTTGGTCAGGAAGATGCGCGACGCGTAGTAGGTGATGGCGCCGCCGTTGAGCAGCAGCCAGGGTGTGCCGTTGGCAAAGATCGACCAGGCGCTGATCAGCCGCGTGTCGCGGAAATAGAGGCCCTTGTCGGTCGGCCAGACGATCTGCCCGCTATCCTCCGAGATCAGCACCGTCTGGGCCTGGTGGATGGCGATCTGCGGCGGACCGACCTGGACCTTGAAAGCCATGAGCGTGCGTCTCCGATGCTGCCGACGCTCATAGCATCGCGTCAGCCTGTGGCGGTATGGCGGTCTTTCACGTCCGCGACGACGTCGCCCTTGCGCCTGCGGCATCGGCCCTGGCCGGAAAGCGCGCGCAGCCGCCGGTTCGATCAGGTGCTTTCCCGGATGGCGAGGCGGCAGCCGACATCGACGCGCGCCGGACTGTCCGGGTTGCCAGCGACGCGGGCGAGCAGCTTGCGGGCCGCGATCTCGCCGATGTCGCGCCGCGGCGACACGATGGTGGTCAGAGACGGGCTGGTCAGGGCGCTGATGCCGAGCCCGTTGAAGCCGGCGACCGCGATCCGCCGCGGCACGGCGATGCCTTCGCGGGCTGCGCGCAGCAGCGCGCCGACCGCCAGGTCGTCGTTGGCAAAGAACAGCGCGTCGAGCTCGGGCGCCTGCGCCAGCACCGCGAGCAGCTGGTCGCCGCCGATCTCCGGGCTGGATTTCTCGGGATGGCCGAAGGGTGGACGGCGATCGAGACCGGCGGCAGCCAGGGTGCGGTCGAGGCCGATATAGCGCTGCATCGCCCGGTAGTCGGCATCGAGCCGGCCGCCGATGAAGCCGATCTGGCGATAGCCGCGCTCGATCAGGTGACGTCCCATCATCGCGCCGGCCTGCACGTGCGACAGCCCGACATTCATGTCGATCGGGCGGGCACCGATCTCCATGATCTCCACGACCGGCCGTCCGCAGTCGCGCAGCAGCGTCCGCGTGCGCTCCGCATGGCGCAGGCCGGCCACGATGATGCCGGCCGGCGACCAGCCCAGCAGGGTCGAGACCAGCTCGGTTTCGCGCGCCAGATCATAATGCGTGTTGCCGAGCAGCGCCTGATAGCCTTCGGCCTCCAGCACCGTCTGCACGCCCGCGATCACCTCGATGAACACCGCGTTCGACAAGGACGGCACGATCACCGGCACCACGCGGCTGCGGGCGGAGGCGAGCACGCCGGCGAAACGGTTCGGCACATAGCCGAGTGCGGTGACCGCGGCATCGATCTGGGCGCGCAGCGGCGCGGACACGCTGTCTGGCGTGTTGATCGCGCGCGAAACCGTGATGGGCGCCACGCCGGCGCGTTCGGCGACGTCCTTCAAGGTGACCGAGCGCAGGCCGGCTGGACGTTGCAGGGTGGAACGCTGGTTCATCGACCAGCACCCTACCCGCCCCCGCTTGCAGCCGCCACCGCCGATCGGACCGGCCGTCGATTTCCATGGTTGCGCTACCATACAGCTGGCGCTAAGTGGTGGGACAAGGCCGCCCGCTCGTCCGACCCCTGGTCGCATGAAACAGAGAAGCGTGCCCACGACGAGACGTTACAGGAGCATGTCGCAATGTCGCAGGCCGCAGGCGCACGCGCGGATGGGGGGAGCGGGACCTACCGCGCCACCGACATCACCAAGAGCTACGGCAGCGTGTCGGTGCTGCGCGGCATCAGCGTTTCGCTGCATCCAGGCCGGGTGCATACGATGATGGGCGAGAACGGCGCCGGCAAATCCACCCTGTTCAAGGTGATGGCGGGCATCGTCGCTCCCAACGCCGGCACGCTCCATCTCGACGACGCGTCGCTGTCCTTCGCTTCGCCGCACGACGCGCATGCGCACGGCATCTATCTGGTGCCGCAGGAGCCGGCGCTGATGCCCGAGCTCAGCGTCGCCGAGACCATGTTCGTCGGCCAGCTGCCGACGGCCGGCCGTTACCTGCGCCGGATCGACTGGTCGGCGATGCGCACCCGGGCGCGCGACGCGCTGGAAACGCTGGGTCTCGACATCGCGGTCGACACCCAGGCACGGCTGCTGTCGATCGCGCAGCAGCAGCAGGTGGAGTGCGCCAAGGCGCTGCTCCGCGGCTGCCGGGTGATCCTGTTCGACGAGCCGACCTCGCCGCTGACCATGCACGAGGTGGAACGCCTGTTCGGCACCATGCGGCGGCTGCGCGACGAGGGCTACACGCTCGCCTTCATCAGCCATCGCATGGACGAGGTGCTGCAGATCTCCGACGACATCAGCGTGCTTCGCGATGGGGTGCTGGTCGACAGCGTGACGCGCGACAACTTCGACCGCACGCGGCTGCTGTCGCAGATGGTCGGGCGCGAGATGCGCACGATCCCGCGCCGCAGCTGGTCGTGCGCCACCGACCAGCCGGCGCTGACCGTCGAAGGGTTGGCGCATGCGCCGCGCTTCGCCGAGATCGGCTTCACCTTGCATCGCGGCGAGATCCTGGGGCTGGCCGGGCTGGTCGGCGCCGGCCGCACCGAGATCGCGGAAACGATCTTCGGCCTGCGCGGGCGCGATGCCGGCCGCGTGGTGCTGGACGGGCACGACATCTCGGACCTCGCCACGCACGAGATCATCCGCAAGGGTCTGGTCTATGCGCCGGAGGACAGGGCCCGGCACGGGGCCGTGCTGCCGATGACCATCGCCGAGAACGTGTCCTCGGGCCTGATCGAGCGGGTGCGGCGCCGCTTCGGGCTGATGGACCGGAACGACGAGGACCGCATCGGCGCCGAGACGGTGTCGCGCTACCGGGTGCGCTGTGCCGGCACCGACCAGGCGCTGCGCCAGCTCTCCGGCGGCAACCAGCAGAAGGTGGTGTTCGGCAAGTGGATGGGGCTGTCGCCGAGCGTCGCGATCTTGGACGAACCGACCCGCGGCGTCGATGTCGGCGCCAAGGACGAGATCTACGAGCTGATCGAGACGCTGGCGCAGGACGGCATGGCGATCCTGGTGATCTCGTCGGAGATGGAGGAGCTGGTGCGGCTCTGCGACCGCATCCTGTCGGTCTATGAGGGCCGTATCGTCGCCGAGCTGCAGGGCGACGCGATCACGCCAGAGCGCGTCGCCCGATCCTATCTCAGCCACGCCGGTCTCGGTGCCGGCGTCGGAGAGGCCGCATGAACGCGCCGGCGGTGCCGGCCGGCACCGCCCTGCCGCTGCCGGGCCAGGCCGGACCAGGGCATGGCAGGCCGCGGATCCGTCGCGACGTGCGCGAGATCGTCCTGATCGCGGTGACGGTGGTCACCGTGCTGGCGGTCGGCGCCATCCACCACAACTTCATGTCGCTGCAGAACCTGCGCTTCATGCTGCTGAACTGCGTCGTGCTGTCGCTGCTGGCGCTGGGCCAGACGCTGGTGATCGCGACGCGCGGCATTGATCTGTCGGTGGCGCCGGTGCTGGGCCTGAGCGCCATGGTGACCGGTCTGCTGGCGACAAGCAGCGGCCTGCCGCTTTGGGGCGCGTTCGCGATCGCGCTGGCGATCGGGCTGGTGCTCGGCACCATCAACGGCGTGCTGGTGGCCAAGCTGACGATCCCGCCGATCATCACCACGCTCGGCACCTACAGCCTCTATAGCGGGCTGATCTTCCTGTATTCGAACGGCACACAGGTCGATGCGGTGCCGCCGGCCTATGCGACGCTGGGCAACGGCGTGCTGTCGCCGCTGCTGCCGGTGCCGATCCCGGTGCTGGTGCTGGGCCTGGTGCTGCTGCTGGTCTGGTTCATGCTGAGCCACACGCGGTTCGGCCGCGCGCTGCTGGCGATCGGCAACAACCAGGTCGCCGCCTACAATGCCGGCATCCCGGTCACCGTCACGCAGGTCGGCGCCTATACGATCTCGGGCGTGCTGGCAGCGCTCGCCGGGCTGATGTTCGTGTCCTATACCGGCTCGGCCACCGTCACCACCGGCACCGGCGACCACATGGAGCTGCAATCGATCGCCGTCGCGCTGATCGGCGGCACCGCCATCGCCGGCGGCCGCGGCAGCGTCATCGGCACCGTGCTCGGCGCGCTGTTCCTCAGCGTCATCCTGACCGCCCTGGTGTTCGTGCATGTGCCGCCGATCTGGTACTCCGCCGGCGAGGGGGTGATGATCCTGGTCGCCGTCACCGCAGGCGGGCGGAGACAAACGCGATGAGCGGCCGCAACGACGTCACCGCCGGGCGCGGCCGCATCACACGGGTGCCGCTCGGCACCTGGGAGCGTTCGCTGCTGGTGCTGCTGGTGCTGCTGACCGGCGGGCTGATCGCCGGGGTGCCGGGCTTCTATCCGGGATTTGCCGGCTTCCTGGCGCTGACCGAGAACTTCCTGCCGTTCGGGCTGGTGGCACTCGGGCTGACCACCGTCATCCTGACCGGCGGCATCGACCTGTCGGTCGGCGCCACCGCCAGCCTGGCGGCGATCGTGATGGCCGAGCTGTGGAGCGGGCTGCATCTTTCCGTCTGGATTGCGACGGCCGTCGGCATCCTGGCCGGTGCCGCACTCGGGCTGGTGAACGGGCTGATCATCACGCGGCTGCGCACCGAGCCGCTGATCGCGACGCTGGCGACCAGCTTCATCTATGGCAGCGTCGCGACGGCACTTGCCGGCGACAACCCACCCTCGGGGTTCCCCGACGGGTTCAATCGTCTCGGCACCGGCGCCATCGGCGGCATCGTGCCGTTCCAGATCGTGCTGTTCGCGATTCTGGCGGTGGTGTTCTCGCTGCTGATCTCGCGCTCCACCTTCGGCCGCAAGGTGGTGATGATCGGCTATAACGGCGAGGCCGCACGCTATTCCGGCCTGCGCGTGGCGCGGATCGTCACCGCGTCCTACGTCATCAGCGGCACCATGGCCGGGCTGGCTGGCATCGTGCTTGCCGCCTACTACAGCGCGGTGCGTCCCGACATGGGCGACCTGCTGCTGCTCAGCACCATCACCACGGTGGTGCTGGGCGGGGTGAGCATCTTCGGCGGCGAGGGCAGCATCGCGGGCGTGGTGATCGCCGTGCTGCTGCTGGGCATGCTTCGCCAGGGCATGCTGATCGCCGGCTTCTCCGACATGGTCACGACCATGCTGACGGGCGCGATCCTGCTTATCGCGATCGCGCTCAAGAACCTGTTCGCCGGCCGCGGCACCGGCCTGTCGATGCTGCTCGGCCGCTTCCGCCGCCGCAGCGCCTTTACCTGAACCAGCAAGAAACATTCGGAAACGGACGATATCCATGACACGTCGCATCACCCGCCCTGCCCGCACCATCCGCACGGCTCTCGCCATGCTGCCGCTGCTTGGCGTCGCCAGCCTCGCCGGCCATGCCGCCGACATCGACACCTCCAAGCGGATCAAGGTGGCGATGGTGCCGAAGCTCGTCGGGCTGTCGGTGTTCAAGGCCAACGAGCAGGGCGCCCAGAGCGCTGCCAAGGCGCTGAACATCGACTTCCTGTATACCGGTCCGGTGACGGCGTCGGCGCAGGGGCAGGTCGACGTGTTCAACAGCCTGATCGCGCGCCGCTTCAATGTCATCACCACCACCTCCAACAACCCGACCCAGCTGGCCCCGGCGCTGCGCCGCGCCCGCAAGCAGGGCATCAAGGTGGTGTCCTACGACAGCGACGTGTCCGCCGATGCGCGCGACTTCTTCATCCAGAACACCGACTACGCGGCATTCGGCAAGGCGCTGGTGGAGTCGGTCGCGAAATATACCGGCCCCGATGCCAAGGTGGCGATCCTGTCCTCGACGCCCGACGCCACGATCCAGAACGAGTGGATCAAGGCGCTGACCGCCTACATGACCGCGACCTACCCGAAGATGCAGATCGTCACCACCCAGTACGGCCAGTCCAGCCCGTCGCAGTCGCTGACCGCGGGGCTCAACATCCTGCAGGCCAACAGCAACGTGACCGCCATCATCGCCCCGGATGGTGCCGCCGAGGTGGGAGCCGCGGCGGCGGTGCAGAAGCTCGGCAGCACCGGCAAGGTGTTCGTGACCGGCTGCAGCGATCCCGACGCGATCCGCCAGTACGTGAAGGCTGGCATCATCAAGGAGAGCCCGCTCTGGGACGAGGTGAAGGAGGGCGAGCTGGTGATGTATGTGGCACGGCTCGCGGCCAACAACGCGATCCAGCGCGACGGCAGCTTCAATGCCGGCGACCTCGGCAGCTTCACCGCCAAGGACGGGGTGATCGTGTTCAGCACGCCGCTGATCTTCAACGCAGCCAATATCGACCAGTACAAGTTCTGATCATCAAGGACATCATCGCATGAAGCGCATTCTATTCACCGGCGGCAGCGGCAAGGCCGGCCGCCATGTGGTGCAGTACCTGGTCGAGCAGGGTTACCGGGTGCTCAACATCGACACCAAGCCGCTGGACAACCCGCAGGTCCGCACCCTGATCACCGACATCACCGATGCCGGCCAAGTGTTCAACGCCTTTTCCGCATATACCGGGCTGCACGAGTTCGACGAGGATCTGAGCCCGCAGCCCATCGATGCGGTGGTGCATTTCGCAGCCATCCCGCGGATCATGATCACCCCCGACAACGAGGTGTATCGCATCAACGTGATGGGCACGTACAACGTGCTCGACGCGGCCACCAAGCTCGGCATCAAGAAGGTGATCATCGCCTCGAGCGAGACCACCTACGGCATCGTGTTCGCGCACGGCCACCGCGATCCGGAATACTTCCCGCTCGACGAGGAGTATCCGGTGAAGCCGATGGACAGCTACGCCACCTCCAAGATCTGCAACGAGCGCACCGCGGAGGCCTTCGCGATGCGCACCGGCACCGACATCTACGCGCTCAGGATCGGCAACGTGATCGAGCCCAGCGAGTACGCGCTGTTCCCGGGCTGGTTCGCCAAGCCGGGCTTCCGCAAGCGGATCGCCTGGAGCTACATCGACGCGCGCGACCTCGGCGAGCTCTGCCGGCTCGGCATCGAGACCGACGGCCTCGGCTATCAGGTGTTCAATGCCGTCAACGACAGCTCCTCCTCGGACCTGCCGACGGCCGAGCTGCTGCGCCGCTACTATCCGAACGTGCCGGTGCGCGGCGAGATGGGCGAGTTCGAGAGCCTGCTGTCGAACAAGAAGGCGCGCGCGATGCTGGGCTTCCGCGAGAAGCACGACTGGCGCTCCTATGTGAAGACGACAAACTGACAACCATGGCGGGACGAGGAGTTAGGTGATGCCAAAGCAGACAATCGTGGTCGCGGTGCATACCGGGCCGGTGACGGTGGCGCCTCTCAATGCGCTGGCGCCGGAGCTGATCCCCGGCGTGCGGCTGGTCAACCTGGTCGATGACAGCCTGCTGAAGGACACCATGGCGGCGGGCCACGTGACGCCGGCGGTCACCCGGCGCCTCGCCCAGTACATGACGATCGGCCAGGAGATGGGCGCCGACATGATCCTGAACTGCTGCTCGTCGGTCGGCGAGGCGGCCGAGCTGGCATCGCAGCTGCTCGACATCCCGATGCTCAAGATCGACGTCGCCATGGCCGAGGAGGCGGTGCTGCGCGCGAGCCGGATCGGGGTCGCAGCCACGGTGCAGACCACGCTCGATCCGACCGCGCGGCTGATCGAGCGCACGGCCAAGACAGCGGGCAAGCCGATCCAGGTGACCAAGAAGCTCTGCGTCGGCGCGTTCGACGCCCTGCTGGCGGGCGACATGGCGACGCACGATGCGATCGTCTCCCGCACGCTGGTGGAGCTTGCCGGCGAGGTCGATCTCGTCGTGCTGGCGCAGGTGTCGATGGGTCGGGTCGCCGACAGTCTGGGCGACGCGGTCAAGGTGCCGGTGCTGACCAGTCCGCGGCTTGGCATGGAGCGCCTCGCACAGCGTCTGGCGGCACTGCAGCAGCCTGAGCAGGCGGCGGCCTGATCGCGTCAGGCCGGCGCGTCGTGTCCGGATCCGGACGGCGCCCCGGCGCTGTCGGCGAGCCTGAAATGCTGCACCAGATCCTGCACCTGCGCCTGCGTCAGCAGGCGCGGGTTCAGCCCGCGCAGCAGCAGGTAGAGCCGCGCGGTCTCCTCCAGCTCCTCGGTCGCATTGACCGCCGCCTCCAGCGTGCTGCCGGCGACAACCGGGCCGTGATTGGCGAGCAGCACCGCGGCGTAGCGTCCGCCGAGGCCGCGGATCGCGCCTGCCACGGCCGGATCGCCAGGCCGGTAATAGGGCACGAGCGCGGTGGCCCCGACACGCATCACCGAGTAGGCGGTGAGCGGCGGCAGCACCGAGGCGGGATCGATCTCCGGCAGCATCGAGACCGCGACCGAATGCGTGGAATGCAGATGCACGATCGCCCCGGCGCCGCTCCGGGTGTCGTAGAGCGCCTGGTGCAGCGGGATCTCCTTGGTCGGCGCGTCGCCGGACAGCACGCGGCCATCCGCATCGAGCCGCGTCAGCCGGGCGGGATCGAGGAAGCCGAGCGACGAGTCCGTCGGCGTCGTGAGCAGGCCGCCATCCTCCAGCCGGATGCTGATGTTGCCGGACGAGCCATGCGTCAGGCCGCGCTCGAACAGCGATCTCGAGAACAGGCAGATCTGCTCACGCAGCTTTGTTTCGCTCATGACATCGTCTCCGCCGGTCGGGCATCGCTGTCGGCAACGCAGCCTCTTTATCCACCGGCCGACCCGGGTCAGTTTGGTCGTGGCAGTCCGACCATGCAAGATCTCAGCCCTTCCATGCAGCGCACCCTGTCCGAGGAGCAGACATGAGCGATGGACAGACGCCGACACGGTGCGCGGTGATCGGGCTCGGCTCGATGGGCGGCGGCATGGCTTCGTCGCTGCTGCGCGCGGGCTTCGGCGTGTCGGGCTTCGACGTGAACGAGGCGGCCGGCGCGCGCCTTGCGGCCGAGGGGTTGCGGATCGGCGCCACGCCGGCGGATGCGGCCCGGGACGCCGATGTCGTGATCGCCGTGGTCGTCAACGCCGACCAGACCGAGGCGGTGCTGTTCGGCGAGGATGGCTGTGCCGGCAGCATGAAGCCGGGGGCGGTGTTCGTGTCGTCGGCCACCATGGCGCCGGAGCACGCGCGGTCGCTGGGCGCCCGGCTGGAAGCGACCGGGCGGCATTATCTGGACGCGCCGATGAGCGGTGGTGCCGCGCGGGCGGCCGAGGGCCAGCTCACCATGCTCGCCTCCGGCAGCGATGCCGCATTCGCCGCCGCGCGGCCGGCGCTGCAGGCGATGACGGCGACGCTCTACGAGCTGGGCGATAGTCCGGGGCTTGGAGCCGCCTTCAAGATGGTCAACCAGCTCCTGGCCGGCGTCCATATCGCCGCCGCCTGCGAGGCGATGGCATTCGCGGCGAAGCAGGGGCTCGACCTGAAGCGCGTCTACGAGGTGATCACGAAATCCGCCGGCAACAGCTGGATGTTCGAGAACCGCATCCCGCACGTGCTTGATGGCGACTATGCGCCGCGCAGTGCCGTCGACATCTTCACCAAGGATCTCGGCATCGTGCTCGACATGGCGCGCGAGGCGCGGTTTCCGGTGCCGGTCGCAGGGGCTGCACTGCAGATGTATCTGATGACGGCCGCCGCCGGGATGGGCAAGGACGACGACGCGTCGGTCGCCCGGCTGTATGCGCTTATCGCCGGGCTGTCGCTGCCACGGCAGGACTGAGGGAACCATCGTGCCACGCTTTGCCGCCAACCTGACGATGATGTTCACCGAGCATGCGTTCGCCGACCGGTTCGCCGCCGCCGCCGATGCGGGCTTCACCGCCGTCGAGTTCCTGTTCCCCTACGCGCTGGAACCCGACGCGGTGGCCGAGCGGCTGCATCGCCACGCGCTCGATGTGGCGCTGTTCAACATGCCGCCGGGCGACTGGGACGCAGGCGATCGCGGCGTCGCGGCACTGCCCTCGCGGGCAGGCGAGGTCGGCCCCTTCCTCGACACCGCCTTGCGCTACGCCGAGGCGACCGGCGTCGCCCGGCTGCACCTCATGGCCGGGATCGCCGACAGGTCGGACGCAGGGTCGGTGCAGAGCTACCGCGACGCGGTAACGCGCTGCGCCGAGGCGCTCGACGCGCGCGGCCTGGAGCTGGTGCTGGAGCCGATCAACGGCCGTGACATGCCGGGCTACTTCCTCAATGACTTCGACTGGGCGGCAGCACTGATCGACGAGCTCGGCCTGCCGAACGTGAAGCTGCAGTTCGATCTGTATCATCGCCAGATCCTGCACGGCGACGTGACGATGGCGCTTGCCCGCATGCTGCCGATGATCGGCCACATCCAGGTCGCCAGCGTGCCGTCGCGCCATGAGCCGGATGGCGAGGAGCTGAACTGGCCGTTCCTGTTCGCCGAGCTCGACCGCCTGGGCTATGGCGGCTTTGTCGGCTGCGAGTATCGGCCGCGCGCCAGCACGCGCGACGGGCTCGGCTGGTTCACCCCTTACGCCGGGCGTCGCGACGCGCCTGCAGGCGCACGCTCATGAGCATCCGCCTCGGCTGCATCGCCGACGACTACACGGGCGCTTCGGACCTCGCCAACACGCTGCACGGCAACGGGCTGCGCACGGTGCAGACGATCGGCGTGCCGAGGCCGTCGCTGCCGTTGCCCGAAGTCGACGCGGTGGTCGTGTCGCTGAAAAGCCGCTCGATCGCGGCCGACGAGGCGGTGGCGCAGTCGCTGGAGGCCGCGCAATGGCTGCGCGGCCGGGGTGCCGGGCATCTGCTGTTCAAGATCTGCTCGACCTTCGACTCCACCGATGCCGGCAATATCGGCCCGGTGACCGATGCCCTGCGCGAGCTCTGCGGCGGCGGGCCGGTGCTGGTCAATCCGGCATTTCCGGAAACCGGGCGCAGCGTGTTCCAGGGGCACCTGTTCGTGAACGGCGTGCCGCTGCATGAGAGCCCGCTCAAGGACCACCCGCTCAACCCGATGCACGACTCCAACCTGGTTCGGGTGCTGCAGCGTCAGAGCCGGGCGCCCGTGACGCTGATCCCGTTCGTCGTGGTCGAACAGGGCGCGCAGGCGGTGCGGGAGGCTCTGGCGCATGCCGCGGGTGCCGGTGCTGCGATCGCGGATGCGGTGGCGGCCCGCCATCTCGACGTGCTCGGGCAGGCGGCCCTGGCCGGCCCGCTCTCGGCCGGCGCGTCCGGTCTCGGCGCCGGACTGGCCCGTGCCCTGGTCGCCCGGGATGGCCTGGCCGGAGCCGCGCGGCCGAACACGGAGCCGCACCCGGTCGCCGTGCCCGGTCGGGCGGTCGCGGAAGCGGCGTCGATCGCCTGCCACCGCCTGGACGTGGCGCGGCTGCTGGAGGGTGCCGCCGGGCAGGTCGTCGCGGAAGCGCTCGACTGGGCGCTGCCCCGGCTGGCGGCAGGTCCGGTGCTGATCGCCAGCAGCGACACGCCGGAAGCCGTGCAGGCGATGCAGCGCACCCACGGAGGAGCCGCCGCCGGTCATGCGATCGAGCAGGCGCTGGCCGCGATCGCCGAGGCGCTGCTGGCGGCCGACGTGCGCCGGCTGGTGGTTGCCGGCGGCGAGACCTCCGGAGCGGTGGTGGACCGGCTCGGGCTGGAAGCGTTCCTGGTCGGCCAGGAGATCGCGCCCGGGGTGCCGGTCCTGCGCACCATCGGCGCCAACCACCCGGGGCTGACGGTGGCGCTCAAATCCGGCAATTTCGGCGGCGAGGATTTCTTTGTCCGTGCCCTGTCGATGCTCGGCTGACCGGCGACGTCGCACGGAACGGCCGGACGGCCGGATCCAGCCGTCAGGCGCATGCGTGGCCGCGAATAAGCCTCGCGGCATGGGGGATGTGCAGGCGATCCTGGCATCTGCGGGCTCGGCCGAATGGCGCCGGTCGGGTCACATCTCCGTTCATACGACAAGTTCATCGAGCGCAGTCGTACGGATCAAAAGCTTCCCACGTTGTCATGCGACTGCGGGCATGCCGGATCGGCGTGCTCGGCTTTAAGGACCCTTCATGCCAGTCAAGCTGCTCATCGCCTTCTATTCCCGTTCCGGTTCCACAGAAGGTCTGGCCAAGGCGGCGGCGGCGGCGGCCGAAGAGGCGGGCGCCGAGGTCCGGATACGGCGCGCCCGCGAGATCGTTTCCGCCGAGGTGATGGACAAGGCGAAGGACTGGCGGCAGGAAGCGGACCGGATGAACGCGCTCTACCCGGCACCGGAGACCGACGACACGACGTGGGCGGACGCCATCCTGTTCGGCACGCCATGCTATTTCGGATCCATGGCGACGGAGCTCAAGGCGTTCCTGGATCAGCTTGGTCCGCAGTGGAAGAAGGGCGTCCTGGCCGGCAAGGTCGGCGGCGCATTCGCGTCGGTCTCCTGGCCACATGGCGGCAGCGAGGTCGTGACCTTGTCGCTCTACGCGCCCATGGCTCATCTTGGCATGATCATCGTGCCGACCGGCTATACCGACGAGGCGATGCTCAAGGCGGGCTCTCCCTACGGCGCCTCCACCGTGGTCGGTGCCGAGAACCGGCCACCGCGCGAGGAGGACCTGGCGGCCATACGCCATCAGGCCCGTCGGATGATCAAGATCGCGGCCGCGCTTTCGACCGGAGATGCCGCGAACGGTTGAGCCGGCATCACGCGCTCGCGGCTCCGGGACTGCTTACGTCCAGGGCACGGCGTCGACGTATGATGAGCTGCCGACGTCATACCTGAAGACACACTCGATCCAGCCCGGCTACACGACGACCCTGCCTGTCACCGATTCTTCATGCGGCGACGGCGGCTGAACTGGCAGGCGGACAGGAGCGTGAAACCGGTTTAAAAGCCGGATGCCGATGTGCCATGTCCGGTGCTGATTTCTTCCTCCAGATGGTCTGCCAGAAACGCGAATGTCCGATCCTTCCCCGTTGCCCGACCTGCCGACACCTGGCGCCGCGAGTTGGCGTGCCATGGTGGCACCGTATCTGAAGCCCGACGGGCGACGGGCGCTGATCCAGCTCTCGAACACCGGCCTGCCCTTCCTGCTGGTGATGGCCGGGATCATGGCCGGGCTGGCATGGGGCATCTGGTGGGTCCTGCTGCTGGTTCCGGCGGCAGCCTTCCTGGTCGTCCGGCTGTTCATGTTCCAGCACGATTGCGGACATGGCTCCTTCTTTCCCGCGCGTTGGGCCAACGACCTGGTGGGCGCGGTGCTGGGCGTGTTCACGCTGACCCCGTACAGGTCCTGGCGCGGCGACCACGCGATCCATCACGCCACGGCCGGCAATCTCGATCGCCGCGGCGTCGGCGATGTGACCACGCTGACGCTGGATGAGTATCTGGCGCTGCCGACGCGCCGACGGATCGCCTACCGGCTGTATCGGCATCCTCTGGTCATGTTCGGGGTCGGGCCAGCCTGGCTCTATCTGATCAGCCAGCGCATTCCCGTCGGCAGCCCGCGCCGGCGCTGGCGCGACTGGATCAGCGTGCTCGGCACCGACGCCGTCCTCGGCCTCGTCGCGGTGACGCTGATCATGACGGTGGGGCTGATCCCGTTCCTGCTGGGCTGGCTGCCGGTGGTGCTGCTGGCGGCGACCATCGGCATCTGGCTGTTCTACGTCCAGCATCAGTTCGAGGACGCCTACTGGCAGCCCAAGCCGCACTGGGATTTCGCCGATGCGGCGATGCATGGATCGTCGTTCTACGACCTGCCACGGGTGCTGCACTGGCTGACCGGGAACATCGGGTTCCACCATATCCACCATCTGTCGAGCCGCATTCCGAACTACCGGCTGCGCGCCTGTCACGAAGCCAACCCGGCATTCCAGCAGGCGATGCGCCTGTCGTTGCGCGAAAGCCTGCGCTGCACCCGGTTCGCGCTTTGGGACGGCGAGCGGCACAAGCTGGTCTCGTTCCGCAGCGTTCGCGGCGCGACGCGTTCCCCTGGCAGCGTATCCGACTAACCGGCTTCCGACAGCTCAGCCTCCGGCAGGATCCAGCGGCCGCGCCGCTGGCCGCTCCGTGGCATAGCAAAGCAGCGCAAGCACGGGCAGGCTCAGCCCGATCGCGGAAGCAAGCCGCCATCCGCCCTGCGCGAATGCCCAGCCGCCGGCTGCCGAGCCGATCGCGCCGCCGACAAAGAAGGTTGCCATGAAGAGGCCGTTGAGGCGGCTGCGATGATCGGCGCTGAGCGAGAAGATCGCCCGCTGGCTCAGCACCAGGTTGGCGGTGACGCCGAAATCGAGCAGCACCGCTGCCATTCCCAGCAACAGCAGCGCGGCAGTCGACCCCGAACGCCCGAGATGGGTGATCAGAAAGGCGACGAGGACTCCCGTCATGGCGAGGCCGGTGGCAGGGCGGCTCCAGCCGCGATCCGCCGCGCGGCCTGCAAGCGGCGCGGAGATGGCGCCACCGACCCCGACCAGGGCGAACAGTGCGATCCCGGCCTGCGACAGATGGTAGGTGCGGGCGAGCAGCAGGGGCGTCGTGGTCCAGAACAGGCTGAAGGCGGCAAACAGGAACGCGTGATAGACGGTCCTGCGTTGCAGCACCGGGGTATGGCGCGCCAGGCCGACCATCGAGGCCAGCAGGGCGCCGTAGCGCAGGCCAGGCGGTGGCTGATGGCGCGGCAGGGCAAGCCGCAGCACCAGCCCCAGGCCGATCATGACCGCGGTGGAAGCAAAGAACACGGCATGCCATGACGAGAAGGCCGCGATGAAGCTGGCGACGGGACGAGCCAGCATGATGCCGAGCATCAGGCCGCTCATGACGTTGCCGACGACCCGACCGCGCACCGCTTCCGGAGCCAGATGCGTGGCATACGGCACCAGGACCTGGACGGCCACCGATCCGACGCCGATAAACAGTGCGGCGAGCAGGAACGGCAGCGCCTGTGTCGACAGGGCGGCGGCGAGCAGGGCCAGGGTTGCCACGGCCATGATGGCCAGCACCAGGCGCCGGGTCTCGACCAGGTCGCCGAGCGGCACCACCAGCAGCAGGCCGGCGCCATAGCCGAGCTGGGTCATGGTCACGATCAGTCCGGCAGCCTGCAGCGACAGGCCGAGGGCGTGGCTGATCGGGCCGGCCAGAGGCTGCGCGTAGTAGATGTTGGCGACGATCAGGCCGCAGGCGGTGGCCAGCAGCAGCGTGAGCCATGTCGGGACGGGTGCGGTCTCCTGCCCGATCGGGACCGGTGGCGGGGACAAATGCGTGCTCAACAGGCGTGACCTTCGCAGACGAAGCCGGTCGCTGGCTAGACTGATGAACCGAGCAGGTCCAGCGCCTCGGCCAGCGACGGCCTCGCCTCCGGCCCGGGATCCGTGCACTGGCGCTGCAGCCGGCGCAGGCCGGCCGGCGGGGCGTCGCAGCGGTCGAGCAGCTCGCCCAGCAGCAGTCCCCAGGCCAGCACGTCCAGGCGCTGCAGCGCCGTTCCGGCGGCACCCGCCGGCAGGAAGGAGGCGCCGCCGAGATCGCTCAGCACGGCCTCGCCGGCAGCGCCGTCCCACAGCACGTTGTGCGCATACAGATCGCCATGCAGCAGGCCCTGCCGGTGCAGGTGGCACCCTGCCGCTGCGGTGCCGGCGGCGATCCGGAGCAGGGCCTCGGGCGTGACGCGCAGCGACGGCGCGTAGACGTCGCGGCTGCAGCTCTCGAGGCTGGGCGGACCGGCGAGCGGTCGCCAGTGGTCCGGCAGCAGCGGCATCAGCAGGCCCTGGGTTCCGGCGGGATGACCGGCAAGCCGGCCCAGGGCGCCGACCAGATTCGGGTGTTCGCCGGCAGCCAGGCAGGCCGCGATCTCGTGGTCGGGCAGGCCGTCGCTGGTCATGGCGTGCTTGAACAGCTTCACCGCGACCGGACGCGGGGCAGCCGGCCCGGATGGTCGCCACAGCGCCTGATGCACGGTGCCCGACGCGCCCTCGCCGAGCAGCCGGCCCATCTCCAGGCAGGACCACGCGACGGTCGTGGCGTCCGGGGCGCCGGAAGGATGGTCGAGCGGGTTGCCGGCCCAGGCCAGCCAGGCGAGCCGCGGCAGCTGCGGCAGCCAGGACGGCAGCGCGTCGAAGCGGTTGGCCGACAGGCGCAGCAGCTCGAGATTGGCAGCACCCGCCAGGGACTCCGGCAGGCCGACAAGGCGGTTGCCGGACAGCATCAGCTTCTGCAGCAGCGGGCGGCGGCCCAGAGCGTCGGGCAGGCGCTCGAGCCGGTTGCCGGTCAGGGTCAACCAGCGCAGCGAGGGTGGCAGGGATTCAGCCGGCACCTCGCACAGGCCGGCTTCCCGGACGCCGATCTGGCTCAGGGCCGCGCAGTCGCCCAGCGACGGCGGCAGACGGGTGAAGCGGTTGCGCGAACAGAACAGCACCCGCAGCCGGCTCAGCCGGCCGATATCGTCCGGCAGGCAGGCCAGGGCGTTGTCGCTGAGGTCCAGCACCTCCAGCGTGTCGGACAGGCCGAAGACCTCCCGGGGAAACTCGCTCAGGCCGCCGCGCAGGGTCAGGGTGCGGGCGCCAGCCAGTCTGCCGCGCCGCAGCTCTTCCAGAACAAGGGTCATCGGCGCTCCACGCGACCCGGTATCGCATGAGGAAGCTGACCGGAGGAACAGCGCCTTGACTTGATTGCCGGAAAGCCTTGTTACCGGTCCGGATGACGATCCAGCGTCCCGGCCTCCTCGCCCTCCGCCGCGTGCCGGGACCGGCTCCTGCAGGCGCGACGGCGCGTCGGGACGCGTCCGTCCTGGCCGCGTTCTGCGCGCTGGCCGGGCTCGTGGGCGCGCTGCTGCTGCTGATGCCGGCGCAGAACCTCACCGGGGACGAGCAGCGCTACCTGCTCTACGCGGTGTCGGTGATCCGCCACGGTCGGTTCGTGATGGCAGCCGGGGAATGGAACCGGCTGGCCTTCCAGGCGGCTCGCGCGCTTCCGCAGGGCCTGCCGCGCGGCGGCGCGGGCAGCGTGCTGATGAACGGGGTCTACCTCCCTGCCCTGCTGTCGCCGATCGCCGGGTTGTTCTCGCTGGCGGGCCTCCGGTGCGCGAGCCTGGCGGCGGGGCTGGCGGGGCTCGCCTTTCTGCTCCGCCTGGCCCGCCGGGTTGCCGGCTCGCAGGCGGCGCTGGCGGTGGTCGGGCTGACGGCGCTGTCGATCCCGCTGCTGCCCTACCTGCACCTGTTCTACATGGAGAGCTTCCTCTTCGCCTTGGTCTGCTGGGGCTGGGACCGGCTGCAGCGAGGCGGGCGCGGTGCGGCAGGCGACCTGCTGACGGCGGCGATCCTGATGCTGATCCCGTTCGTGCACATGCGCGGCTCGGTGGTGGCGGCCTGCCTGTTCGCGGCGTTGCTGGAGCAGCTGCGGCGGCGCGGGCTGCGCCGGCGGGCACTCCTGCTGCTGCTGCTCGGGCTGGGCGCGGCCAGCCTGCTGGTGACGCTCAATCTGGCGATCTACGGCGCGATCACCGGGCCGGTGAACAGCGCGCGGCCGCCGGCGCCATGGCAGTGGTTCGCGGTGCTGTCGATGCAGCTGTTCAACGTCCATCACGGGCTGTTCGCCTACGCACCGGTCTGGGCGCTCGGCTATGCCGGGCTCTGGGCAGGGCTCCGGACCGGCAGCCCGCCGGTGGTGCGGCAGGCTCTCGTGCTGGGCATCGCGGCCGCGCTGACCGGTGTCGGGAGCAACCCGGGAGAATGCTGGCCGGCGCGGTTCTGGGTGCTGTCGATGCCGATGCTGGCGGTCGGGCTCTGCTTCTGGATCTCGCGGGTGCGTGGCCTCGCCGCCCTCGCCTGCCTGGCGATCCTGGCCTCGGCGACGCTGCTGAACAGCGTGCTGTTCGCAGCCCAGCCGAACCTGTTCCTGGAGAACCGGCAGTCCTCGATGACCTACGACGCGCTGCACTGGCGTTTCGGTGGCCTCGATCCCGGGCCGTTCCTGCCGGTCGAGACCGGGGAAGCGGCCGACATCGCGCGGGCACGCGACCTTGCACTCGCCGCCGGCCTGTTCGTGGCCCTGTCCGCCCTCGCCGTGCGCCGTCCGGCCGTGGCCGTGCCGGCGCTGCTGATCCTGCTGGCGGCCCTCGACCTGTCGCGCATCGACAGGCTGCCGTCCTCGGCGGCCGCGGTGTCGATGAGCGGCAACCGGCTGCATGTCGTGCTGGCGGCAGCACCCCGCGCGGTGACCCTGGCGATGGGGCATCGCGAGCAGGTGTGGTTTGCCGCACCCGCTTGGCCACGGCTGGCGCTCTCGATCACCGGAAGGCGGGGACATCGCACGGACGATGTCGCCGCCAACCAGGTGCTGAGCCTGTCGTGCAACGGCGGGATCGAGACGATTGACATCGTGGCACGGGGCGTGGAGCTTCCGCCCGTCGCGCGCTACCCGCTTACGTTCTACCGCTCGCGCTCGCTGATCCGGATGCTTCCGGTCGGCGGCAACTGCTGAGCTCCGCGAACCGATCTGCACCACCGGATGGCATGAGACCACGATGATCGTTGCGTTATCGGAGCGCGTCCGCCGCCTGGACCCGGTCCGGCGGCTTCCCATGCTGGTCAGCCTGGTCGGGCTCGCGCTGATGGCGATCTATGTCAGCAGCTATGTCGGCAATCCTGCGGTTCCCGGCAATCACGGTCGGTTCCCGCTGGGATGGTGGGGCTGGTGGGACCAGTCGCAGTATCTGCTGTCGGCACGATCGTTCGCGCATGCGGACTTCACCCCGGCGCATCATTGGTATCCGCTGGGCTATTCCGTGCTTGGCGCGCCGTTCCTGCTGCTGTCGGCCTCGCATCCCTATCTGCTGCCCGATCTCGCCTGCCTGCTGGCCAGCTACGCCGGCTTCCTGCTGTTCGCCCGCACGATCGGCGTCGGTCCGCGATGGGCGGCCCTGCTGTTCCTGCTGGCGACCTGCGGCAGCGAGGCGATCCGCGACGTCTGGGCGGAACCCTGGAACACCAGCCTGTCGAGCGCGCTGATCTGGTGGCTGCTGGCACTGACCGCCCGTCACCTGGCGGGCGACGGCATCGCGCGGCGCGGTCCGCTGCCGGCGGTCCCGGCCGGGGTGATCCGGCGCAGGCGGCTGTGGAGCCTCGCAGGCCTCGGCGCGCTTGCGGCGATCATCCCGTTCACCCGGCCGACCGACAGCCTGCTGGTGGCGATCTGGGCAGCCGGCGCCGGCCTCGCCGCGAGCCGGCTGCGCGCGCTGCGGACCAGCGACCTGCTGGCGATGCTCGCCGGCGCGGTGGTCGTGGCGGTTCCCGAAGGGCTGCTCTGGCTGCGCATCTACGGCACGCACGAGAGCCAGTACATGATCAACTCGCGGTCGCTGGGCTTCGAGTTCGCCAGTGTCGGCTGGTAGACCTATCTGCTGCTGCTGACGCCGCGGCCCTGGTTCCCGTTCGGCGCCGGGCTCGTGCAGCGCCTGCCCTGGCTGCTGCCGGGGCTTGCCGGCATGCTGGCGCTGCCCTGGATCGCGCGCGGCCCGGCCCGCATGATGCTCGGGCTGCTGGCGCTGATGATCGCCGCCTACAGCCTGCTGTTCTTCTCCTATGTCGACCTGATCCCGTCCGGGCTGTGGCGCTACAACAACGTGCACTACTTCAAGTGGACGCTGCCCGGCGTGGTGCTGTTCGGCTTCCTGCTGCTGCGCGCCCTGCTGGTCGGACCAAGGCGGCCGGCGCTGCTGGCCTGCCTGCCGATCCTGTTCCTGGCTGACCTGCGGCTTCAGCCGCATCGGGTCGGCGATGCCGATCCGGCCTGGATGATCCAGCTGCACGGCCCGGTCCCCGGCTGGGACGAGGCCTACTTCACCAAGCTGACGCTGCAGGACGATCGCGGCAGGCTGGAGCCGATCAAGGACTTCCGGGCGCTGTCGGACGGACAGGGCTGGCGCCTGATCGCGCTGCGCCGGCCGTTCTCGGCGTCGCTTGCGATCAGCGGCCTCGGGCACTGGCCGGACGGGCCGGTCTCCACGACCGGGCCGTCCGGCACCGCGACGCGATGGGACCGGTCGTTCGGCTTGAAGCTGCCCTGCTGGATGATACGCTGCGTCTACCTGCCGCCATAGGGAGGCCGATGCTCGACAAGGCGCAGCTGGAACGGGGAACCGATGCCGACGGTCGAGACGGTCATTGCGCTGGGAGATCGGAGCCTGACGGTCTGCGGCGACTCCGACGATCCGTATTTCGCGGCCGCCGATGCGATCATGGCGGCTCAGGCACCGCTCAAGGCCTGGGGACGGCGCCATCTGCCCCCGGACGCGGTGGTGATCGATGCCGGCGGCAATATCGGGCTGACGACCCTGATGCTCTCGGGCCTGGTGCCGGACGGACAGGTGCACGTGTTCGAGCCGCTGCCGGCCAACGCGCGCTACCTGCGCCGCAACATCGAGCGGAACGGCATCCGCAACTGCGTCGTCAACGCGGTCGCCCTCGGCAGCGTCGCCGGCGTTGTCGCGATGCAGGGCACCGGCTCGAGCTCGCACGTGGCCGCGAACGCCGATGCCGCCATCCCGATCACCACGCTGGACGACTATGCGCGCGCAGCGAAGCTGACGCGGATCGACTTCATCAAGATGGATGTGGAAGGCTTCGAGCCGGCGGCCCTGGCCGGCGGCGCGGAGGCGCTTGCCCGGTTCCAGCCGCCGATCTTCATGGAGTTCAACAGCTGGTGCCTCGGCTACGTGCAGGGCTATGACGCACGCGGCTTCGCGCACTGGCTCTGGGATGCGTTCGAGGTGACGTCGATGAACCAGGACGGCACCGAGACCGCCGCCGGCGGCGGCGACATCAGCCGCTTCCTGCATGACAACCTGGTGCTGCACGGCACCGTCGACGACGTGCTGCTTCGGGTCCGGGACGCGACGGCGCTGCGCCGTTTCACCGGCGCGCCGGACCCGACCTCAAGCTACGGCCATCTGCTGGAGGCGCGTCGCCTGCAGGCGCTGCTGGACGCGATGCAGCGCTCGACCTCCTGGAAGATCACGGCACCGATGCGGTCGCTGGGCCGTGCCCTGAAGTCGCGGTCCCGTCGCTGAGGTCGCGCCGGGTCAGGCGCTGCCTCAGCCGGCCCAGGGCGCGCAGCGGACCGGTGACGCGCCACGATGTCGAGCCTCGCAGCGCCTCCAGTTCGCGTCCGCGCTGGTCCGCCAGGGCGGTGACGGATTCCAGCGACGCAGAATACGACACCGGACCGGCCGACGCGTCGGCCTGCGCCGCGTATGGGCCGACCGGGGGCAGGTCGTCCGGTTCTGCCGGCGTCAGCACGAAGGCGCAGGCTCGGCCGCAATCGGGAGATGGATGATGCGACACCTGCCAGCCTGAGCGCCGTGCCACCTCGGTCAGGAACGGCTGGGTGAAACCGAGCTCCATCCAGCCCCACCTGCGCATGCAGTGGACCGACAGCGCGTCCAGCCGCGGCCCCCAGGGAAACGGGATCCCCGGTATCGGCGCGTCCACGATCGGCTCGCCGCACAGCACCAGCCGGCCGCCAGGCTTGAGCCGCCCGCGCAGCCGTTCCAGCAGGGCCGGGAAATCCAGCGCGTGATGGAACGCCTCGAAGAACAGGATGGCGTCGAACCGCTCGTCTCCGAAACCGCCCCCGAACGCCGCGCGCTCCAGGGCCACGGGAAGACCGAGGGCGTCGGCCTGGGCGCGAATGCTGTCCAGCGCCGTCTGGTCGATGTCGACGCCATGCGTCCGCACGCCCATGCGCGCCAGCATGAGCAGGATCTGGCCGCTGCCCGGTCCGTATTCCAGCACGCTCTGCTGCGGGACCACGTCCAGCAGCTGCAGGATCCGTCCCCAGGCGAGCAGGAACTCGGCCGCAAGCGCCGGGTTCTGGAAGCTCCACGGCACCAGCCCGGTCCAGAGGTTGGCCGGGAGGGTGCCGCCGCTTTCGGATGCCTCGTCACGTTCGGCGACATAGGCCTCGTCGCCCGCACGGCCGCGGAGGGTGGCATAGAAATCGAGCACGGCGAGACGGTACTCGTCGGAGAACGGATCCAGGACCGCCAGGGCATGGGCCTTGGGATGATCGAGAACCAAGGTGGTGAGGCGCTGGTATTGCTCTGCGTCCGGATGCCCTCCACCAAGCAGG
>CAXTZG010000019.1:0-6793 GCA_964248625.1 uncultured Acetobacteraceae bacterium | reverse complement strand
GAGTGCTGCATCGAATTCCTGCTGCGACACGACTTCCTGCACTGCCGGACCTGCATTCCTGACGATCGGCAGGCTAGTCGGATGCGACGTTGCGGACAATCAACGTTCGATGCTCGCGATGTCGCGCGGGCCTGCGACCGGACCGCATCATGCCGGGCCGCCGTCTCCGGAGCATGGTCGGCGGCACAGAGCTGCTGGCCGGTTGTCGCTGCACGGGTGCCGGCCCATGGTCCGGCGTCTTGCAACCATGCCGGCCGGCGCGGACACTTGGCCCGGAGACTCGATACGAGCGTTGTTGATGACTCGCCTGGGCTATCTGCTGCTGTTCCTGTCGGCACCGACGGCCAGCCTTGCAGACGAGCTGTTCCATACAAGAACTCCGGTGTTCGCCTGTTCCGAGCCCCATGCCACCTGGACGAGCAACAGGATGGCAGAGTCGCACCGGATCGCCGCGACTCGTCCGGTCGGCCACTGCTTTGTCGTGTCGCCGGGCGAACGCTGGGAGAAGATCGCCGGACGCGATGGGCTGCTGCTGCTGCGCCGGACACCCGCGATGGTCGGGGAACCACCCCTGTTCTTCCGGGCCGGGGACGTCGCACGACGAGCCGACGCGGCGACGGCGCCCGTTCCAGCGGACACAGCCAGCCCGGCCGGATCGACGCGGGCGCGATGGTTGCCGCCGGTGCCGCTGCTTGTCGCAGGCCTGGCAGCGGTTGGACTGGGCGGCAGGTGGTTCTCCACCCGCCTGGGCGCCCGGGGGCGACGGCGCCGGGCGTTGCAGATCGCCCGGACGGAGATCGCGGCGCAGCGGCAACGGCTGCAGATCAAGCGGTTCCAGCTCGTCGGAACCGACGATTACGGTACCGTCGATCTGCGGAAATGGCAGCAGGAGAAGGGCTATTTCTGCAAGACCAGGCTGCTGCCGATGTTGTCGGCGGCAGGCCTCGACGGCCAGTGGGCCGGCATCGAGCGGGATGTCGATCGAGGGATCGAGCTGGCCGCCGCCGAACCGCCTGCGGGTGCAGCGGCGCAGGCGGGCTTCGTCAGCGACCCGCAGGTCTTCGATGCCAGGATGGACCCGATCGACTACGAGCGTCACTGCGCCATGCTGCTGCGGAGGGCGGGCTGGGCGGCGCGGGTGACCGTCGCGAGCGGCGACCAGGGAACCGATGTGCTGGCCAAGCGCAACGGCAAGCTGCTGGTGGTGCAATGCAAGCTGTATCGCAGTGCCGTCGGCAATGCCGCGGTGCAGCAGGTGTCGGCGGCACGGCTGCACCAGCGGGCGCAGTTCGCGGCCGTGGTGTCCAACGCGCGGTTCACTCCGGCGGCAAAACAGCTGGCGCGCACCAACGGCGTTCATCTGCTGCACCATGAGGAGCTGCGGAACTTCCAGCCGACGTAGCGCTTATCAGGAGGTTTCCAAAGGCCCAGCCTTTGGCGGGGTTCAGGGGCAGAGCCCCTGACCTGCCAGCGCCACGATGCGTGCCGTCACCTCATAGGACCGCACGAAGGCCGGCACCGGCAGGAACTCGAACTCCGAATGGAAGTTGTGCGCCCCCGTGAAGTAGTTCGGCGTCGGGATGCCGCGCGCCGACAGAGCCGAGCCGTCGGTTCCGCCACGCATGGCGATGACCGTGGGCACGATCTCGAGCGCATCGAAGGCGCGCGCCATGAGCTCGACGCTGCGGCGATCGTCGCCCAGGGTGGAGGCGATGTTGGCATAGGTGTCGTCGATGCGGCAGGCGAGCCTGGCACGGGGATGGGCCGCCCGCGTGGCGCCGACCGCGTCCTGCACCAGCTGCTTGCGCGCCTCGAAGGCCACCCGGTCGAAGTCGCGGATCGAGATCGACAGCGTGGCGATGGCCGAGTTGGCGGAAAGGCCGTTGATCCAGCAATAGCCCTCGCGGCCCTCGGTATGCTCGGGCGTGTCGCGCGGATCGAGGCGGGCGATCAGGTCGGCCGCGACCAGGATCGGGTTGACCAGCACCCCCTTGGCCGACATCGGATGCGCGGTGACGCCCTCGATGGTGACAGTCGCCTGGGCCGCGTTGAAGGTCTCGAACACGAACTCGCCGGTCTGGCAGCAATCGATGGTGTAGGCGAAGTCGACCGCGAACCGCTCCAGCGGCAACGCCTTGGCGCCGCGCAGGCCGATCTCCTCGTCCGGCACGAAGGCGACCACGATGTCGCCGTGCGGGCGCGTCTCGTGCCGCCAGCTTTCCAGCAGCGTCATCACCACCGCGATCGCGGCCTTGTTGTCGGCGCCCAGCACGCTGGTGCCGTCGGTGACGATCACGTCCTGGCCGGCATAGGGCAGGATCTCGGGATGCTCGGCCGTGCGCAGCCAGAGGTCGCGCCCGGGGTTCAGGCAGAGGTCGGCGCCGGTGAAGGCGACCAGGCTGGCGCGGACATGCGGCGACAGGCCGACATCGACGGTGTCGAGGTGGGCACAGAAGCCGATGCGCGGCGCACCGGCGGCGTTGCCCGGCAGGCGCGCGGTCAGGATGGCATGGTCGTCGAGATGGATGTCGGACAGGCCCAGCGTCTCGAGCTCGCCGGCCAGCAGGCGCGCCATCTCCCACTGTCCCGGCGTGCTCGGCAGCGTCGTGGCGCGGGCGTCGCTCTGGCTGGTGATCGCGACGTAGCGCAGGAACCGGCCGACCAGGCAGTCTTCCAGGGAAAGCGTCATGACATGGGGTCCTGTCGTCGAAAGGAAGGCCGGGTCGCACGACGTCGCCTGGGCCGCGCTAGGGATCAGGGGCTGCCGGCCTGCTCCGTCTCGCCGACGCGTCGCGTCCAGTCGTCGAGCACGTCGCGCAGCGTCTGCTCCCACGCGATCCGGGGGGACCAGCCGAGCCGGTCGCGCAGACGAGTGGCATCGCCGGTCGCCAGCGCGATATCGGCAGGGCGCGCGCGCGCGGGATCGGTCTCGATCGTCACCGTCACGCCGGCCGCGGCCAGCAGGCCCTGCAGCACGTCGCCGATCCGACGCCCGGTGCCGGATGCGATGTTCAGGATGGTTCCCGGCTCGAGCTGCCCGGCATGCCGAAGGCACAGCGCGTAGGCGCGGCAGACGTCGCGCACGTCAAGGAAGTCGCGGCGGGCGTCGAGGTTGCCGGTGCGCAGCACCGGCTCCTGCCGGCCGGCGCGGATCAGCGCGATCTGGCGGGCGAAGCTCGGGATGGCGAAGTCGGCGGTCTGGCCGGGGCCGGCATGGTTGAACGGCCGCAGCCGGATCGCGTGCAGGCCTTCCGCCGCCATCGCGGCCAGCGCCAGGTCGGCGGCGGCCTTGGTGGCGCCGTAGGTGTTCATCGGCGCAAGCGGCGCGTCCTCGTCGAGCGCGCGGCCGGAGCGGAAGGAGGCGCCGTAGGCATCGGCGCTGGACACGAACACGAGTGCCGCACCCGGGCAGACGTCGCGCAGCGCACGGGCCAGGATCAGGGTGCCGTGCAGGTTGACCGACCAGGCGCGGTCGGGCTCGGCGCGGGCGACCGGGATCGCGGCGATCGCGGCCAGATGCAGGCAGAGATCGGGACGCAGCCGGGCCACGGCGTCGCGAACGGCATCGGCGTCGGTGATGTCGCAGCCGAGCGGCAGCAGCTTGGCATCGGGCATCAGCTCGGCGATGGCGGGCGCCAGATGCTGGCCGGCGAAGCCGGACAGGCCGGTGACCAGTATTCGCCGCCCGGTCATGGCGATGCGCGCCTCAGCCGGAGGCGGAAGCGGCCGACGGCGCCGAGGCCGCCCGGTGGCGCGCGAGATCGGCCTCGACCATCTCGGCGACCATTGTCTCCAGGCTGGTCTCGGCCTGCCAGCCAAGCTTCGCCTTGGCCTTCGACGCATCGCCGAGCAGCACGTCGACCTCGGCCGGACGGATCAGGTCGGAGCGGGTGACGACATGATCCTCGTAGTTCAGGCCGGCATGGGAAAAGGCGATGCGGCACAGCTCGCGGATCGAGGTGGTCCGGCCGGTGGCGACCACGTAATCGTCCGCCTGCTCCTGCTGCAGCATCAGCCACATCGCCTTGACGTAGTCGCGCGCGTGGCCCCAGTCGCGGGTCGCATCGAGATTGCCGAGCGGCAGCTGCGTCGCCAATCCGAGCTTGATCCGCGCGACCCCGTCGGTGACCTTGCGGGTGACGAACTCGATGCCGCGCAGCGGGCTCTCATGGTTGAACAGGATGCCGGACGAGGCATGCAGCCCGAAGCTTTCCCGGTAGTTCACCGTCATCCAGTGCGCATACAGCTTGGCCACCGCATAGGGCGAGCGCGGGTAGAACGGGGTCTTCTCGTTCTGCACCTTCTCCTGGATCAGGCCGTACATCTCCGAGGAGGAGGCCTGGTAGAAGCGGGCGGCGGGATGCGCGATCCGGACTGCCTCCAGCATGTTCGCGGCGCCGAGGCCGGTTGCCTGGCCGGTCAGCAACGGCTGCTGCCAGGAGGCGGCGACGAAGCTCTGGGCGGCGAGGTTGTAGACCTCGTCCGGCAGCACCTGCTGCACGATGCGGATCAGGCTGGACAGATCGAGCAGGTCGCCGTCGGCGATCTCGATCCGCTCCTGAATGCCGAGCCAGCGCAGGCGCGCGCTGACCATGTCGGCCGAGGCCGACCGACGGGCCAGCCCGACGACGCGGTAGCCCTTTTCCAGCAGCAGGGCGGCGAGATAGGCGCCGTCCTGGCCGGTGATCCCGGTGACGAGGGCGGTGCGTGCGGGGAGATCGGATTTCATCTGCATCGACTTCCAGCCGTTAGAGCAAACGCCGCCGCCGGTCCAGGCGGCAGGCGTCAACCGGACGGAGCCTCGATGCTCATGATCCTGTAGGGGCGGCCGTCGGTGCCGGCGGCGCCGGTCAGCACGATCGCCCGGCGCACGGCCCGTCGTCCTGCGCCGTCCTCGGCCAGGGCGGTGACGGTGACGGCGGTCTCGTCGGCGCGCGCCGGCTGCCCGGACGGATCCGGGGCGACGTCCGGACCGCTCAGCGCCAGCATCGCCTGGCGGACCACCGGATCGGCCGCTGCGAGCTCGGGATCGCCGTCGTGGTAGAGCGACAGATGCGGCGTCAGCGTGGCGAGCAGGGCGGGGTCGATGCCGGGCACCAGACCGAGCTCGGCAAGCGACTCGAACGGCGCGCCGGGCGGCAGGTAGTCGCGGCCGGCCCTGCGGCCGCCGCCGGACAGCTCGACCAGGGTGCCGCCCGGAAAGCGCCAGGCGACGATGTTGGCGACGATCGCGGCACTTCGGCGCGCATCGACGCCGACCGCCTGCAGCAGCGAGGCCAGCAGCTCGGGCGAGGCGCGGTTCGGATTGATCTTGCCGGCCTCGCTCGCCAGACGCAGCGACAGCACGACGTCACGGTGGCGGATGCGGTGGATGGCGCCGTCCGCGGCCCAGTGCGCCTTGGAGCCGTCGAGCAGATGGAAGACCGCCTCCTCGATGCCGCCATCGGCCTCGGCACGGAGCTGGGCGTTGCGTCGCAGATCGCCGGCCTGGCGGGTGCGGCCACTGCCGGACGCGGCGATCGCCGACACCAGCAGCGAGATCAGCACCAGGGTCCACAGCACGATCAGCAGGGCAAAGCCGCCTGCGCCTCCGGGATCGCGGCCAACCACGACGCGGCCGCGCGGCGCGGCGCGGAGGACCCGGCGCAGGCCGGCGCCGATCAGGGACCGAGACCGACGCTGCGGCGCACCCGCTGCTGCGGATCGGCGCTGCCGGTCTGGCGCATGGGCGTGAGCTCGTCCGGAACCGCGGCCGCGTTCACCAGGGTGTCGCGCAGATCCTCGGTCAGGGCCTGGGCGTCGTGCTGGTCGTGCATGACATGCGGCGTGATCAGGATCAGCAGCTCGGTGCGCGTGCGGTTGTTGTTCTGGCTGCCGCCGAGCAGGCCGAGGATCGGGATGTCCTTGAGCCAGGGGATGCCGCTGTTGCCGCGGCTCGACTGATCGGTGATCAGCCCGGCGAGGCCGATGGTCTGACCGTCATGGATGACGACGCGAGACACCACCGACTGGTCGTTGAAGGTCGGGTTGGAGGTGGTGCCGGTGGCCGGCGCGGCGACGTTGCTGACCTCCTGCGAGATGTCCAGCGTCACCTGGCCGCCATTATTGACCCGTGGCGTCACCTGCATGATCACGCCGGTGGGCTGGTAGCTGTCCTGGTTGAAGACCGATCCGGTGCTGAGCGTGCTGGTCTGCGAACCGGTCTGGATCGGCACCAGCTGGCCGACCTGAAGCCGCGCCGTCTGGTTGTCGAGCACCAGCAGCTCGGGCGAGGACAGCACATGCACGGTGGTGACGGCCTGCAGCGCGTTGATCGCGAACGGCGCGCCGCCATTGCCGGTGCCGCCGATGATGAAGCCGGGCAGCGTGGAAGAGAACGCCGTGCTGGTCAGGGTGCTGGTGATCGCGGTGGTGGCGGCCTCGTTGGCGTTGAGCACGCCGTTGACGCCGCCGGACTTGAAGAAGAACTGGGTGCCGTACTGCAGCGCGTCGTTCAGCTGGACCTCGGCGATGACGGCATCGATCCGCACCTGCAGCGGCAGGATGTCGATCTTGCGCAGCATCTGGTTGACGGTGTCGTTCTCCTGGTCGGTCCCGTAGATCAGCAGGGCGTTGTTCTGCGGATTGGGGATGATGCGCATGGTGTGGGCCGTTCCGCCGCCACCGGAGCTGTCGAGACCGCCCAGCAGCGGGTTGGCGCCGGCACCGCCGCCGCCCGACGGTGCGGCAGGCGCCGCGGAGGCGGTCTGGATGCCGCCGAGGCCGCCGGACGCGGAGCCGCCCAGCCCGCCGC
>CAXTZG010000018.1:27778-45368 GCA_964248625.1 uncultured Acetobacteraceae bacterium | reverse complement strand
GTGGAAGCGCTGGCGCAGGGCTATGTCGGCAACGTGTCGGCGGGCGCCATCACCATGCTGAGCGGCACCCCCAACGCGGTGATCACCGGCTCGACCCCGAGCCTGCTCGCCACCGAGTATGCCGGCGGCACCATCACCGTGACCAACACCACCGGCGGCTACATCATCGTGGGCGAGGGTACGGTGGTCACCGGCGCCAACGGCTCCTACCAGATCGGCAACGACCCGACCGCCGCCGACTTCACGGCCACGACCTCCGACGGCAGTGGCGGCTATTACGCCATCCCGGCCGGCGGCAGCACGACGCTTCCGATCTACGGCG
Organism: uncultured Acetobacteraceae bacterium; assembly: GCA_964248625.1. Lineage (GTDB taxonomy): Bacteria > Pseudomonadota > Alphaproteobacteria > Acetobacterales > Acetobacteraceae > Lichenicola. The sequence goes on along the minus strand of CAXTZG010000018.1, from coordinate 45,046 downwards.
TGGTCACCACCTCGACCACCGCCTCGCTGACCCAGATCCTGGCGCAGACCACCAGTGCCGCCAACACCGTCAGCGGCGGCAGCAGCCTGCCTGCCGGCCTCAGCATCACCGGCTCGAGCGCCATCGTCGCGGTCGGTCCCACCACGGCGGCGCAGGGGGCCACCTGGGGCAACTGGGGGGCGAACACCAGCATCCTGACCGATCGCGGCTACGGCTATTTCGTGACCGGGCAGGGTTTCATGCCGTCGGAAGCGAACACCAACCTGACGCTGACGACCGAGTTCACGGCAGCTGACCTCGCCTCGTGGAAGGGCTATGTCGACACGCTGCGGGGCTCTGGGATCATGAACGTGGCCCCGGTGGTGACCAGCTCGAACGCGGTGCTGGACATCTCCAGCTCCGATGCGACCGCCAATCTGCGCAGTGCGGCGCTGTATGGCGGCGGCATCGACTTCGACCTGCCGCCGAACTACCTGCTGTCGCTGGGCTCGGCTACGCTGGGTGCCATCGTCGACGACATCAAGTGGGCGGACGCCAACGGCCTGCGCTCGACCATGACGCTGCGCGCCTACACCGACCCCAGCTTCATGGAGAACACCAAGACGCTGCTGGGCGAGCTGCAGGCGGCGGGCGCGCTGCCGAGCCAGGCGGTGGTGGTGGGCAACTCCAGCACCGCGACGCCGACCAACCCCGAGCTGACCAACATGGTGGCGCAGTATGTGGCGGGCCTGAACCTCGCCCCGACCGCCTCGGAGTCCGGCCTGTCGACCACCGGCGGCAGCACCACCGGATCGATCATGACCGGGGTCAGGCCGGCCGAGACCGCGACCGGCACGGCCGCGATCGCGCCCTATGGCGGGGTGCAGGTGTTCGCGCAGACCAGCACCGACCAGATGACCGCCATCGTGGCGCTGAACAGCACCACGCTCGGCACCCTGTCGACCAGCGGCGCCGGCACCGTCTCGGCCGACGGCTCCACCGTCACCATCACCGCAACCCCAGCCAGCCTCGACGCGGCGCTTGCCGCCATCGCCTTCACCCCGGCCGCAGGCGCCCTCGGCAAGGCCGTGCTCGACCTCAGCATCACCGACGCCAAGGGAACCATCCAGGGACAGACCGTGGTGTCGGTGAGCAACCCTGGGCAATCGGCTGCAGTGTCGGTTTCTGCCCTGAACGCCGGCAGCACCGCCACCACCACGATCAGCGTCTCCACTCCGGCATCGGAGCACGATGTCCTGACCGCGACCGCAGGCGGCACCGTGACCAACGGCACCTTCCAGATCTCCGGCACCGCGGCCGCGGATGCGGCGGCGCTGGCCGGGCTGAAGGTGTCGGCAGGGACGGCGACCGCCGCACCCGGCCTGCAGATCCAGCTTTCGGGCGCTGCGGTCAACCTGACCGACAGCGATGTCGGCCACGACAGCATCACCTCGGCCGGCGGCAACAGCATCCATACCGGCAGCATGACGACGACCGTTGCCGCAGGGCTGGGCGACACGATCTCGGCGGGCTCGGGATCGGTGTTTGCCAGTGGAACGCAGACCTTCACCTTTGTCGGTGGGTCCAGTGCTGGCGACATCGTGACGGGAGGTGCCGGCGGCGGCAGCTTCACGGCCGGCACCGGGGGTCATGCACTGCTGACGGCCGGCAGCGGCACCACGATCCTGCAGGCTGCCGGCGGCAACGACACGCTGGTCGGCGGCGGCGGCACGACGCTCTACGGCTCGGCCAACAATGCGACGCTGCTGCACGCCAGCGGCGGCGACACCGTGGTCGGTGCCAACGGCTCCAGCATCGTCGGTCCGGCCAGCGGCACGGCGATCATCCAGGCGCAAGCCGGCAACGAGACGGTGAGCGGCGGCAGCGGCGCGATGAGCGTCACCGGTGGTGCCGGCAGCCTCAACGTCATGCTCGGCACCGGCAGCGTGTCCGTGACCGGTGGTTCCGGACACGAAACCGTTCTGATGGGCACGGGCAGCCATGCGATCCTCACCGACGGCACCGGCATGGAGACCATCAGCCTGCAGCACGGTGTCGCGACGAATGCGCAGCTTTTCCTTAACGGCTTCGTGTCGGGCAAGGACCTGATCACGCTGAACGGCTACGGCACGACGGCAGCTCAGCAACTGGTGCAGAACCAAGTCGCATCGTCCTCAGCGTCGGGAACCGTGCTGAAGCTGTCCGACGGCGCGACCATCACGCTGAACGGGATCTCGCACATCAGCGCTTCCGACATCAGCAGCTTCTGATGCCGGCATCCAGAGCCGCTCGAGCGGTCTCGATCCCGGCTGTCGGGGCGGGCGACCGGCCCATATCGGAGACGGCGCTCGACCGCGCAGCCTGCTTCCTTCATAGTCGGCTCGTGCGCAAGCCGTTCTGAAACCAAATCAAAAGGGAACGACGCCCGTGAGACTTCTGGTGACCGGCGGAGCCGGATATGTCGGCAGCCATGTGGTCTGGGCGCTGCGCGACCGCGGCGACGAGGTCGTGGTCTACGACAACCTGCGCCAGGGTCATCGCGAGGCCCTGCCTCCGGAGGTGCGTCTCGTCGAGGCCGAGCTCGCCGACCGCGCCGCGCTGGATGCGACGCTCGGCGACGGAACCTGGGATGGGGTGCTGCATTTCGCAGCCCTGTCGCTGGTGGGCGAGAGCATGCAGCGCCCGTTCCACTACATGACCGAGAATGCCGGCCTCGGGATCCAGCTGATCGATGCCTGCGTCCGCCACGGGGTCGGCCGGTTCATCCTGTCCTCGACGGCCGCCCTGTTCGGCAACCCCGAGACGACGCCGATCACCGAGACCACCCGGATCGATCCCGGCTCGCCCTACGGCGAGAGCAAGCTGATGATCGAGCGCGCGCTGTATTGGGCCGACCGCATCCACGGGCTGCGCTATGCCTGCCTGCGCTACTTCAACGCCGCCGGCGCTGATCCCGACGGCCGTTCCGGCGAGGACCACCGGCCCGAAAGCCACCTCATTCCGCTGGTGATCGACACAGCTCTGGGACTGCGTCCGGAGATCGTCGTGTTCGGTCACGACTACCCGACGGCAGACGGCACCTGCATCCGGGACTACGTTCATGTCTCCGATCTGGCGCAGGCGCATCTGGCGGCACTGGCGCAGCTCGACCGCGGCAGCGTGACCTACAACCTGGGCAGCGGCACCGGTCACTCGGTGCTCGAGGTGATCCGCAGCGTGGAGCGGGTCAGCGGGCAGACGGTGCCGATGCGCATGGTCGATCGCCGCCCGGGCGACCCGGCCGTGCTGGTCGCGAGCTCCGAGCGGATCCGCGCCGAGACCGGCTGGACGCCGCGCTTCACGGTGCTCGACGACATCGTGGCGACAGCGCTCGCCTGGCGGCGGAAAAACCCGAACGGCTACGGCAACGCTCCGTAGCCGGCCGTCCCGGCCGGCGGGGGCGCAGGCCGCCTGTTGAGCGGTCTTGACGGATTGCTACCATAGGTGGTTAAAATCTTGAGATTGTGCACGGCTTGCGTGTCATCCACGAGGCGTGACGGGGTGTCGGGCGACCGATCGTGACAGGCTGTATCGACATCTACGGCTATGCCATGGAGACCGGCAGCTGGCTCCTCTGCGGTTGGGCTCCGGGCTTCTCCACGCAGTCGTTGACCGGCCAGCACAGGCTGCTGCTTCGTTTCGATCGCGGCGAGATCGCCGGCGACGCGCTGGTGGTCGAGACGGTACGGGGCGATCTGGGCGATCTCGGCTTCGGCGTGGCGATCCACCTGGCCGCGTCGCACGAGGCGCTCGGCATGCTGCGCTCGGCCGAGATCTCCTCGCAAGGCGAGAGCGTCGTGATGCAGACGACGCCGGACGTCACGCAGGGCGACGACGTCGTCCTGGTCGAGGCGCTCAGGGCACAGCGATTGAGCGGGACCGGCTTCCACGCCAACCGCATGCGGCTCGTGCTGCAGCGGACCGGCTTCGATGGCCGCGACACGCTGGACCAGTTCGAGGGCCAGTTCGCCTTCAAGGCCGACGAGGCGGTGTTCTGCGGCAAGGCCGACATCCTGCTGAATGGCTGGCTCATGGCGGCACCTCCGGGCATCAGGGACGTGCGGATCCGATGCGGCCGCCGGTCGGTCCGGGTCGGCCTGCGCGATGCCGTTCGGGTCGGCCGGCCGGACGTGGTGGCGAAGTATGGCGACGCGTTGCGGAGCCACACCACCAACTGCGGCTTCGTCGTGCATGTCGTCGACTGCGTCGAGCGGGGCAGCATGGCCTATGTCGAGATCGAGGCCACCAGCGGCGACGTCGCCTATGTGCGGCTGCGGCCGTCGCGCCTGCGCGGCCTCGGCGCGATCCGCAACACGCTGTCGAACCTGGCACCGCGCTATGACGAGGTGCAGCGGACCTTCGACCTCATCGGGCCGGCGATCTCGCTGCTGAACGAGGAGCGGCTGGAGGCGGCCCGCACCTACCGGGAGATCTGCTTCGGCACGCCGCCCGCAGCACCGATCTGCTCGGTGATCGTGCCGCTCTACGGCCGGATCGACTACATGGAGGTGCAGGTGGCGCTGCTGGCGCAGGGCGCGTTTGCGCAGCATCACGAGCTGATCTACGTCGTCGACGATCCCGACGGCGCCGACGCCGCATCGCTGCTGGCCGACTCGCTGTTCCGGCGCTTCGGCCTGCCGCTGCGCCTGCTGCTGCTCGAGGAGAATGTCGGTTTCGCGCCAGCCAGCAATGCCGGGCTCAGCGTCGCCCAGGGCAGCTATGTCTGCTTCCTCAACTCCGACGTCTTTGCGCTGCAGCCGGACTGGCTCGATGCCCTGCTCGACGACTTCGCGCGGCACCCGTCGGTCGGCATCGTCGGGCCGCTGCTGTTGTTCGAGGATGGCACGATCCAGCATCAGGGGTTGCGCTACGAGGCGCTGCCGGAGTTCAGCCACTGGCTGTTTCCGATGCACCCGGGCAAGGGCAGCCGGCCCACGACCAGCCGGACGCTGGCGGTGCATCCCTCGATCACCGGCGCCTGCATGGTGATGTCGCGCGAGCTCGCCTCGGATCTGGGCGGCTTCGACGAGGCCTACATCATCGGCGACTTCGAGGATTCCGATCTGTGCCTGCGCGCAAGGCAGTTCGGCGCCGCGTCCGCGGTCGATCACGGCGTCGTCCTGTATCATCTGGAGCGCAAGTCGCAGGCATCCGGCGCGGAAACATGGCGCATGAATGTCACGCTCTATAACGCATGGCTGCATCAGCGGCGCTGGGCCGGACGCCTGGCGGCCGATGCGGCCGGACCGCGGGTCCGGGTCGCCGCGGCAGCGCCGCTCGTGGCCGATCTGGCAGCGCCGGACGCGCCGGTGCCCGCATCCGTGCCCAACTGGCGTTGAGGGCGCATCGTGCCATTGGCGATTGACGACGACCAGCCGGCCGGCGCGCTCCGTGTCCTGGTCGCCTCGCACAGCCATCCGCGGGTGCAGAATGGCGGCTCGGAGGTCGCGTCCTATGCGCTGTTCGACCGGCTGCGCAGCCGGAGCGACATCAAGGCCTGGTATTGCGGATGCAGCCGGACCGCATCGTTTGCGCGCGCCGGACAGTCGATCACGCAGCCCTTCGAGCGCGACGAGTATCTCTACACGCTGGGCCAGTTCGAATGGTTCAAGTTCGCCAACCGCGACACGGCGTTCGCCCGCGACTTCCGCACCCTGCTGCGGAACCTGCGGCCCGATATCGTGCACTTCCACCATTACATCAATTTCGGGATGGAGGTGTTCGGCTACGTCAGGGAGGTGCTGCCGGACGCCAGGATCATCCTGACCCTGCACGAGTTCCTGGCGATCTGCCATCAGCAGGGCCAGATGGTGACGCGGCCGCAAGGAAAGCTCTGCCGCCGCTCGGGCTACGTCGAATGCAGCCGCTGCTTTCCCGAGTTCCAGCCGGCCGACTTCTTTATCCGCGACGTCTACATCAAGCACTTCCTCAAGCACGTGCATCATTTCCTGGCCCCCAGCCATTTCCTGGCTCAGCGCTATGTCGACTGGGGCATCCCGGAAGGCCAGATCAGCGTCATCGAGAACGTGTCGACGCCCCCGGCGCCGCATCCGCCCCGCAGCGCCCGCCGTTCCGGCGCCCTGCGCGTCGGCTTCTTCGGCCAGATCTCGCTTCTCAAGGGCATCCAGGTGGTGATCGACGCGGCCGCCCTCCTCGACCAGGAGCAGCGCGGCGACATCCTGTTTGCCATCCACGGCGACCACAGCAACCAGCCGGCCTCGTTCCAGACCGAGTTCCTGTCGCAGGTCGAGGCGTTCGGCAGCAACATCGTGTTCGAGGGCGCGTATGCGAACGGCGATGTCGACCAGCTGATGGCCGAGGTGGATGTCGTGCTCGTCCCCTCGGTCTGGTGGGAGAACTCGCCGGTCGTGATCCAGGAGGCGTTCCGCAACGGCCGGCCGGTGATCTGCTCCAATATCGGCGGCATGGCGGAGAAGGTGGTGCCGGGCAACACCGGGCTGCATTTCCAGGCGGGCAGCGCACGCGCGCTGGCAGGCGTCCTGAAGGCGCTCGTCGCCGATCCGGCCCAGCTGGTGGTTCTCGAGGGCGAGGTGGCGCGCCTGCGCCCCGGGGAGGATCCGCTCGCAGCGCATCTGCGGCTGTATCGTGAGCTGCTTGCGCCGTCGGCGCAGCCGTCCGGGGTCGGCACCGACGTGAGCCTTCTCGAGGCGCCCTGAGCGGCCGCCGGCGCGCCCCGCCCGGGGGCCGCGCCGCTTTGCGGTTCCCTAGGGGGGACCGGCTTGGTATGATGGAGCACACGATGCCGAAGTGATCCAAGCGATGTCCATCATGCAGTCCGCGATCGAAGCAACGCATGGATGCATCGATTTCCTGTCCTATGCGGCGAGCCTGGATGGCTGGCTCGCCGGCGGCTGGATCGATCTGACCTGGGACGACCAGGATCTTGCGCCGGACTGCCTGCTGGAGTTCGGCGACGCGCAGGTGACCGGCGAGGCGACCGTCTGCATCTTCGCGCGTCCCGATGTCCGCAAGATCGGGGTCGGCGTGCTGATCTTCGTGCCGGGTGCGACCCAGCGCGCCGACGCGTTCCAGGACGCGATCCTGACCCGGGACGGACGCCGGTTCCGGCTGACCCCGTCGGAGCCGCTCGACCAGCTGTCCGAGGCCGACGCCATCGTCCGCACCAAGAGCCTCATCGCCGGCGCCAGCCGGTCCAGCCGCCGCGCGCATTTGCTTCGCCTGCTGAACCGGCCCTCCTATGGCGGCACCGACACGCTCGGCACGCTGCAGCCGCCGGTGTTCCTGGAACTGGACTCCGCCGCCCTCTGCCCGCCGGGCGGACTGCTGCTGCGTGGCTGGTTCATCGACCCGTTCAAGTCGGTGGTCAGCATCCGGGTCCGCTGCGGCAGCGAGTCCCGCCTGCTGGACACGCGTCACTGGATCCCGATCCCGCGCCCTGACGTGCGTGAAGGCTTCTCCCGGCAATATGGCGGGCTGGTCGATGCGTGCGGCTTCCTGTCCTTCGTCGACGACGTTCATTCCGCGGGCGAAACAGTCTATTTCGAGGTGCAGACCCGGTCAGGCGACATCGCCTTCAAGCGGATCACGGAGATCCGCAGCGCCGGCATCGACACCATCAAGGAGACGCTGAGCAACCTGGAGCTGCGCTACGACGAGCTGGCGCAGGGCTACGACCATGTGCTGGGTCCGGCGGTGGCGGCGATGAACCGGTTCCGGCTGATGGACGGCGTCGGCTTCAAGGAGATGGTCTTTGGCGACGTGCCGACGGCCCCGCGCTGCTCGATCATCGTGCCGCTTTATGGCCGCATCGACTTCATGGAGCTGCAGCTGGCCTTCTTCTCGCGCACGCTGGGCCGGGACCACGAGATCATCTACGTGCTCGACGATCCGACGCTGCTGCGCGCCACCGAGGCGCTGGCCACCTCCTGTCTCGCCCGGTTCCGCCTGCCGTTCCGGCTGGTCGCGCTGTCGGCCAATGTCGGCTACGCGCCGGCCAACAATGTGGGGCTGCGGCTGGCGCGCGGCGCGTATGTTTGCTTCCTCAACTCCGACGTGTTCCCGAAGACGCCGGACTGGCTCGACAGCATGATCGAAACGGCTGCGACACGACCGGAGGTCGGCGTGGTGGGGGCGATGCTCGTCTTCGAGGACGAGACGGTCCAGCACGAGGGCTGCTCCTACGAGGCGCTTGCCGAGTTCGCCGGCTGGAGCTTCAGCCTGCATCCGCGCAAGGGACGCTATCCGAGCGACGATGACGACGTGCGGGAGGTCGAGGCGGTGACCGGCGCCTGCCTGCTGATGCCGATGCAGCTGGCGCGCGATGTCGGCGGCTTCGACGAGGGCTACGTGATCGGCGATTTCGAGGATGTCGACCTGTGCCGCAAGGCGCAGCAGCAGGGGCGGATCTGCGTCGTCGACCGGCGGGCGCGGCTGTATCATCTGGAGCGCCAAAGCCAGGGCGGCCAGCAATCGTCGTGGCGGCTGAACCTCACGCTCTACAATGCCTGGCGCTTCCAGAAGCGCTGGATGATCCCGGCGGCCGGATCGGCACCGGCATCGATGCCGGCCGAGACCGCGGACGCGTCGACATGAACGATTCGCCGACCGACATGATGCCCACCGCCACCCCGGAACTGGACGCACAGGCTCCGGCCGCCATCGGCAGGGCGGACCTTCCCAGCGTGCTGGTGATGACGCACTCGCATCCCAGGCTCACCCGCGGCGGTGCGGAGATCTCCGCCTTCACCCTGTATCGCGAGCTCAAGGCCCGCGGCGGCACCGCCTGGCTGCTCGGCTGCTCGAGCCCGAAAAGCGAGGTGAGGCTCGGCGCCACACTGACCCAGCCGTATGGGCCGGACGACTATGTTTATCATCCCAACGCGGCGTTCGACTATTTCAAGTTCGCCAACCCCGACCCACAATTTCCCAAGGTGATCGAGGAGCTCGTCGCCGAGCTCAAGCCCGACATCGTGCACACCCATCATTTCGTGCGGTTCGGCGTCGAGATGTTCAGCGCGATCCGGCGCGGCTGGCCGAGTGCCAAGATCGTGCTGAGCCTCCACGAGTATCTGGCGATCTGCAACCATCACGGCCAGATGATGAAGACCAAGACGTTCCGGCTGTGCGAGAAGGAAAGCTATTCCGCCTGCGCCGCCTGCTTCCCGCAGTTCGGCGAACGCGACTTCTTTCTGCGCAAGCGCTACCTGCAGATGTTCTTCGACGATGTCGACCTGTTCATCTCGCCCAGCCATTTCCTGGCCGACCGGTTCCGCAGCTGGGGACTGCCGGATGCGAAGCTGGCGGTTCTGGAGAACATGCCGCCCGAACGCGACGGCAGCCGGTTTGCCGAGACCTGGGTGCCGCCTGCCGTGATCCCCCTCCCTATCTCGGTGTCGCCGCCCGTTGCCGACGGCATGTCCTCGTCCAGCGCCGCGTCGCGCCGGCTGCGGCCCACGGGATCGATGCCGGGGCGATCGGCAGGCGGATCGTCGATGGCGGAGCTGCGCCCAATCCGGTTCGGGTTCTTCGGCCAGATGTCTCCGCTGAAGGGGATCACCGTGCTGATGGACGCAGCAAAGCGCCTGAACGCGCTGGGGATACGCAACGCGGTCATCGAGATCTATGGCGACTATTCCAGCCAGCCGCTGGAGTTCCAGAAGGTGGTTGAGGAGGCTCTCGACGACGCGGGCGAGAACGTCGTCTTCCATGGCGCCTACGACAATGCGCAGGTCAATACGCTGATGCAGCAGATCGACGCGATGGTGATCCCGTCCACCTGGTGGGAGAACTCGCCGGTGGTCATCCAGGAGGCGTTCACCAACGGCAAGCCGGTGATCTGCTCCAACATCGGCGGCATGGCCGAGAAGATCACGCACGGCGTCAACGGTCTGCACTTCGAGGTGAGCCGGCCGGCGAGCCTGGCGGAGGTGCTGGCGGACCTCGCGACCCATCCGCAGAAGCTGGCGGCGCTGACCGCGGGTGTCCGGCCGCCGCCGACTGCGCAGGAGGTGCTGGACCTGCATCTGGCGCTCTACGACGCGGTCCTCGCGCCGACTCCGCCTGGTCGCCATCACCTCGTCGCTTGAACGATTCGCGGAAACCGTCGTTAGTCGGCATACTGCGAAATTGCTGCAGTGCAAGATTCAACCAGGAGCGCGAAAACGCATGAACGGTGTCACGATCAGAGGTGCAATCGACCGGTTGGACAGCGAAGGTGCCGTCGGCTGGCTGTATGGCAGCGAATATACGTCGCCCCCGCTGATCCGCGCCTTTCTCCACCATGACCTGATCGGCGAGAGCGTCGCCGATGCCCACCGCCCCGATCTCGAGGAGGTCGGGTTCGGCGATGGTCGCTGCGGCTTCGAGATCCGGTTCGATCGCCCGATCGACTCCAGCTACCTGCCCTTCGTGACGATCAAGCCGCAGGATGTCGATCTGCATCTGCCGGTGGCGCTCAACGGCAGCGCCTACCTGGATCTGGTCAATGCCGTGCTGGTGGGGTTTTCCGGCGCCGGCCGCAACCGCTCGGTGCTGGGCGGTTTGTGGACCGACCGGACCGACGCGCCGCAGCTTCTCAACGGCCGCGTCACGACCGGTGCCTGCGCGGCCGAGCTGCAGCCGCCGCTGCAGGAGCTGATCCGCAACGGCCATGTGCTGCTCCACAACGCGCTGGCTCCGAACGGCGTGAGCAGCAAGGACATCGTCAGCATCCAGACCGCCACGGCGCCGCGTCTCGTCGAGGACGATGCCGCGCTGAAGGGCGCGCTCACCGGCATCGCCGCCCTGCTGTTCCGCGAAACGGTCGTGCGGGTGCTGCGCGCGGTCTTCGACGACCATCCGGTGGTCTATCGTCTCGACGGCTTCAGCGGAACGACGAGCTTCGGACAGGCCTCCGCCTTCGAGGGCCTGCCGTCGCCGGCCGAATGCGTGGCCATCTATGTCGGCAACCCGAACGGCCCGATCCGCATTGATCTTGTGCGCGACAGCCATGAGCTGCCGGAGTTCAGCCCCGGCGGCCATTCGCGCTGGACCGGCGCCGGCTCGGAGGAGCTCAGCCGCTTCGCCACCGAGGCTGGCCTCTCGATCGAGAGCATCGATCTCGACGCGCTGGACGTGGCGATCGTCGGCCCGGGCCTGGTGCATCGCGTGGTCGCCACCAGCGATGCGCCGGCGATGCGGGCGGTGGCCGCACCCCGGCGCGTGACCCCGACCCGGTTCCTGAGCGGCGACCGCACCTGGACCGAGGTCGGGCACGTTTCCGGCGCCCGCATTCGGGTGTAGCTTTCGGTCGGCGGCCGAACGTGCCGGCAGCCGACAAGGAGCCGAACCCTGAGCCAGATCGAGCCGAAAGCGATCGTTCACGTCGGAGACGTGGTGTTCGGCAACGACAGGCCGTTGTCGCTGATCGCCGGGCCCTGCCAGATCGAGAGCCGTGCCCACGCCTTCGAGTGCGCGGGGGCGATCAAGGAGATGGCCGGCCGGCTCGGGATCGGCGTCGTGTTCAAGAGCTCCTACGACAAGGCCAACCGCACCAGCATCCAGGGGGCGCGCGGCGTCGGGCTGCAGGCGGCGCTGCAGATCTTTGCCGACATCCGCGCCGAACTGGCGCTGCCGGTGCTGACCGACGTGCATGAGCGGCAGCATTGTCCGATCATTGCCGAAGTGGTCGACGTGCTGCAGATCCCGGCCTTCCTGTGCCGGCAGACCGACCTGCTGGTGGCGGCGGCCGGAACGGGGCGGGTGGTCAACGTCAAGAAGGGTCAGTTCCTGGCGCCCTGGGACATGCGCAACGTGCTCGCCAAGGTCACGGCCGCCGGCAACCCCAACGTCATGGCGACCGAGCGCGGCACCTCGTTCGGCTACAACACGCTGGTGTCGGACTTCCGGTCGCTGCCGATCATGGCGGGCTTCGGCTCCCCCGTGATCTTCGATGCCACCCATTCGGTGCAGCAGCCGGGCGGGCAGGGGGACAGCTCCGGCGGCCAGCGCGAGTTCGTCGCCGTGCTGGCGCGGGCAGCACTCGCGGTCGGCGTCGCCGGCCTGTTCATTGAGACCCACCCGGACCCTGACCGCGCGCCGTCCGACGGCCCCAACATGATTGCCCTGCGCGATTTCGAGGGGCTGCTGGGCCGGCTGCTGGGTTATGACCGGCTGACCAAGGCCGCCCTGTCCGAGCGGGCGGCCTGACCGGCCGCCGGCCAGGAGGCGCCCATGAACCCGATCGTCGTGGTGCCGGCGCGGCTGCACGCGACGCGGCTGCCGCGCAAGCCGCTGGCCCTGATCGCGGGCGAGCCGATGATCGTGCATGTCTGGCGTCGCGCGATGGAAACCGGGCTCGGCCCGGTGCTGGTCGCCGTCGATGACGAGGCGATCGGCGAGGCCGTGACCAGGGCGGGCGGCCGGGCGGTCCTGACCAGCCCGCATCATCCATCCGGCACCGACCGCATCGCCGAGGCGCTGGCCAGCATCGATCCGGGGGCGCTGCACGACGTGGTGATCAACTTCCAGGGCGACCTGCCGACGGTGGCGCCTCACGTCAGCCGCCAGACCGCGTCTCTGCTGGACGATCCGGACGTGGCGCTGGCGACTCCCGTCGCCCTGATCACCGATCCGCGGGAGATCCAGGCGGCGAGCGTGGTGAAGATGGTGGGCAGCCCGCTCGGCGGCGGCCGCTTCCGGGCGCTCTACTTCACCCGCGCGCAGGCGCCCTGGGGCGACGGTCCGCTCTACCACCATATCGGCCTCTACGCCTGGCGCCGGGCCGCCTTCCAGCGCTTCGTCTCGCTGGCGCCCTCGACGCTGGAGCGGCGCGAACGGCTCGAGCAGCTGCGGGCGCTGGAGGCCGGCATGCGGGTGGATGCGGTGCTGGTCGACGACGTGCCGCTCGGCGTCGACACTCCGGACGATCTCGTCCGCGCCCGGCTGCTGCTCGAGCGGCCTGCGGCCCCGTCGCCGGCCGGGACGTGACGGTGCCGGGGCATCCGACCATCGGCAGCATCGCCCTGCCGCCGGCACTCGAGGCCGGCTCGGTCGCCGCCGCCGCCGCGAGCGTCGCCCGCACCCTGCGCATCGAGCAGCAGGGTCTTCTCGCGGTGCAGTCGGCGCTGCAGGCCGGCCTGGCGGAAGCATTCGCCCGCGCGGCCGACGTCATCGAGCGCGCGGCCGGCAGCGTCATCGTCACCGGCATGGGAAAATCCGGCCATGTCGGCCGCAAGATCGCCGCCACGCTGGCCTCGACCGGCACGCCCAGCCACTACGTGCATCCGGTGGAAGCCAGCCATGGCGACCTCGGCGTGCTGCGCGACACCGACGTGGTGCTGGCCGTCTCCTGGTCCGGCGAGACCACCGAGCTCGCCGATATCGTCGAGTACAGCCGCCGGTTCGGGGTGCCGCTGATCGCCATGACCTCGCGGCCGGACAGCGCGCTCGGCCGTGCCGCCGATATCGGCCTGTTCCTGCCCAGCGCCGAGGAGGCCTGCCCGAACGGCTTGGCGCCCACCACCTCGACCACCATGCAGCTTGCCGCCGGCGACGCTCTGGCCATCCTGCTGCTGGAACGCCGCGGCTTCACCGCGACCGACTTCAACCGGTTCCATCCGGGCGGCAAGCTCGGCCTGCGCCTGATGCAGGTGCGCCGGCTGATGCATGAAGGTGCTGACATGCCGCTGGTGCCGATGTCGGCCAGGCTGTCCGCCGGCATCGTCGAGATGACCTCCAAGCGATTCGGCATCGTCGGCGTGGTGGATGACAAAGGCGGCCTGATCGGCGTGCTGACCGACGGCGACGTCCGGCGCGCCTTCCAGACCAGCTTCACGGACCGTCCGATCGTCGAGGCTATGGGCGCGCGGCCGCAGACCGTCACCGGCGAGACGCTGGCGGTCAAGGTGCTGGCGCGGATGAACGAGGCGCGCATCACCAGCATGTTCGTCGTCGAGGGCAGGGTGCCGATCGGGCTGGTGCACGTCCACGACCTGCTGCGGGCCCGGATCGCCTGACCTGGACGGCTCCTGCTTCACGTCGAAGTTTTGACGCCCGCCTAGCGTGTGGAATGACGCGCGGATATGGTCGAGAGCGGAGCCCGCGCGGCCCGTTTGATGAGAAGTCAAAGTCCATATGTTTCGTGTCGGTGATCAGATTCTCAAGCTGCCTGCGCCGTCCGAGCTGGTCAGCCGTCCAAATGTCAGCGAGCTGCAGCGCAAGGTCACGAGGAAGCTGCGACCTCCCTCCCTGTCCCTCGACCTGTCGACGCAGGGCGTGCGCTTCGACTTCGCGTCGCAATCGGTGCTGGAGGTCCACTCCACCCACGCCGGACGCTACCAGGATCAGTGCCTGTTCGGGTTCCACCACTTGCACGCGCTGGTCGGCCGCAACGGCGAGTTCAACTGCCAGGAGATCGACAACTATCCCGGCCGGCTGGCGCACTACCTGTCCAACGTGCCGCCGCCCAGCTACGTGGTCCCCGACATCCGGCGCGACGGGCCGGGCTTCCGGGTCAGCTTCGACCGGCTGGTGGACGAGGCGGTGACGAAGCTGGACGGGCCGGTCTTCTTCGGCAGCCCGATCGAGCCGGCCAACTGGGGGATGTGGCTGCTCAACGGGCTGCCCAACGCATATGCTTTCGTCTCGACCGGCCAGGTCGGCCGCTTTCTGTGCTACGCGCCCTCGGAGTGGCAAAGAAACCTGCTGCTGTTCATGGGTGTCGCTCCGGAGAAGCTGATCGACCAGGCGCCGTGGCACACCTATCACTGCGCCGAGATCGTGCTTCACCAGTACTCGATGATCGATCTGGTTCCCGACGAGACCGCGCGGGCGATCTTCCGCAACATCGTCGGCCGCTGCGCGGTGAAGGGGCAGGCGCCGACCCCTGCCAAGATCTTCGTGTCCAGGCGGACGATCACCCGGAAGTCCGGCAGCAACTACCGGGCGCTGCAGAACGAGGACCATCTGGCCGAGACGCTGGAACGGCTCGGCTTCGTCGTGATCGAGCCGGAGCTGCTGCCGTTCGAGGAGCAGGTCCGGACCTTCAGCAATGCGAAGTTCATCGTCGGACTGGGCGGTGCGGCGATGTTCAACGCAGTATTCGCAGCGCCTGGGACGAATCTCATCAGCATAGAAAGCACCTCGGGCTTTGCGCTGAATCATGCGAGGCTGTTTGCGTCCCTGGACCTGAATTACGGCTTCATCTTCGGCGAGCAGAACCAGGCCGCCGGGAACTACCCGCACAATCCCTGGACCATCAATGTCCCGGGCGTCGTCCAGGCGATCTCGCGCTTCGGTTAGCAGATCCCGCGATGCCGCTCGGGCAACGTTTGACACCGATCGATTAAGCGCTAAGACGGTTCATATCCAGGGACCGACACGGCAACGACGACCTGATTGCCGGGGCATGTAACGATCGGGTCGACCTCGTTGCGTTTCCTGTCTTGATGCTCCATTGGTCTGGCTGGACTGCACGAGCTGAAGGAAATCCCCGAGATGCGGCGTGTCGTCTTTGTTGGTTCCCGTCCCTACCAGATGGACTACTACAAGAGGGACGTCGCGAACCTGTTTGCCGAGATGGGCGCCAACACCGGCAACCAGGCGATCACCTTCGGGCTCGCCTCGATGCTGGAGCCCGACATCAGGTTCCTGTCCTGGACGACGCCGGCGGCGGAGATACGCGAGGCCGGCGACATCCTGGCCGTTCCCATGGCGAACCATCTCGGCAACCACACCGATCAGAGCTGGCTTGCGGAACGGCTCGACGAGATCGACCTGCCTGTCGTCGGCCTGGGACTTGGGGCGCAGGCGCCGTCCGATGCGGACGACATCCAGTTGACGCCCGGCACCCGTCGCTGGCTCGACACCTTGATGAGGCTCGCCCCCGACCAGTCCCAGCCGAGCCTTGGCCTGCGAGGCGCCTTCACCGCCGACCAGATGACCAAGCTCGGCTTCGGGCAGGCCGGCGTGGTCACCGGCTGCCCGTCCAACTTCATCAACAAGAGCAACGATTTCGTGGCCAGCGTGAAGGCCGGATTCTCACGACGGCCGACCAGCATCGCCGTCACCGCCGGCATCCCCTACACCCCCGCCCTCACCTCGATCGAGCGCGATCTGGCCGATATCGTTACCCTGACCGGCGGTGCCTACATCGTCCAGCACGGCATCAACATGGTCCAGATCGCGCGCAACCAGTTCGACAGCATGGATCAGCAGCATCTGGAAGACTGCCATGCCTACATCATGCCGGAGAAGTCCCGGGGCGAGTTCATCCGCTGGTGCCGGCAGTACGCCCACGCCTTCTTCGACGTGCCATCCTGGATGGATTACCTCAGGCGGTTCGACTTCGTCGTCGGCAGCCGCTTCCATGGCGTCATGCTGGCCATCCAGGCCGGCGTGCCTGCCGGCTGCATCACCCATGACAGCAGAACGACCGAGCTCTGCCAGACGATGGGCATCCCCTATTGCCATTACAGCGACATCGCTGGTCCGCTGACGCATCGCAACGTCATGGATTACTTCAGCTTCGATGTCGACCGCTACACCGACCTGAGGCAAACCTACAAGAAGCGCTTCCTGGGCATCTTCGAGGCCGCAGGCATCGCGTCCGACCCGGCGCTTGCCGACTTGGCCTGAGCCCAGGATCGTCTCCGGCTGACGATCGGCTCCGTCGCCTGATGCACGGGCGAACCGTCCCGGCTTCCCGCAGATGATGCATGCGACCTGGCTTGGCGCCCCGGGGGTCGGCTTGAGCCGCCTGCGGCGATCAGGCAAGGTGTGGATGGTGATCGGGGACGACGGATGGACTATCAGACTGCATTGAATGATGCGGCTGCCCGGCTCAAGGATGGTGACCTCGTCGGCGCCCTGAAGCGCCTGTCCGATCTCACGGTCAGCGATCCCAACGACATCAGGGCCTATCTCGAGGCCGGCAACATCGCAGCCCAGCTCGGGAACAGGGCCGAGGCCGAGCAGTGGTACGATCGCGCCCAGCACGTCTCGGACCGGAACTTCTGGCCATATTATCTCAAGGCGAAGCTGTGTGAGCGCTTCGGGGACCGTGCGGCCAGCATGGAATGCCTGACGATGGCGGCACGCAAGTGCAAGGGGCACGTCTCGGAGGAGGAATACACCAACATCCTCAAGTCGCTGTCGGACATCCGGTCCATCGTCCTGGGTCCACCTCCCGACGAGATCCGTCGTCGGCTGCGACAGCAGAACGTGGCAGGCAAGGTTCTCGACAACGCGGTGAGGGTGTCTCTCGTCAAGGACGAGGAGGACATCCTCTAT
>CAXTZG010000018.1:16969-27768 GCA_964248625.1 uncultured Acetobacteraceae bacterium | reverse complement strand
CTGGCATCCTCATACGAGAACGGCATCAGGTTCTACGCCATCGCCGATAATCTGAGCACCGACGGCACGGCCGCCGAGATCGACCGCTTCATCAACGACCATTCGGACTGCATCGTCTACGTGGTCCGCGACCCGGTGGTGGGCTACTACCAGTCCGCCAAGACGATGGGGCTCGTCCACCTGGCCGTGACGATGCTCGAGGGAGCCGGCAAGACGATCGACTGGGTGTTCGCCCTGGATGCGGACGAGATGCTGCACGTCACCGAGCCCGGACTCGATCTGCATTCCCTGCTGTCGCGTGCCGACATGCAGCAGACCCAGATGCTCGCCTACTGGCTCTGCAACGCGTCGAACAGCGTGGCCCACGAGCGGATCGACCCGAACGACGACCTGTCCGCGCGGTTCGACACCTTCTCGCTCCATCACAACAGCCCGACGCGAAAGGTCGCCTTTCGCCATGCGCCGAACGCCGTCATCGAGCAGGGCAACCACTACTGCCGCGGCATCGCGCGAGATCCGTCCGAGATCGCGATCGGGTCCCAGCACGGCATCTTCCTGAAGCACTATCCGGTCAGGAGCATCGAGCAGATGCGCAAGAAGATCCTGAATGGCGGCAAGGCGCTGGAAGCGCAGACGGTCACGGTCGGCGGCGCGCACTGGAAGCAGGACTACGACACCTTCATGAAGCGCGGCGACGACTATCTGCGGGAAAAGCTCGCGAACTTCCACCGCATCAATGTCACCCAGGCGGAGGGGCTCCGCTGAGCAGGGTCTCGCAGCACTGTGCGTGCTCGCGGCTGCGGATCATCCGTCCCGCCGATCTGACCGAGTTGCCAGCGCCGCGCCGACGCTCGTGCTGAAGCCGGGCTGTCCGGTCGGGGCGCTGCAGACGACCCCGCAGCGATCGATCGATTGCGGTTCATGGTAGTGTCCGCCACCGTCTGGATCGTCCTGATCGCGGTCATGGCGATCATCGGTATCGCCGCCGCGATCTGGCACCGCATCCGGCGGCGCGCGCGGTGGCGTCGCCTGGACTGGCCGCGCGAGCCGAGCCTGAAGGAGTTCTCGGGCGCCTGCATCGACTATCTCTACCAGGATGGCTGGAGCTACCATGGCGGGGGTTCGCGGATCTTTGTCGAGGTCTGCCGGTTCCGGAAGAACGGCAAGGACATGATATTCCTGTTCGTGACCGGCCGCGTGCAGTTCGACGCCATCCAGCGGGCGTTGAGCGTCCTGCGGGTCATGCCGTTCGGTCCGATCCTGGTCGTGACCTGGATGGCGCCCGACGACCATCTCCTGGACGCCATCAGGCAGGTGAGCTGGAACTGCATCTCCGTGCGCGAGCTGAGCCGCGTCGAGATGCTCTATGACGGCTTCACGATCAATCGCTGACCCTGTCGGCCCGGTCAGGCTGCCGGCAGGGATGGCAAAGTCATGATCGAGTATGTGACTCGTCTCATCATGAAAAGCGAAGTATCTAAAATGATCCATAGCCGCCGGTTCTGGACATCCAGGTGATGCCTCGATGATTCGTCTCGGCTCATGGTAATGTCTTGCATCGGGCTTTGGCTCTCGACTACGTTGTTGTTGCGCTTTGCTGGCGGATCAGGAACTCAGACATCGTGGAATTGACGTCACAGGCGAGATCCCGTCGTGGATGACACGAGAGCAGTCGACGTCAGCGGCTGGCTGGTGGAAGCTGATCCCGTGGAACCGGCTGTCCTCGGCGGATCAGCTCTCGTGGAACCGGTGGATCATTGCCGCCAGCCCGTCTGGAGCCGGTTCGACCAGCGCTGGTACCTGAACCGGTATCCGGACGTGGCGCCGCAGCTTGCCGCCGACGGCTTTGCCGACGCCGAGCGCTACTATCGCGAACGCGGCTGCAAGCTGGGTCATTCGCCCAACATGTTCTTCGACGAGACCTGGTATCTCTCGGTCTATCCCGACGTCGCGGCCCATGTCGCCGCGGGCGGCGCCGCATCCGGCTTCGCGCACTACTGCACCGACGGTCATGCCGGGCGTTCCCCGCACTGGCTGTTCGATGAAGGCCACTATCTGGCAGTCAACCGGGACGTCACGCCCGCCCTGCTGAAGCAGCTGCAGCTCGTCAACGGCTACGACCATTACCTGACCATTGGCGATGCCGAGTTCCGGCAGGGCCACAAGTTCTTCGACCCGCAGCTCTACCAGCAGAACGCGGTGGAGGGCGATGCGGCCCGCAACAGCCATGGCGGCCCGTTCGAGCGCTTCCTTGCCGATGGCAGCCGCGCCGGCAGCCTCGCGCGCCTGTCCTGGTACTTCGATCCGCACTGGTATCTGCAGACCTATTCCGACGTGCAGATCGAGATCGCCGATGGCTGGTGGAGCTGCGCGCTGCATCACTTCCTGGCCAATCGCACGCCGCTCCGCTACGCGGCCCTGCAGTGGTTCTCCGAGGATCTCTACGGCAAGACCTATCCGGATGTGCTCGACGCGGTGATGGACGGCGTGTTCCGCAACACCTACGAGCACTTCGTCCGACACGGTGCCGCGGAACGGCGCAAGCCGCATCCCGACGTCGACCTCGTGCGTCATTTCCATTCCCTGCGCGTGCAGGCCGAACTGGAGCGGGGCGACTTCCCCGACGCGTTCGCGCACTGGCTGTCGTGCCGTGCCGCGGAGGCCGACGGTGTGGTCGCGACGCCGATCCTGGAAGCGCAGAGCAAGCAGCTCTTCCTGCGCATGGCCGAGACCATGCTGCCGCAGTTCGCGCGCGCGAGGCTGGACTTCGCCGTCCGCGACGCGCCTGCCGTGAGCGTCATCGTCGTGCTGCACAACAAGTTCGCGCTGACGATGACCGCCCTGGCCTCGTTGCGCACCTGCTATGGCGGCGACATCGAGCTGATCATCGTCGATTCCGGCTCGCGCGACGAGACCCGTCGGATCGGGCGCTATGTGACCGGCGCTCGGATCATCCGGTTCGAGCAGAACGCTGGCTTCGTGGAGTCGTGCAACACGGCGCTGAGCCACACGACAGCACCCGCCGTACTCTACCTGAACAACGACGTGACGCTCGGATACCAGGCGGTGCAGCTCGCACTCGACCGGCTCGCGTCGGACACGCGGATCGGCGCGGTCGGCGCCAAGTTCATCCGCACCAACGGCCTGCTCCAGGAGGCCGGATCGATCATCTGGCGCGACGGCTCGACCGCCGGCTACCTGCGCGACGCCGATCCCAGCATCCCGGAGGCCAATTTCCTGCGGGACGCGGATTTCTGCTCGGGCGCCTTCCTGATGGTGCGCGCGTCGTATCTCAAGGCGCTCGGCGGCTTCGACGATGACTACCGGCCGGCCTATTACGAGGAGACCGATCTCTGCGTCCGGCTCAGGAAGGCCGGCTACCGGATCGTCTATGATCCGTCCGTCGTGATCCAGCATGTCGAGTTCGGCTCGGCCGGCTCCGCGCGCTCGGAGCGCATGATCCAGCGCAACCACAAGGTGTTCGTCGAGAAGCATCGCGACTGGCTGCGCTACAAGTATCCGCCGCGTCCGCGCAACGCGCTGTTCGCCCGCTCGCCCAAGCCTAGCTGCGGCCGGATCCTGTTCATCGAGGACCGGATCCCGATGCGCGACCTGGGCTCGGGCTATGTGCGCTCCAACGACATCGTTTGCGCCATGGCCGCCCTCGGCTACCATGTCGGCGTGTATCCGATCTATCCGGCCACCACCAGCGTGCTCGACACGCTTGCCGACTTCCCCGAAACCGTCGAGCTTCTCTACGATCGCGGCCTGGAGGAGCTGCCGGGCTTCATCGCCGAGCGCAGCGGCTATTACGACATCGTCTGGATCGGTCGGACTCACAACCTGGAGCGCCTGCTGCCGATCCTGAGCGATGCGTCTTCGGCCCTGCCCGAGCACAGCGTGGTCCTCGACACCGAGGCGGTCAGTGCGCCGCGGGTGGTGGAGCGCGCGCGCGTACTGGGTCTCGCGCAGGACGAGGAGCTGGACGCGATGCTGCGCAAGGAGCTCGCCTGCGCCTATTTCTGCCAGAAGATCGTCGCCGTGAACGAGCGCGACGCGTCGCTGATCCGGTCGACCGGCCATACCAACGTCGCCGTGCTCGGCCACATGAAGGAGCCCGCTCCCACGCCGGCCGGCTGGGGCGAGCGGGCCGGCCTGCTGTTCCTCGGCGCGTTCCACGAGGCGTCGAGCCCCAACTACGACAGCCTGGTCTGGTTCGTGGGCGAGGTGCTGCCGCTGCTGCACGACCGGCTGCCGCCCGACGTGCGCTTCACCATCGCGGGCTATGTCGATCGCCGGGTGGACATGTCGCCGCTCAGGCGTCACAGCCGCGTCGACCTGATCGGCCCGGTCGACGATCTTGCATCTCTGTATGGCCGCCACCGCATCTTCGTGGCACCCACCCGCTTTGCCGGCGGCATCCCCTTCAAGGTGCATGAGGCGGCAGCCTTTGGGCTGCCGGTGGTGGCGACGGAGCTGCTGTGCCGCCAGGTCGGATGGGCCGACGGCGTCGACATCCTGTCAGGTGGCACCGGCGACGCGCAGCGCTTTGCCGACCGGATCGTCGATCTGTATGAGAGCCGCGAGCTGTGGGATGCGGTGCGTGCCGGAGCCCTGCACCGGATCGAGACCGAGAACGACCAGGCCGGATACCACGACCGGCTGGCGACGATCCTCGCCGACGTCAAGGTGGAGGGAGGGCACCCGCAGCAGACGGCCGGCTGATCCTGATCGAGACAAGCCTTGCGGTCTGGGACTAGTCTCGGCCAGACGCGTGATGGCGGAGACCACCAGATGCAGGATGCGGCCGATCCGCCGGACGAGCGCCAGCCGGCCGAAGCCTCCGACCTCTACGGCGCGATCGACGGCTTCAGCCTGCCCGGCCTGATCAGCGGGTGGGCGGTCAGGAGCCGCGACGGTCAATACGGCGCCGACCTGCAGATCCAGGCCCGGCGCGGCCAGACCGTCCTGCTGAGCACGGCGCCTGCCGGGCCGCGTCTCGACGTCACCGGCAGCGTCACCATCCCGGCCGCCTTTGTCATCGACTGCGCGGTCGTGGCGACCACCGACGAGCTGCTCGACGGCGCGGTGGTGCTGGTTGCCGTCGATGCCACCGGGCAGGAGAAGCAGCTCGACATCTATGCCCCGGTGCGCGACCGGGCGCGCGAGGAGAATGCCGCGCAGGCGCTGGCACGCGCCGCCGCACGCGCCGCCGCCACAATCGATCGGAGCCCGACGATGGGCGGCTGGAGTTCCGCTTCCGAACGCCAGCCGCTTCGCCACGCCTCCACCGCCCTGCGGATCACCTTCATCGGCGCCGGCAGCACGGTGTTTGCCAAGAACCTGCTCGGCGACATCCTGAGCGAGCCCGCGCTGTCGGCAAGCCACATCTGCCTCTACGACATCGACCCCGAACGCCTGCGGGTGTCCGAGGTCGTGGCAAGGCGGATCGTGCAGATGCTCGGCGTGCAGGCGCGGATCGAGACCACCACGGATCTGGGGCGCGCGCTGGACGGCGCCGACTACGCGATCAACATGATCCAGGTCGGTGGCTACCGACCCGGCACCGTCACCGATTTCGAGATCCCCAACCGGTTCGGTCTGCGTCAGACCATCGGCGACACGCTCGGCATCGGCGGCATCATGCGCGCGCTGCGCACGATCCCGGTGCTGACCGGCATGGTGGCCGAGATGGAGCGGCGCTGCCCGGACGTGCTGCATCTCAACTACGTCAACCCGATGGCGATGAACTGCTGGGCGCTCGCCCGCTCCAGCCGCATCCAGACCGTCGGCCTGTGCCACAGCGTGCAGGGCACCGCGGCCGAGCTGGCACAGGATATCGGCGTG
Source organism: uncultured Acetobacteraceae bacterium (assembly GCA_964248625.1). Classification (GTDB taxonomy): domain Bacteria; phylum Pseudomonadota; class Alphaproteobacteria; order Acetobacterales; family Acetobacteraceae; genus Lichenicola. The sequence goes on along the minus strand of CAXTZG010000018.1, from coordinate 21,921 downwards.
CCGGTCGAGCAGATCGACTACCTGGCGGCCGGCATCAACCACATGGCGTTCTATCTGCGCTTCGCGAGCGGCGGCCAGGATCTGTATCCGCGCATCCGGCAGGTGGCGGCGGAAGGCCGCGTGCCGCCGCACAACCGGGTGCGCTACGACCTGCTCAAGCGGTTCGGCTATTTCGTGACCGAATCGAGCGAGCATTTCGCCGAATACGTGCCGTGGTACATCAAGCAGAACCGCAAGGAGCTGATCGGCCGGCTCAACATCCCGCTCGACGAGTACCCGCGCCGCTGCGAGCTGCAGATCGCCGACTGGAAGAGCCTGGAACGCGACCTGCAGGATCCGGCGCGCCCGCTTCGCGTGGTGCGCAGCAACGAGTATGGCGGCACCATCATCAACGCGATCGAGACCGGCCGCCCGGCGGTGATCTACGGCAACGTTCCCAATGACGGGCTGATCGACAACCTGCCGAAGGAGGCCTGCGTCGAGGTGCCGTGCCTGGTGGACGGCACCGGCCTGCACCCGGTCCGCGTCGGCCGCCTGCCGCTGCAGCTTGCGTCGCTGATGCAGACCAACGTCAACGTGCAGGCGCTGGCCGTGGAAGCGGCCCTGACCGGCCGTCGCGAGCATGTCTATCACGCGGCCATGCTCGACCCGCACACCGCAGCCGAACTCGATCTCGATCAGATCAGCAAGCTCGTCGACGAGCTGCTGGAAGCGCATCGCGCCTGGCTTCCGGAGGCGCTGTTCGCGTGAGACGGATCGCGCCCCGCTGATCGCGACGACGTCCTCGACGGGGTTTCGGGGCAGTCTGCAGGGCGGTGGTGGAGCTGAGCGGGATCGAACCGCTGACCTCCTCATTGCGAACGAGGCGCTCTCCCAACTGAGCTACAGCCCCGCCATGCGAGGGCCGGAAAGTAGCCAAGGCGAGGCCCAAGTCAAGGGCCGTGAACGGATCGCCGCCGGGCAGGGGCGGATTGTTGCGCGGGCCGGGCCGGGCCGGTAGCCTGCCGCGCAGCCTCGACATAAGGACCGCCTGCCGTGATCACGGCCATCTTCGCACTGCTCTACCTGCTGATCCGCATCTACGTGGCGGTGCTGCTGATCTCCTGCCTGTTCAGTCTGCTGTTCGCCTTTCAGGTGCTCGACAGCCGCAACCGGCTGGTCCGGACCATCGGCGAGTTCCTTTACCGGGCCACCGAGCCGGTGCTGGGGCCGGTGCGTCGCATCCTGCCGCAGTTCGGCAACGTCGATCTCAGCCCGCTGGTGGTGCTGCTGGTGCTGCAGTATCTCGCGGTGCCGCTGCTGATCGCGATCGAGACCGCCATCCTCACCCATTCGACGCAGCAGTTCTTTTCGTGAGCCTCACGGCGCCGGTGCACCAGCTCGGCATGGCCGGAGCCGGGCGCGTCGCCGTGCTGATCCCCTGCTACAACGAAGCCGTCGCGATCGCCCAGGTGGTGCGCGACTTCCGCACAGCCCTGCCGGACGCCACCGTCTACGTCTACGACAACAACTCCAGCGACGAAACCCGGGCCGTCGCCCGCGCCGCCGGCGCGGTGGTGCGGCTGGAAACGCTGCAGGGCAAGGGCCACGTGGTCCGGCGCATGTTCGCCGACATCGAGGCCGACTTCTACGTGCTGGTCGATGGCGACGGCACCTACGATTCCGCCGCCGCGCCGACCCTGATCCGGCGGCTGCGCGAGGGCGGGCTGGACATGGTCAACGCCGCCCGCGTCACCGATCGCACCGCCGCCTATCGCCGCGGCCACGTGCTCGGCAACCGCGTGCTCACCGGCCTGGTCACCACCATCTTCGGCAAGCGTCTGTCGGACATGCTGTCCGGCTACCGGGTGTTCTCGCGCCGCTTCGTGAAGTCGTTTCCGGCCCTGTCGTCCGGCTTCGAGACCGAGACCGAGCTCACCGTGCACGCGCTCGAGCTGCGCATGCCGATCGCCGAGCTGCCAACCCGCTACATCGAGCGCCAGGAAGGCTCGACCTCGAAGCTGCGCACCTATCGCGACGGCGTCCGCATCCTGCGCACCATCGTCGTGCTGATGAAGCAGGAACGCCCGCTTGCCTTCTTCTCGTGCATCGGGCTGCTGGCGCTGCTGGCCGGCTTCGCGCTCGGCGTGCCGGTGGTGGTGGAGTTCTTCCGCACCCGCAGCGTGCCGAGGCTGCCGAGTGCCGTGCTGGCGCTGGGGCTGGTGCTGATCGCCTGCCTCAGCTTCGTGTGCGGCCTGATCCTGGACAGCGTCACGCGGGGCCGGCTCGAGTTCAAGCGCCTGACCTACCTGGCCCACCCGGCTCCGGAAACCGACCCGGCCTTCACGCCGTGATGCCCCTCGGCACGGTGCGCCGTGCCAGGGTCCCGGTGCTGCCGTTGTGGCTGATCTATGGTCTGGGCGCCCTGCCGATGGTGGCGTTCCTGGCGGTCGCGACCCCGCCCATGCAGGTCGCCGACGAGGACGCCCACTTCCTGCGCGCGGTCCAGCTCGGCCAGGGCGGCGTCCTGGCTGCGGGCCGGCCGGACGTGCTGAACGGCCTGCTCCCCGGGAGCGCCGTGCGTTTCGCGCGCGGCCTCGACCAGCCGCCGGCCGCGGGCGAGACCGTCCACTGGTATCGGGCCCGGGCCGCGCTGCGGCGTGCGGGATGGACCAGCCGTCCGGTGGCGGCCTTCTTCGGCAACACCGCGGTCTATCCGCCGGTCTTCTACCTGCCGGCAGCACTCGCCATCGACGCCTCGCGGCTCTGCAGCGCCAGCCTCGCCGCCTCGCTGCGGGCCGGCCGGATCGCCCAGGGCCTGGTCTCGGTGGCGCTGGCAGCACTGGCGCTCGGCATCGCCCGACGCGGCCGGCTCGTGCTGTTCCTGCTGCTCAGCCTGCCGATGACGCTGTCGCTGTTCGGCTCCTGCTCGCAGGAGGGCCCGATGCTGGCGAGCGCCGCGCTCGCCGCCGCGTGGCTGTCGCGACGCGACGCGCAGGCGCCCGGCACGACCGCCGGCTGGATCGGCATCGGCCTGCTGCTCGGCCTGCTCGGCGCGGCGAAGCTGCCTTCCATCCTGTTCGGCCTGATCCCGGCCTGGCTGGGTGCCGCGTGCGGGCGGAGCCGGGCCGGCCTCGCCGCCTCGGTCGCCGCCCTGCTGGTCTCGCTGGGCTGGCTCACGGTCGTCGCCATCCCGCTGATGGGAGGCCTGCAGCGGGCAGGGGTGTCGCCGTCCCGGCAGCTTGGCCTGGTGCTGACGCATCCGCTGCATGCGGGGCTGGTCGCGTTCCAAACGCTGCACGTGTTCGGCCCCACCCTTGCGCGCGAGACCATCGGGGTGCTCGGCCTGCTGGATACGGTGCTGCCGGCCTCCTTCTATGCGGCCGCGCTTCTGTGCCTGTGCTGTGCCGTCGGCGCCGATCGATGGCCCCCGGCGCCATCGCCATCGCCATCGCCATCGCCGTTGCGGTCAGCCGGCGCAGGATGGGCGATCGCCATCCTGCTGGCAGGCTCCGTGGCCATGATCTTCGCGCTGTTCTACCTGGTCTGGACGCCGGTCGGCGGCGCGCTGATCGAGGGCGTGCAGGGCCGCTACCTGCTGCCGCCGCTGCTGTTCTCGACGCTGCTGCTGCCACGTGTCGATCCGGCCGGGGTGCCGCCGCCGGCGCACCGCCGGTTCGCTGCCGGCTTCCTCCTGCTGGTCTGGTGCGTCGTGCCCGCGACCCTGCTGGCCCGCTATGCCTGAAGCCGCCGATACGGCGATCGCCCTCCGGGCAACCGGATGCGTTCCGGGGCGGCTGATGGCCTCGCGGACCGGCGGAAGCCTGCTCATGATCTGCGCCGCGCTGATGCCTGCCGCCTGCTGTCGAGCCCAGGCGCCGAAGGCCGCCGCAACCGGGTCCGCCTCAGCCAGGCCCTGGATGGACCCGGCCCTGTCGCCGGACCGTCGTGCCGCGCTGCTGGAACAGCGGCTGTCGGACACGCAGCGGCTGCGGATCGTCCGGGGCGACTACGCCGTTGCTTCGAGCGTCCTGCATCCGGCCAACGTGGTCCCGCACGGCGCCATCGGATCGGCCGGCTTCGTGCCGGGCATCGACCCGCTCGGGGTTCCGGCGCTGCAGGAAAGCGATGGCGGCATCGGGGTCGCCGATCCGGTCGACGGCACGACCCGCCGGCCGAGTCGCGGCCCTGCCGGCTATGCGACCGCGCTGCCGTCCGGCCTCGCCACCGCCGCCACCTGGAACCGCGACGCCGCCTATCGCGGCGGCGCGATGATCGGCCGGGAGGCGCATCGTCTGGGCTTCAACGTCCTGCTCGCCGGCGGCGTCAACCTGGCCCGCGAGCCCCGCAACGGGCGCAACTTCGAGTATGCGGGCGAGGATCCGCTGCTGGCCGGGATCATGACGGGCGAGCAGGTGCGCGGCATCCAGTCGCAGCACGTGCTTTCCACGATCAAGCACTGGGCCCTCAACGACCAGGAAACCGGACGCACCGCGCTTTCGTCCGACATCGACTGGGCGGCGGCGCGGCAGAGCGACCTGCTGGCCTTCGAGCTGGCGCTCGATGTCGGCGATCCGGGTGCCGTGATGTGCGCCTACAACCGCGTCAACGGCGTGCAGGCCTGCGGCAGCGACATGCTGCTGAACCGGACGCTCAAGCGCGACTGGGGCTTCAAGGGCTGGGTGATGTCGGACTGGGGCGCGGTGCATGCCGCGACCGATGCCAATGCCGGGCTGGACCAGGAGTCCGGCAGCTTCTTTGATCAGGCCAATGGCGGCCGCTTCTTCGGTGCGCCGCTGCGGGCCGCCCTCCGCGCCGGCACCGTGACGTCACGCCGCCTGGGCGACATGGCGCATCGCATCCTGCGTTCGGAGTTCGCCCACGGCCTGTTCGACGACCCGGCGGCGCCAACGGTGCCGATTGACGCCGGCGCGGACGCCGCGGTGGCGCGGGCGGTCGAGCAGGAGGCGATC
>CAXTZG010000018.1:13305-16959 GCA_964248625.1 uncultured Acetobacteraceae bacterium | reverse complement strand
GCTTTCCCGGACCGTCGGGTCGGTGGCGGTCATCGGCTCGAACGCGGCCGCGGGCGTGCTGGAAGGCGGCGGCTCGTCCGTGGTCTGGCCGGTCGGAGGTCCGGCGCCGCCGGTCGACGCCGATACCGGGTTCCCGCGGCCGCTGATCTGGAACCCGTCCTCGCCGCTGGCAGCCATGCGGCTCGCAGCACCCGCGACGCGCTTTGCCTACGACACCGGGGCCGATCCGGCCCGGGCTGCGGCGGCGGCCGCGAAAGCGCGTGTCGCCATCGTCTTCGTCAACCAGTGGCTGACCGAGTCCGTCGACGCCGCCAGCCTGTCGCTGCCTGCCGACCGCCAGACCGGCGTGAACCAGGACGCGCTGGTCCGTGCGGTGGCCAGGGCGAACCCGAACACCATCGTCGTCGTCGAGAGCGGCGGCGCCGTGCTGATGCCATGGCTGCACCAGGTGAAGGGCGTGCTCGAGGCCTGGTATCCGGGCTCCGGCGGCGGGGCCGCCATCGCCGACATCCTGTTCGGCGCGGTCGACCCGTCCGGCCGCCTGCCGATCAGCTTTCCCGCCTCGGAACAGCAGCTGCCGCGGCCCGTGCTCGACGCCCCCGCCCGGAATGGCCGCGACCTCCACGTGAACTACGACATCGAGGGTGCGGCTGTTGGCTATAAATGGTTCCAGAAGCAGCGCCTGACGCCGCTGTTCCCGTTCGGCTACGGGCTCGGCTACACCAGCTTCGCTTTCTCCGGCCTGGCCGTCACGTCGCCCGACACCCCGACCGTCACGTTCGACGTGACCAACACCGGCAGCCGTGCCGGCGCCGTCGTGCCGCAGCTTTATCTCGGGCTGCTCGACCGCGGCGAGGCGCCGGCGCGGCTGATCGGCTTCACCAAGCTGCGTCTGCAGCCGGGCGAGACCAGGCACGTCGCCATCACCGGCGATCCGCGCCTGCTGGCCGAGTTCGACGGGAGCGCCGACCGCTGGGTGATCAAGGCCGGCCGCTATCCGTTCCGCCTCGCCACCTCGTCCAGCAGCATCGTGCAGACCGTGTTTGCTTTCCTGTCGCCTCGGACCCTGGATCCCTGATCCGGGTCCAGGGCAGCGCCGTGGCTTTACTGTCCCTGCAGCCCCGCCTTGCTCACGACGGGGCTGATGGTCGGCGCCGGCAGGCTGCCGCGCCCGGTATTGCCGCTGTCCGATGGCGGCCGCTGCCCGACCGTGCTGGTCGCGTCCGGATACCAGTCCGGCACGGTCGCGCGATGGTCGTTGCGCGCGGCGTCCTGGTTGGTCTTCTGCAGCTGCCGGTAGAGCGAGCGCTGCGTCGCATAGGGATCGAGCGCGCCCTCGTTCAGCTTCTTGAGGTCGTCGATGTGCGGCGCGATGGCGTCGACGGCGGCGAGGCCGGTCGAGATCGAGTTGAGGTGGTTGATGCCGTTGAAGGCGACCCAGGTATAGGGGCTGACCAGCGTGTCCAGGCCGCGGCCGACGCCGTCCCGCACGCCCGACGGGCCGAACACCGGCAGATAAAGATAGGGGCCGGCCGGGATGCCCCAGAGCGCCAGCGTGGTCGCGCCGTCGGCGGAATGGTCCGGATAGCCGACGTGCTTGGCCACGTCGAGCACGCCGCCGACCCCGGCCGTCGAGTTGATCAGGAAGCGCATGAAGGTGTCGCCGGCGCGACGCGGCTTGGTTTCCAGCACGTCGTTGGCGAACTGCACCGGTGCCCCGAGATTGTTCAGCACGTTGTGGATGCCGGTGCGCACCGGCGCCGGCAGCACGTAGTTGTAGCCGCGCGCCACCGGGGTCAGCACGTAGGTCAGCAGCCCGTCATTGACCGCGTAGAACACGCGGTTGGTCGGCTCGAACGGATCGTTGGTCGCCTTGTAGTCGGCGAGCGCCTCCGGATCGCTGGCAGGCGGCGGGGTGGCGCAGCCCGCCAGCAGGGCAGAGGCCGCCACCCCCGCCAGGGCCGCGCGCACGGGCCCGGGGAAGATTGATCTCGCCCAGCCGCTCCGGATCAACTGCCGCATCCCTTGTCTCCACGCGTTCGTTCGCGTCTTGGGCAGCATGGATACGGGCTGGCGGGAGCGGGCGAAAGAGCAACGCCGCCACACTCCCGACATGAAGTGCGGCGGCTACACCCTGAACACGTAGGTGCCGCCCGGCTTGCGCTCGATGTCGGGCGGGAAGGCCGCGCGCTTCTCGTCGAAGTAGCGCCGGCGATGGTCGCCCTGGTCCAGCCGGTTGTAGGTCAGATAGAGCACCCGGCGCGGGCTGTCGGTCAGGTTCGGCTTCGAGGCGTGCGGCACGAAGCTGTCAAAGAAGATGACGTCGCCGGGCTCGGTCGGCACCGGCATGAGCCCGAGCTCGTCCTCGGCCAGCGGCGTCCATTCCGCGCCGATCAGCCCGTGCGCGCGCGGCGCCGTGGCGATCTCCAGGCAGCCGTTGGCGACCGTCGCCGGATCGATCGTCACCAGGGCGGTGACGAGCAGCGGCGCGTAGACGCTCCAGCCGGCCTGCTGGTCCTGGTGCGCCTTGAAGCCGTCGCCGCCCGGATACTTGAAGTTGATCTTGTCCTTGAACAGCACCGTCTCGCCGCCCATCAGCACCGACAGCCAGCGGCTGAGCGCGCCGTTGCGGGCGACCTCGTCCATGGGCGGGCTGTGGGTGCAGAAATCCTCGATCCGCTGCACCACGCGGCGCCCCGGCTCGAGCAGGCTGTCCTCGCCATAAACCATCTGCCCGCCGGCGACCTCGGGGGCGTCCGCGATCTCGCCGGTCCAGCGCACCAGCGCCTCGGTCTCGGCGGCGGAGTAGAAGCCGCGCACCACCAGGTAGCCGTCGCGCCGCATCGCCGCGATCTCGGCGTCGGTCGGCAGCCTGGCGCCGACGCCCAGCCCGTTTCCGACCGGCCGCGGCTGCGCAACCGCGTTCATGCCGGCATTCCTGCCAGCAGCGGCAGCAGGGCTTCGGCCTTGGCGACGTCTTCCATGAAATCGATCTCCGTCCAGGGCAGGCCCGTGATGTCCTCGTATCCGAACGTCGGCGGGCCGGCCGTCTGCGATCTCTGCGCGTCCTCGCGGATGAGGGCGCGAATTGGTTCCTCGTATTCCAGCATGCATCCACCGCTTTCGACGGTCGCCCGCACACGCAGCGCCAGGCTGGCGGCGATCTCGGCGTCGAAGCGGAAGAAGCCCACCGATTCCCCGTGCCAGGCATGCGCTGCCTCCGGCATCTTGGCGAAATCCACCATCCGTCCGCTGTCCAACACGCAGATCTTGACCGGCTCGTCGCCCGCCTCGAACTCCCGGTCGAGCAGCAGCGCCGCCGGATGCGCGGTCGCCATCAGCCGGTCGATCAGACGCTGGTCGTAGATCACGTCCCCATCCATCAGCACCACCGGTCCGCCGCGCTCCAGCACCTCGCGACCGGCATCGAGCGACACGACGCTGCCCTGCCGCCAGGCGGGGTTGTGGATCAGGGCCACCCGGTCGCGCTGTCCGAGCCGCTCCAGCTCCGCCTCGATCAGCTCAGCCCGGTAGCCGACGACGAGGGTGACCGGTCCGGCGCCGGCCTGCGCCAGACGCTCCAGATGACGCTCCAGCAGCGTCCGGCCGCCGAAGCGGAGCAGGATCTTGGGCTGTTCCGGAGCCTGCTCCGGG
>CAXTZG010000018.1:0-13270 GCA_964248625.1 uncultured Acetobacteraceae bacterium | reverse complement strand
TGAGCCAGCCGCCGGCCACGGCCTGCCGCGAGGATCAGCACAGCCGGGCGGCGCCCCTGTTCATGGTCGCGGGCAGGCATTTTTTCTGTGGCCGATCCGAACGGAATGATGCAGGAAGTGGGCAGTTACATGACACTCCGATGAGGATTGCGCAAATTGTCGACTGGAACTGAAACGGATCGCGCGGTTGCGCGGGGTCCGGACGGAACGGCCACGGGCGTCCCCCAGTCCATGAGCAGCATCCCTTCCCGAACCCCCGACCGGCCCGTCTCCCGCTTCGCCCGGCTGCGCGCGATGCTGGCGGGTCCGGAGCTCGCCTTCCTGATGGAGGCGCATAGCGGCCTGTCGGCCAAGATCGTCGAGGAGGCCGGCTTCCAGGGCATCTGGGGGTCGGGCCTGTCGATGTCGGCCTCGCTCGGCCTGCGCGACAACAACGAGGCCTCCTGGACCCAGGTGCTGGAGCAGGTCGAATACATGGCCGACGCCACGAGCCTGCCGATCCTGCTCGATGGCGATACCGGCTACGGCAACTTCAACAGCGTGCGCCGGCTGGTCGCCAAGCTGTGCGCGCGCGGCGTCGCCGGCGTCTGCATCGAGGACAAGCTGTTTCCCAAGACCAACAGCTTCATCGGCGAGGCGCAGCCGCTGGCCGACATGGAGGAGTTCTGCGGCCGCATCCGCGCCGGCAAGGACAGCCAGACCGACGACGACTTCTCCATCGTGGCCCGCGTCGAGGCGCTGATCTCCGGCCATTCCATGGACGAGGCGCTGCGTCGCGCGGAGGCCTATCACCGGGCCGGCGCCGACGCGATCCTGATCCATTCCAAGAAGCGCACCGCGCACGAGATCACCGGCTTCATGACGCGCTGGGGCGACCGCTGCCCTGTGGTGATCGTGCCCACCATGTACTACGGCACCCCCACCGACCTGTTCCGCAAGGCCGGCGTCTCGACGATCATCTGGGCCAACCACCTGGTGCGCACCTCCATCACCGCCATGCGCGAGACGGCGGCGCGCATCCAGGCCGACCAGAGCCTTGCCGACATCGAGGGCCGGGTCGCCAGCGTGAAGGACATCTTCGCGCTGATGGACAATGACGAGCTCGAGACCGCCGGCGACCGCTACCTGCCGGTGACAGGCGGCGCGGCCCCGTCGGTCCCGGCACCCGGGACGGCGACGGGGGCCGCCGGCACCTGGATCACGCCCCCCGAAGCGCCGGCGCGCGGCATCGTGCTGGCCGCTTCCCAGGGCGAGGCGCTCGGCTCGCTCACCCTCGACCGGCCGAAATGCATGGTCGACGTGCGCGGCCGGCCGCTGCTGAGCCAGCTGCTCGACACCCTGCGCCAGGGCGGCGTGCGCGACATCGCGGTGGTGCGCGGCTATGCCAAGCAGGCGATCGGCCCGGAGACGGTGCCCTTCGAGGGCCTGACCCTGCTCGACAACGACGCCTACGCCAGCACCGGCGAGGTCGCGTCGCTGCTGCGCGCGGCCAACCGCCTGTCCGGCGAGACGGTGCTGGTCTATGGCGACGTGCTGTTCCGACGCTACATCCTGGACGCGCTGATGGGCGTCGACGCCGACATCGTCATCGCCGTCGACGCCCTGCGCCAGCGCGCCGAGGGCAGGCCTCGCGCGCACCACCCGCATCCGCGCGACCTGGTGCTGGCCGACAAGCCCTTCACCGCCAGCTATCTCGACGAGGCGCCGGCCAGCCTGCGCGCGATCGGCACGGTGGCGCCGGCCGACAGCATGGGCGAATGGATCGGCCTGGTCCGGCTGAGCGCGCGGGGTGCGGCCCAGGTCCGTGCCGAGCTCGACCTCATGCAGGCCGACGGCACCGCCCGGCACGCCGACATCTCGGCCCTGCTGCAGCGGCTGGCGGCACGGCATGCGGTCGCCGTGCACTACATCACCGGCCACTGGCTCGACGTGGACACCATGGCCGACCTGGCGGACGCCCGGAACTTCTCCTGATCCCGCGCTGGCGCCGGCCGGCATCGCTCCCATATCGGAGCGATGCCAACCGGAGGCTGTCATGCACCGCCTGATCCTGCTCGCCCTGCCCCTGCTCGCCGCCTGCTCGAGCGCCGACGTTCGGGTCGCGGGCGACACCGACGTGCGCTGCATCCACCGGCTCTATGACTATCCCTCGCGCGCGGTGCCGTTCCAGATCGCGGCTGGGGAGTGCGCCGGCAACCGCACCGTCGACCTGACCGGCGACCGCTACTATCAGGTGCTCGCCCGGAGCCTGAACCTGCCCTTCGTCAATCACGATCCGAAGCAGGACCATTCCATCGACCTGACCGGCAGCCGCATCCCGCAATCGACCGACACCCCGGCGCCGCCCCAGCTCCTGCTCCGCTGACCGCGCGGTTTCCTTCGGTCCACGTTCCGGGCTAGCGTCCCGGCGATGATCCAGGCCCAGACCTTCATCGATGCGGCCGCTACGCGTGGACTCGACTTCTACAGCGGCGTGCCCTGTTCCTTTCTGACCCCGATGATCAACCAGGTGATCAATGCCAGCACCGAAGGTGTCGGGCTGGACTATGTCGGCGCCGCCAGCGAGGGCGAGGCGGTGGCGATCGTGTCCGGCGCCTGGCTCGGCGGACGCGGCGGGGTGGTGATCTGCCAGAACTCCGGCCTCGGCAACTGCGTCAACCCGCTGACCTCGCTGAATGCGCCGTTCCGCATCCCGCTGCTGCTGATCACCACCTGGCGCGGGCAGCCGGGCATCCCGGACGAGCCGCAGCACGGGCTGATGGGCCGGATCACGCAGCAGCTGCTCGATCTCTGCGACGTGCCGAACCGGGCGTTCCCGAAGCAGGATGCCGAGATCGCGCCAGCACTCGATGCCGCCGCGACGCGGTTCGAGCGGGACGGCCTGCCGTTCGGGCTGGTGATGGAGCAGGACAGCGTCGAAGGCGCGGCGCTGACTTCCACGGCTTCCACGCCGCCGCCGGCCGGCGATCGCATCGACCATCGTCGCCACGGCGATCGTCCGGCGCGTGCCGCGGTGCTGGAACGTCTGCTGGCTGTCCTGCCGGAACAGGCGGCTGTGATCGCCACGACGGGCAAGTGCGGCCGGGAGCTCTTCACCCTGTCCGATCGTCCACAGCATCTGTATCAGGTGGGATCGATGGGCGGCGCGTCGGGCATGGCGCTTGGCGTGGCGCTGACGGTCCCGGACCGCCCGGTCGTGGTGCTCGACGGCGACGGCGCCGCGCTGATGAAGCTCGGCTCGCTCGCCACCATCGGCGCGCGGCAGCCGCAAAATCTCGTACACGTGGTGCTGGATAACGGCGTGCACGACTCGACGGGCGGCCAGGGTACGGTCTCGGCGTCGGTGGAGTTCGCCGGCGTCGCTGCGGCCTGCGGCTATCGCATGGCGGCCTCGGTGGACGATCTGGCGGGATTCGAGGCGGCACTGCTGTCGGCGCTTGCCGGGCCCGGTCCGGTGTTGATCCATGTCCGGATCAAGCCTGGATCGATGGCTGTCCTCGGTCGTCCAACCGTGGCGCCTCACGAGGTGGCCCGGCGCTTCCGGAGCTTCCTGACCGACCGCTAGCGCCTGTCCGGGGAAGCGGATGCCCCCGGACAGGCGCTCGCTACCTCACGGAATGTCGGTGCGGGGCGGCAGGCTGGTGGTGGTGTTGGCCGGCACCCACGGCGCTGCGGTCTCGTCATGCTGGGTCCAGCCGCCGGACTGGTACTCGCCCCGGCGCGTGGTGGTGTCGATCGCGGTGTGGCGGTCGAGAATGGCTTCCACCGTCGAGGCCTGCGTCTCGTCCACGCGGACCGTGACCAGGTTGCCGCCGCGACGGACCGTCTCGGCATAAACGTGCGCATCCTCGTGCGGCACGCCGGCGCCGGTGAGCATGCCGACGAGCCCGCCCGCGCCGCCGCCGACGGCAGCGCCGACGCCCGCACCCGTCAGGGTCGCGATCAGCCAGCCCGCCGCCACGACCGGACCGACGCCCGGAATGGCCAGCGACCCGATGCCGGCCAGCAGGCCGGCGCCGCCGCCGAGAATGGTGCCGAGCGAGGCGCCGGTGCCGGCACCCTTCTCGGCATCCTCGGCCTTGTCGTCGGTTGCGGCGGCGTTGTCCGTGGCGTTGGTGGTGCCGCTGCCGGTGTCGCGGCCGACCAGGCTGATGTCGCTGTGCGGAATGCCGGCCTCTTCGAGCGCCGTGACCACGCTGCGCGCGTCCGCGTAGCTGTCATAGGCGCGCGTAACGGTGCGCTGTGCCATGTCGTGGCTCCTCTAATGATTGTCGCGGTTCAGACGGGGTTCAGACGGGGACGCGTCCGATCACTCGGTGCCGACGCTGCCCTTGTAGTCTTCCCACACCTTGACCGAATTGCCGCTCTGCATGGCCATGCCGTGCCAGACGCCCTGGTCGTCCTTGGTGAGGTCCTTAATCTGCGTGAAGCCGTGCTTCATGATGCGCCGGCGGGCCTGCTTCATGGTGAAGCTGTTGGCGCCGTGGGCCGGGGTCATCGCGCTGGCCGGCGTGGTGGCGACGGCCTGGTTGTGGTCGGTGGGGGCATTGCCGGTCGCCGACATGCCGGGCGCCATCGTGCCGGTGGTCCCGGGCGTGGCGGTGTTGCCGGTCGCGGGATTCGCGGTCGTGGCAGGCGCAGTCTGCGCATAGGCTCCACCAGCCAGGGCCGTGAAGGCGATGGCGGCGAAGAGGGGAGCGGACTTCATCGTACGTTCCTCGTTGGTGGTCTGCATGTCGCAGTGACCATCACAACGAGGAGGAGCCGAGATCGTTGCGGTGGCATCGCATGAACCTGCCGGACAGGCGGGGCAGGGGTCTCCGGGCGCCCGGCACCGGACCGCCGTGACGGTTACGGCCCGGTCGAGCGCTGTGCCGCGGTCAGGGCGTTGCGCAGCAGGCAGGCGATGGTCATCGGCCCGACCCCGCCCGGCACCGGCGTCAGCCGCCCCGCCCGTCCCATGGCTTCCTCGAACACCACGTCGCCCACCAGCCTGGTGCGGCCTTCCGGCGTGCTGATCCGGGTGATGCCGACATCGATCACCGTGGCGCCCGGCTTGATCCAGTCCCGCCTGACCAGCCCCTTGTGCCCGGTCGCGACCACGATGATGTCGGCCTGGCAGGCGAGCGCGCCGACGTCGGGGGTGGCGACGTGGCAGACGGTGACGGTGCATTCCTCCTGCAGCAGCAGCTGCGCCATCGGCCGTCCCACCAGGTTGGACTTGCCGACCACCACCGCATGCAGCCCCTTCAGCGTGCCGAGCTCGGCGCGCAGCAGCAGCAGGCAGCCGAGCGGCGTGCAGGGCACCAGCCCCGGCAGCCCCAGCGTGGTGCGGCCGACATTCATCGGCCCGAGCCCGTCCACGTCCTTGGCCGGGTCGATGGCGCCGGTCACCGCGGCCGCGTCGATCCCGGTCGGCAGCGGCAGCTGCACCAGGATGCCGTGCACCGCCGGATCGGCGTTGAGGGTCGCGATCAGCGCCAGCAGCTCGCCTTGCGTCGTCGAGCCCGGCAGCACATGGGCGAACGACCGCATGCCGGCCTGCCCGGTATGGACGATCTTGGACCGCACATACACCTCGCTCGCCGGGTTGCTGCCGACCTGCACCACCGCCAGCCCCGGCACCGTTCCGTGACGCGCCTCGAACTCGGCGACCTCGCGGCGGATCTCCTCGGTGAGCCGCGCGGCATACGCCTTGCCGTCGATCAGGCGCGTCTCGACGCTCATGCGTCCCTCCTGGTCTGGCTGCCCTCGGATCGGCCGACTGGAACCGCTGGCGCGATGCAGGCAGGATGCGTCGCATGAAGCCCATACGAAAGAACTTCGGCAGCGACAATGTCGGTCCGATCAGCCCTGCCATCCTCGCCGCCATGGTCGCGGCGAACGAAGGCGCCGTGCCGTCCTATGGCGGCGATCCGTGGACCGCGCAGCTGCAGTCGGTGGTCCGCACCGTGTTCGAGGCGCCCGACGCGCAGGTGTTCGCCGTCGCCACCGGCACCGCCGCCAACGCGCTCGCGCTGTCGGCGATGGTGCCGCCCTATGGCGGTGTCTATTGCGACGCCTCGGCGCATATCGAGAACGACGAATGCGGCGCGCCCGAGTTCTTCACCGGCGGCGCCAAGCTTCTGACCCTGCCCAGCCGCGACGGCCGCCTGTCGCCGGCGGCCCTCTACGCCCATGTCGAGGCCAGCCGCGCCATCGGCGTGCACAAGAGCAAGCCTGCCGCGATCAGCATCACCCAGGCCACCGAGTGGGGGACGATCTACAGCCTGGAGCAGGTGCGGGCGATCGGCAGCACGGCGCGCGATCTCGGCCTGTCGCTGCACATGGACGGCGCCCGCTTCGCCAACGCGCTGGCGACACTCGGCTGCAGCCCGGCCGCGATCACCTGGCAGGCCGGCATCGATGTGCTGGTGCTGGGTGCCACCAAGAACGGCGCGATGGCGGCGGAAGCCATCATCTTCTTCCGGCCCGATCTCGCCGACGAGTTCGCCCGCCGGCGCAAGCGCGCCGGGCATCTCTGGTCCAAGGCCCGCTACCTGAGCGCGCAGCTGGTCGCCTACCTCACCGACGACCTCTGGCTGGACAATGCCCGCCAGGCCAACGCCATGGCGACCCGCCTCGCGGGCGGGCTGCTCGGGCTGGAGGGCGCGCGCCTGCTGCACGAGGTGCAGTCGAACGAGCTGTTTGCGGTGCTGCCGGAGCCGGTGATCGCCCGGCTGGAAGCGGCCGGCTTCCTGTTCTATCGCTGGTATCTGCCGCCCGAGGAGCCCGTCACCCCCGGCACCGCCGCGGTCCGGCTGGTGACCGGGCTCGAGACCGACGCCGCCGACGTGGACGCGCTGCTGGCGGCGGCGGGCTGAGCCTCAGCCGGGCGCCAGCCGCAGCACCACGTCGAGCAGTCCGGGAAAGCGCTGGGCCAGCTCCGGCCGCAGCGACACGAAGCAGCGGGTGCCGTCGCGGCGGTGGGTGATCAGCCCGGCATTGCGCAGCACCTTCATGTGATGGCTGAGCGTGGACGGGGCGACCTCGCCCGCGAACGCGTTCCAGGCCGCCTCGCGGTCCGGCGCCAGGTTCTGCAGAATCGACAGGCGCAGCGGGTCGCTCAGCGCGTGCAGCACCTCGAACAGGCCGATGCCGTCGATCGACGGATGCGGATAGGGTTCTTGCACCATGACGCAGGCCTAGCATATTCGAGGTTCGTCGAACATCAAACGACGCCCGGAGACCAGCTGCCGATGCCCACCTTGTTCGATCCGATCCGCATCGGCGACCTCGATCTGCCGAACCGCATCCTGATGGCGCCGTTGACCCGCGCGCGCGCCACCGAGGACCGGGTGCCCACCGAGCTGATGCGCGAGCACTACGTGCAGCGCGCCTCCGCCGGGCTGATCCTCACCGAGGCGACCTGCATCAGCCCGTCGGGCGTCGGCTACGAGCGCACGCCCGGCATCTGGTCGGCCGAGCAGGTGGCGGGCTGGCGGCGCGTCACCGACGGCGTGCACGAGGCGGGCGGACGCATCTCGATGCAGCTCTGGCATGTCGGCCGCATCTCCGACCCCTCGCTGCTCGGCGGCCAGCCGCCGGTGGCGCCGAGCGCCATCGCCGCCGTGGGCCATGTCAGCCTGCTGCGGCCGCAGCGGCCCTATCCGCTGCCGCGCGCCCTGGCCATCGAGGAAATCCCGGGCATCGTCGCCGACTACCGGCGCGCGGCCGAGAATGCCCAAGCGGCCGGCTTCGACGGCGTCGAGCTGCATGGCGCCAATGGCTACCTGCTCGACCAGTTCCTGCAGGACAGCACCAACATCCGCACCGACGCCTATGGCGGTCCGGTCGAGAACCGCGCGCGGCTGATGTTCGAGGCGGTGGACGCGGCGATCTCGGTGTGGGGCGCCGATCGGGTCGGGCTGCATCTGGCGCCGCGCGGCGACGCGCACTCGATGGGCGATTCCGACCCGCTCGCCACCTTCACCCATGTCGCGCGGGAGGCGGCCAAGCGCAGGCTCGCCTTCCTGTTCGCCCGCGAGCACCATGCCGGCGACTCGATCGGCGCCGCGCTGAAGCGGACGTTCGGCGGCGTCTACATCGCCAACGAGCGATACACCGTCGAGCAGTCCGAGCAGGCGCTCGCCGACGGTGCGGCCGATGCGATCGGGTTCGGCGTCAAGTTCATTGCCAACCCCGACCTGCCGGCACGGCTGCAGGCGGGTGCGCCGCTGAACGAGCTCGACCGGGACACGATGTATGGCGGCGGCGCTGCCGGCTACGTCGACTATCCCGTCCTGGCGCACGCCCCGGCCTGAGGCGGCGTCCCTCAGCCGGGATGCCCGGCCTCCGCCAGCCCGTAGAGCACCCGCACCCAGGAGCGGGTGCCGCGATGGAAGCTGGTCAGGTCGTACTTCTCGTTCGGCGAATGGATGCGGTTGTCGTTCTTGGCGAAGCCGATCAGCAGGCTGTCCATGCCGAGCGACTCCTGCAGGTCGCGCACCACCGGGATCGAGCCGCCGCTGCCGACCACGGCGGCGGTCTTGCCCCATTCCTCCGACAGCGCCGCCAGCGCGGCCTTCAGGTAGGGCCCGTCGATCGGCAGCGCGCTGGCGGACGAGCAGCCGTGCGAATGGAACGTCACGCTGCAGTCGGACGGGATGTGGGCCCGCACATGCGCCCGGAAGGCGTCCTGCACCTTCTGCGGGTCCTGCCCCGCCACCATGCGGAACGACACCTTGGCCGAGGCCTTGCCCGGCAGCACGGTCTTGAAGCCCTCGCCGCCATAGCCGCCGGTGATGCCGTTGATCTCGCAGGTCGGCCGTGCCCAGGTCTGCTCCAGCGCCGTGTAGCCCTTCTCTCCGGCCGGGATGCTCAGCCCGATCGGCGCCAGCAGCGCCTCGTCGCCGCCGCCGACGCGCGCCCAGTCCTGCTTCACCGAGGCGGGCAGCTCCTCCACCCCGTCATAGAAGCCGGGCAGCGTCACGCGTCCGTCGGCGTCGCGCAGCCTGGCCAGGATCTCGACCAGCAGGTGCAGCGGGTTGCGCGCCGCATTGCCGTAGAGGCCGGAATGCAGGTCGCGGTCGGCGCAGGTGACGGTGATCTCCTCGCCCACCAGCCCGCGCAGCATGGTGGTGACCGCCGGCACGCCGTCTTCCAGCATGTCGGTGTCGCAGACCAGCGCCACGTCGGCCTTCAGCTCGTCCTTGTGGGCGTCGAGGAACGGCCGCAGGCTGGGGCCGCCGCTTTCCTCCTCGCCTTCCAGCAGCACCGAGATCCGCACCGGATAGGTGCCGTCCGCCGACCGGATCGCGCGCAGCGCTTCCAGGAAGGTCATCACCTGGCCCTTGTCGTCGGAGGCGCCGCGCGCGGTGATCCAGCGCTCGCCGTCCGGCCCGTCCACCATCGCCGGTTCGAACGGGCCGCTGGTCCACAGCGCCACCGGGTCCACCGGCTGCACGTCGTAATGGCCATAGAACAGCACGTGCGGCCCGGCGGTCGCCGCGCGGTCGTGCGCCACCACGATCGGCAGGCCGGCGGTCTCGCGCACGCTGGCTTCCAGCCCGAGCGAGGCGAGGTCGCGGCACAGCCACTCGGCCGCTCGCGCGCAGTCGGGCGCGTGCCTGGGCTGGGTGGAGATGCTGGGGATGCGCAGCAGCGCGAACAGCCGCTCCAGGCTGGCCTCGAGCTGGCTGTCGACATGATCGAGGGCAGCGGCTGCGCCGGACGGACGGGGAGGGATTGCGTTCATGGCTCCCACCGTGCACCGCCCGGCGTCGCTTGTCAGCCGCCGATGCGACGCCGATCCGGCGCGTGAGCCCTCAAGCGGCCGGCGCGTCCGCCGTCTGGCTCGGCGCTGCCTGAGCCGGCTGCGTCGCGCGCCTGGCCTGCCACATCGCCACGAAGTCGATCGGCTGCAGCATCACCGGCGGGAAGCCGGCCTCGCGGGTGATGTCGGCCAGCACGTTGCGGGCGAACGGGAACAGCAGGCGCGGGCACTCGGCCAGCAGCACCGGCTCGACCAGGGCCTGTTCCACGTTCTGCAGCGTGAAGATGCCGCAATAGGCCAGCTCGACCACGAAGGCGACCGGCGGCCCGTCCTGGCCCTCGACCGGCGGATGGGTGGTGGCGCTGCAATGGATCAGCAGCGCCACCTCGTAGACGGGATGGTTGTCCTGCGCCGGGCGCACCTGGACGTCGAGCCCCAGCGTCACGTGCGGCCGCATCTGCTGGATTGCGGCATAGATGCCGGGCGCGCCCGGCACATGGAAGGTCATGTCGCGCACGTACTGGCTGCTCAGCAGCAGCGGCGGCGTCGAGCCCAGGGCGCCCGGTATCGTGGCCTGGCCACCTGTCATGCTGACGCTGCCGAGGCCGGTGGTGGACGTATCTGGCATGGCGTTCGCCTCGTCTGCTGAGGAGCCCAAGACTACAGCAGCATCGGCCGTCCGGCGAGAGCGGGGGCCTGCCTCGGTGGTGGCGCCCGTCGGGCGTGTCGAAAAATCTGACATGCCCTCGCGGCTTGCACCAATGCGTTGCATCCAGCGCTTGGATCGCAACGTAACCCGGAAGACGCCACAATTCGCTGGCGGCGCCCTGCAAGCGGAACAGCGTCCTCGCCATGCTTCTTCATCAAGCGAACCGCGACGATCTCCAGATCCTTCGCCGCCACGTCGCGTCCCCGTATCACCTCGTCCCGTCCGCGCTGCCGCGTCGGCTCGAGCTGTCGGCGGCCCTGATGCCGCTCGAGCAGGCGATCGACGCCAGCAGCGCCCTGCATGCCCGGCTCGGCAGCGTGCCGTTCCACGACAACATGATCCGGGTCGAGAGCAAGCTCGACGCGCTTGCCCTGGACGGCGCGGGCCCGGTTCACGGCGCGCTGCTGCGGCTCATGATCATCGACGCGGCGGGCGAACGTTCCGCGCCGCGCGACCTCCGGGCGGCGGTCAATGCGCTCGAAGCCTTCCGCCATGGTCTGGCCGTCGTGCAGGCGCGGGGTCGCGCTGGTCTGGATGCGGCTCTGCTGGGCGAGATGCACTGGCTGCTCCGCAACGGGGCGCCCGCGGAGCCGGGACCTGGCTCGCCGCGCGGCGAACCGCTCCGGTTGCGGCTGCCCGTCGAAGGCGAGGCCGGCGCTGCGATGCGCGACCTGGAGCAGTTCCTGATCGAGCCGCCGTCGCTGCCGCTGGTGATCCGGCTGGCCCTGGTGACGGCCCGGCTCGAGCTGCTGGCGCCGTTCGGCGAGGCCAGCGCGCCGCTGGCCCGTCTGCTGATGCCGCTGATGGCGGTGGCCGACGGCCGGCCGCCGCTGTTCCTGGCCCAGACCCTTGCCGCCCGCAGGCAGGCTTGCGACGCGGCGCTGGACGAACTGCAGCGGGACGGGCGCTGGGAAGGCTGGATCTGCTTCTTTCTGTCCTGCCTGACCGGTGCGGCGAATGCGGCGTCCGCCCGGCTGCAGCGCGCCGAGCGCCTGCGCCTGGACCGGGAAGCCGACATCGTCGCGCTGCGCTCGGACTCGACCGCGCGCCGCCTGGCAGAGCTCGCCTTCGGCTTTCCCGTGCTGACGGTCGGCGCGGCCCAGGAGATGCTGGACGTCTCGTTTCAGACCGCCAACGCCGCCGTCGCCACGCTGGTCCGGCTCGGCATCCTGGCGCCGCATTCCAACATCCGCCGCAACCGGGTCTTTATCTTCCGCGAAACGCTGTCGATGCTGGCAGAGCCCGATCCGGAGATGACGGCCTGACCGCTAGATGAAGCGGCCGCGCAGGAAGCCCAGCGCCGGCAGCGGCGTCCAGCTTCGCGGCAGGTCGGCACGGCGGATGGGCGCTATGCTGTAGCGCGGGATCGGCTGCGAGGCGCTGCGCAGGAAGTGGGCGTACGCCTTCACCTGCTGTTCGCGCCAGTCCCGGTCGGCCAGCGCGGCATCGCGGCTGGCATAGATGTCGGCGATCCGGCTGATCCGTCCGGCATCGGCCATGACCGCCCACATCCTGTCTTCGCGCGTGCGCTCGTCGCGGTCGCGGGAGAACGGGATGACGTCGCTCATGCGGCACGGACCGCGAGCGCGGGCACCGGCGAACGATGCGGCGGGGCGAGGCGTGGCATCGGCGTGACGACACCATACAGGCGGGTTCGAGCGCAAGAGGCTGTTCCTGCCGGCCCGGAACCCCCACCATCCGCTTCCGTTGCCGTCCAGTTCCAGCAAGGACGGCAAGCATGAGCACCAGCGACAAGATCCCGGCGACCGACCGCTCGCAGTCGGGTCCCGGCAGCAGCCATGTGGGCTCCGGCGACAAGACCCAGGACTCCGCCGGCGCGCACCACCAGAACAAGCCGGCCGACGCCAAGCATCCGAAGGACGACGCCCGCAGCGCCCATGACGGCAACAAGCACGAGCGCCGCAAGCCGGGCGAAGGCGGCAGGGCCTGACCGCAGCCGCCGCGCCGGATGATGCTGCGGCGCTTGCGGGAACGGCAGCGGAACGATAGGAGCCGGTCATGCTGCGCCTGATCATCACGTTGCCCTTCCTGATCCTTCTCGTCGTGTTCGTGCTGTTCAATCAGACGGCCGGGACGATGGAGCTGCCGTACTTCTCGTGGCAGTCCTCGACGGGCGTGGTCGCCCTCATCGTGGCCGTCGTGTTCTTCCTGGTCGGCGTGCTGTTCATGTGGTTCGCCGAGCTCCGGCAGCGGCGCCGGGCACGCCGCGCCGAGCAGCAGGTGCGCACCCTGGAGACCCAGATCGCCGAGCTGCGCGGCCAGCTGGCGCAGTCGGTCGCGCACAATGTCGCCTACCAGGGCGGCACGGCCGTGACGGCAGCACCCGGCCTGCCGCCGGTCAGCTACTGACCGGCACGTGGCCGCCTCCAGCTCCGCTGCGGGGGCAGGCCGCACACGGCTGATCCTGGCGCTCGACACCACCGATCCCGGCGAGGCGGCGGCCTGGATCGAGCAAGCCGGCGTATCCTGCGACGCCATCAAGCTCGGGCTGGAATTCACCCTGGGCTGCGGCCTCGAAGCGGTGTCGCGGCTCGCGGCGGGACGCTCCCTGTTCCTGGACCTGAAGCTGCACGACATCCCCAACACGGTGGCCGCCGCGGTGCGCGCGCTGGCACCGCTCCGTCCGGCGATGCTGACCATCCACGCCGCCGGCGGCGTTGCGATGGTGGCTGCGGCGCGCGAAGCGGTCGAGGTCGCCTTTCCGGCCGATGCGCAGCCGATCCTGCTGGCCGTGACGGTGCTGACCAGCCTCGATGCCGAGGCGCTGCATGCCACCGGCATCGCCG
>CAXTZG010000017.1:29162-46220 GCA_964248625.1 uncultured Acetobacteraceae bacterium | reverse complement strand
GCCAACGAGCAGGATGCGACCATGCCCGCGCGCTGCCATCCGCCGCGCGAGCAGAAAAGTGAGTTCGGTCAGCGTGACGACATCGAGCTGCAACATGGCGAGCAGCCGGGCGTGGTCGGCACCGGTGAACGGACCGGCCATGCCGAATGCGGCGTTGTTCAGGAGCAGCTCGGGCTCGATCCCGTCGCGGTCCAGCCGCTCCGTCAGCAGCGCCGCGCTGCCGGGAGCCGAGAGATCGACGGGAAATACCCGCGTTTCCACGCCGTGCCGCTCCCTCAGCTCGGACGCAAGCGCATGCATCGCCGCTTCCCCGCGCGCGGCAAGTGCCACGTTGCGGCCGCGCGCCGCCATCTCCCGCCCGAGGGCTTCACCCAGTCCGCCGGACGCGCCGGTCACCAGCGCCCACTTCCTGCTCACCTTCCGCCTCCATAATGACCCTCAGTCACCATACATGACCGGCGGTCATTATGAAATGGCCCGAAACTGGAAAGGGCGGTCCGGCGCGACGCGAGCTACTTCCAAACGGAAACGCGAGGAAGGACCTGCTCGGGACCGGCGGCAGGAGTCGGCTCCGGATCCCTGAAGCCTATGTCCAACTGAGCTCATGTGCGCCTGAGAGCGGTCGACCGCACCCTGACGGTGATGCGCGGACCGACGATGTCACTCGACGCCTCGCCACGATCCCGAGCATCGAGCCGGTCGGGCCGGCAGTTCGCAACCCGGCTCGCGCTCACCCCGCTGCAGAACGCCAGCGGCGGCAAGAAGCGGTTGGGCCGGATCACCAAGACGGGGGTCGTCATCGAGTGATCGCCAGTATGGTCGGCGGGACAACCGGCCGCGCCTCGAATGGCCGGCCGATGCGGCTTCATTCAGCCGGCGAAGGTCGTCCTGATCTCGGCCGCGACCTGCGGTGCATTCTCGTCGAGCACGAAGTGGCCGGCATCGAGCCACACGAGCCGGGCTTCGGGCAGGTCGTTCAGGTATGCCCGAGCACCTGGCGGAATGAAGATCGGGTCGTTCTTGCCCCAGACGATCAGCGTCTTCGGCCGGTGCGCGCGGAAGGCGGCCTGCCATTCGGGATAAAGGGCGACGTTGGTCTTGTAGTTCTCCAGCAGGTCGACCTGATAGTCCTGCACGCCCGGCCGGTCGAGCAGCGCCTGGTCCAGCACCCAGTTGTCCGGGTTGATCGCCTCGGGGTCCTTAGCGCCGATCAGCCATTGAAACTTCGTTCCCTCCAGGCTGACGAAGGCGCGCGCCGGCGCCTCGGTCTCCGGGGTGCGGTTCTCCCACAGCGGCAGCAGCACCTGCTTGGTGGCATCGCCGATACCCTCCAGGTAGGCGTTCGCATTCTGAATGATGAAGCCGGTCACCTGCTTCGGGCGCTGCGCGAACAGGCGGAAGCCGATAGGGCCGCCATAGTCCTGCATGTAGAGGATGCAGGAGCGCAGCCCCAGCACGTCGATGAGGCCCGCCACATGCGCAGCCAGGTTGTCGAAGGTATAGCCGAACACCTCGCGCGACGGCGCGTCGGAGTGGCCGAAGCCGACATGGTCCGGGGCGACGAGATGGAACTGGTCGGCAAGCGCCGGCATCAGCTCGCGGAACATCTGGCTGCTGGTCGGCAGCCCGTGCAGCAGCAGGATCGTGGGGGCGGCCGGATCGCCGGCCTCGCGGTAGAAGAGCTTGCGGCCGTTCACGGTGGCGAAGCGGTGATGAATGCGCGGGGTCATCGGGATCTCCGGGTGGCTGTTGTTCGACGGATCATCCGCCGTCGTGCCCGTTTTCTCCCTTCTCGCCAGGGTGGCGTAGACGCTAGGATCGGATGGTCGCCTCTCGAAAACCGGTAGGGTCTTGGATCGTCTCGACGCGATGTCGGTGCTGCTCTCGGCCGTGGATAGCGGCAGCCTGTCGAAGGCCAGTCGCAGGCTCGGGCTCCCGCTGGCGACGGTCAGCCGCAAGGTGGCCGAGCTGGAAGCGCACCTGCGAGCCAGCCTGCTGGTCCGTTCGTCGCGGGGGCTGGAGCTGACCCCGGCGGGCCGGTCCTACGTGACCGCGGCGAAGGCGATCCTCGAGCAGCTGAGCGAGGCGGAGCGCGCCGCCGGCGGCGAATACACCGAGCCCAAAGGCGACTTGGTGGTCACCGCGCCCGTCATGTTCGGCCGGCTGCACGTCCTGCCGGCGGTAACCGGCTTCCTGTCCGCTTATCCGGACGTGTCCGTGGGGCTGGTGCTGACCGACCGGATCGCCCACTTCCTCGATGATCAGGTCGACGTGGCGCTCCGCATCGGCGAGCTGCCCGACAGCGACCTGATAGCCACGCGCCTGGGATCGGTGCGACAGGTGGTCTGCGCCAGCCCCGCCTATCTGGCCAGGCGGGGGACGCCCGCGGCTCCCGAAGACCTTGCACAGCACGCCATGATTTCGTTCGACAGCGTGTCGGCGACCAGTTCCTGGAGCTTCTGGTCAGAGGGCGTCCAGGCGGCGGTGTCGTTCCGCTCCCGCTTCAGCGTCAACACCACGGATGCGGCGATCGATGCCGGGCTGGCAGGCGCCGGCTTGGTCCGTGCCATGTCCTACCAGGTCGTAGGCCACGTGCATGACGGGCGACTGGCGGTGGTGCTCGAGGCGTTCGAGCCGCCGCCGCGGCCGGTTCACCTCGTCTATGACGGACGGAACCGTCTGCCGCTGAAGCTTCGCGCCTTCGTCGACTTTGTCGTCCCGCGCCTGCGAGAGCGCCTGGAGGCCGCGATCCTTTAGCGCCTAGGCCAGACTTCTCCGACCCAACCGTCCCGGGCCGGCTCGCGTATCAAGGTGTCAGCGTCTCGAGATCGGTCTGCGCCGGGTGGCACGAGGCGCGTTGAGTAGATCTTCAGCTTGGCGTCCGGAGCCTCGCCGCCGACAGGCGGTCCGGTTCCGCGCAGACGGTCATCCACGTCCCGCTGGAGTTGTCCAAGCGACGGCTCGCTTTATCATCCCGGTGCCGGTGGAGTGTCCGCTCCCGACGAACCGAGGGACGATCACGGATATCATAAGTCGAGGTTTTCGATAAAAACCTAGCGCTGGATCGCGGTGACGGCAATTCCAAACGTCATGCGACCGACCACGCGGCAGTCAGCAACACGCTGCGGATGCGGTGGTTCTATTCTCCTGGCGGAACGGGCTGGAGGTGCCGCAGCCGGGGAAGATGCCGAAATGGCGCGAGAAATCCCCATGGAAATCGAAATGCGATGCAAAGCGTGTTTCAGCGAGCATCTTCCAGGTGTTGCCGCAAACCGGGAACAGGCGTCCGGTCTCGATCGCATGATGCCCGTCGAGCTCGAACACGCGTCGGCATCCGGGAACGGTGCCGCGATAGCGCACGGCCTGGCCGTAATCCTCGCATTGCGACTCGAGGCCTTCAAGCTTGAACAGGCGATAGGTGGCTGAATGGAACGCGATGCCGTCAAGCAGGGCGGCAATCCGATCGTCGCCAATGCCGAGCGGGCGATCGGAGACCAGTCGGGGATCAACAAAACCGGCCGCCTTTGCGAGGCGATCGAAGTCGCCCCAATACAGCGCACCGGACAGGCACTCGCCATGCATGACCGGATCGGTCAGGAGCGCCTGAGGCACCCGGCGATCGGCATAGACGTCGGAGAAGTACAACTCGCCGCCGGGCTTCAGCAGCCGGTGGGCGGCGGCGAACACGCCGGCCTTGTCGGCGACCAGGTTGATGACGCAGTTGGAGACGATGACATCGAAGCCGCCAGCCGGCAGGTCCAGATCGCCGAGCCGTTCGATGTCGCCGGCGATGAAGCGGACATTGGAACGGGCGAAGCCGAAGCGGTCGCGATGCCAGTCCAGGTGGCGCTCAGCGACATCGAGCTGCTCGGGCGTCGCGTCGATGCCGGTGACGCTGCCGGCCTCGCCGACCAGCTGCGCCAGGAGGTAGGCGTCCTGACCGGATCCCGAGCCGAGATCCAGGATATGCGCACCCTCGATCGCTTGCGGCACCACCAGACCGCAACCGAAATAGCGCGCCTTCACTTCGTCATGGATGTTGGCGAGTGCCGCCCGGACCATCAGCGACGGCGGCTCCAGGGTGCAGCAGGCGTCGGTGCGCAGGTCGGAGGACTGCTTCAGGATCTGGCCGTAGTAGCTGCGGCTGTTCTCGATGTTCATCGACGGAGGCCTTTTCTTGTGGTCGGAGCAGGTGACCGGACTGAATGTCTGGCAAGAGATAGAATGAGAGCGTCGAACCCGCCAACGCACCGGCCAGCCGGGCCGTCACGAAGCCGGCACATCGGCGAGACGATGCCGGCGAAGGAGGTGAACCAATAGGCTGCGGCAAGGCAGACGGCGACCGAAGGCGCGCGGTCCTGGCAGAATCTCCAGGATCGGCAGGCCGGACAGTCTGCACACCGGAGATTGGCGCCGGCATGGCCAGGCAGCGTCACCCCGATCGACCTGATTGACGCAGAATGGGCGCTTGTCGAACCTCTGATCCCACCTGCGAAGCGGGGCGGCAACAAGCGCACGGTGGACATGCGCGGGGTGGTGAACGGCTCATGTATATCCTGGGCACCGACTGCCAGTGGGCTGCCTTGCCCAAGGACCTGGTCCCGCGCAGCACAGCACATGATTACCATACCCGCTGGAACTGGGACGGCCGCACCAAGCATCTCCTGCAACACTTCACGTTGCTGCCGATGGTTTAGCCGGGGGCTAATCGTGATCAATCGACCGCATTTGAAAGGCCATAAGATGCGCGAACGTAGGCAGTTAGCCAAAGACACGCTTATACCGGTTCTGGCGCTCGGATTGCCAGCATCTTGCCTAACCTTCTGACTACTGCCCTAGCTGACTAGGGTATGATCTCAGAAGCAAGGCGCAGACGATCACGTTTGGTCCGTAACGATCGCCGAGGGCTTATGCCCGCTCATAATCCTTTGGAGCATCTTCCGGCCGCTGTTCGGCTTTTCAAAGCACGACCACTAACTGGCGACGAGGGAGCGATGAAACTCGCCTATGATGATAACTATGGTTGATAGTCTAAGGACTGTGAACTATGGTTGACATGTGGCCGATATTCGCAGATCCAGCACCTTCGACACTTGGCTGAGTGGCCTACGCGATGTTGCTGCCCGGGCGCGGATTTTGGTGCGGATCGACAGGCTCGCGGCGGGTAATCCTGGCGACCACAAGAATGTCGGTGACGGCGTGATGGAGCTGCGGATGACGTTCGGGCCGGCTACCGAGTCTATTACATGCAGCGGGGCGAGCTGTTGATCGTGTTGCTGGCAGGGGGCGACAAGTCAAGCCAGCCGGCAGACATCGCAAAGGCGAAGATCATTGCAGCGACATGGGAGTGAGTAGAATGGCAGAAACGTTCAGCCGTTACGACGCAGCCGACTACCTCGAGACGGATGAGGATATTGTCGCCTATCTGGAGGCCAGTGCCGAGGATGGAGACGCGTCGGCAATGGCGATTGCCCTTGGCACTGTGGCGCGAGCACGCAACGTCACCCAGCTCGCACGGGACACGGGACTGACCCGTGAGGGGATCTACAAGGCGCTTTCGCCAGACGGGAATCCCGCTTTCGCAACCGTGGTGAAGGTGGCCAGGGCTATGGGGTACGACGTGACGTTCCGGCCGCGCGTGGTGTCATAAGCCAGGGGTCGGATGCGATGAGTAGAAGGCGCAGCGTTCCATGCTCGATGAGTGGGGTCATAGTCGAATGCGGTTTGGACAATCCGCTGATGACGTTCTTCGGGATCGCTCAGAAGACTGAGCCGGTCGATGATTTGGAGCCGATGCTGTTGTGGGTTGGAGCGAGCCCGAGAGAATGCCTGACGGCTGACGACCTGGCGCGACACCGTTACGGGTGGACGGATTTTGCTTCGATCAATCCATCATTCGGCGACTGACAGGAGGACGATGAAGCTGGGTCAGATACGTGTACCGGATCCTCGCGCTGAACTACAAAGCCGTCTCTGATATTTGTCATCCCTCTGATAACAAAATAGATGCCAGTTGCTAGCCGGAACACGTTTTGGTTCCAGACAGCACCTGTCAGATTGCGAGCGACAGAGTCACTTGTCATCTATTCCTGGGCCAAAGCAGCGACCTGGCTTCCGATGATCAGTTCAAAAATACCGTAGGCCACCCGAACCTTCTGCCGGAGCCAGTAAGCCGCCGCCGCAAGGGTCAGGGTGACGAGCATGACGGCAAGCGGCCAGTTGCCGGTTCGCTGATGGAGGTAAATGGCTAGGCGTGCTGGATCACTGAAAAACCTTGTCGTCGCCGGTAATAGTCCTGCGGGCTTGGGAGGGACACCAGCGGAAAGAACGACCGTAACGCAAGTCGTCGCTAAGAGCGCCTAACTAAACCGGTTCCGGCGCGTTATGGGAAGCATGGCCCGACCTCTTGTTCCCGACGATCTGTGGGCGGCGATCGCGCCGCTCTTGCCGCCTGAAGCGCCGAAGCCGAAGGGTGGCCGGCCGCGCCTGTCGGACCGTGCGGCTCTGACGGGTATCCTGTTCGTGCTGAAGTCAGGCCTGCCATGGGAGATGCTGCCAGCTGAGATGGGATGCGGCTCCGGCATGAGCTGCTGGCGACGTCTGCGTGACTGGCACGAGGCGGGTGTCTGGGCGGCCTTGCACCAGGTGCTGCTGGAGCGCCTGCAGGCGGCAGGACAGCTTGACTGGCGCCGTGCCGCCCTGGACAGCGCGTCTGTCCAGGCAAAAAGGGGGGTGCTGCTACCGGGCCAAACCCAACGGATCGTGGCAGGCCAGGGAGCAAACGCCACATCGCAGTCGATGCCAGAGGCACACCCCTTGGCGTGCTGATCGGACCGGCCAACCAGCACGACAGCTGCATGCTGGCGCCAACGCTGGATGCCATTCCACCAGTGCGCAACGGAAGCCGCGGCCGACCGCGACGACGGCCTAACAAGCTGCACGCGGACAAGGGCTACGACTACCGGCGCTGCCGCCAGGAGTGCCGCGTCCGTGGCATCCGGTCCCGTATCGCCAGGCGAGGCGTGGACAACAGCCAGCGCCTCGGGCGTCACCGCTGGGTGGTGGAACGCACGCACGCCTGGCTGAACCGCTTCCGGCGCCTGAGCGTGCGCTCCGAACGCCGCGCCGACATCTTCCTGGCCTTCAACATCCTCGGCTGCGCCCTCGTCTGCCTCAACCAGATCAGGCGGTTCTGTTAGGCGCTCTAAGCAGATCAGCGGCATGAGATCCTTGATCCAGGGATAGGGTGTCTTCCAATGGAACTGCCAGGCGACGACGCGCGAGCGGAAACGCATAGTGCCTCTGATCTGGATTGATCGGCGATGAAGCTGGGATACCTGCGTGTGTCGAAAGGGACAGCCAGACGCCGGAGCTGCAACGCCAGGGCTTTGATAGAGCGGGAGTGAAACGCTTCTTCGACAACCGGGCTGGCGGCGGCAGTCAGGCGTGGCGGTCGGCCGAAGACATCGGCCTGAAAGGCGCCAGCAATGCCGGCCAGAGCGGAACGTCGGAAAGGGCTGCAGGGTCCTCGACGCCGATGGTGAGTGCCGATTGCCCCACGTCCTGCCTGAGCGTGCGATGCAGCCGGTCCCAGAGGCTGATCCCGCTCGACCAGTTGCTGTCGCGCTGCTCGCGGATCACGGAGTGGTGGATGCCGTGCATGCGGGGTGTCGTCAGCACCCAGGACAGGCGGCGGTCCCACTCGCCCGGCAGGCGCAGGTTGCTGTGGTGGAACAGGATCGAGAGGGTGAAGAAGCGCTGCCACGTCTCGAGCGTGTCGGGGCCGATGCCGCTCGCGCGCACCTGCACCATGCGCCATGGCAGCGAGACCAGCATGTCCGCCAGGTGGAAGCGGATCGCGGTCGACAGGTCCATGTCGGGATCGATGTGATGGATCCTGTGGAAGCGCCACAGGACCGTCAGCTTGTGGGTGGCGATGTGCCAAAGATAGAAGCCGTAATCCATCGCCAGGAACGAGGCGATGCGGCCGAGCGAGCCCGGCAGCTGCTGTCCCAGACCGCGCCGGTGGGCGACGTTGCCGCGGGCGATCCGCCTCGTCACCGGCGTCTCGACCAGCGACACCACGGCCGCCGACATCGCCCCCATCGCGGCGTTGCGGAGATCGCGCCGCAGGGAAGGCCGGGTCTGGCGGCGCAGCGGATGACGGCGCTCGCCGGCAAGCATCCCGACAACGGCGAGAAGACAGGCGCCGGTGACCAGAGTGTTCGCCTTGAGCTGCATCGCCCGCGACGATGCCCGATGGGCGGTGCAGCGTCGAGCCGCTATGCTGTTTCGCATGATCCCGCGTCTTTCCATCTTCGCCCGGTTTCCGACACCGGGCATGGCCAAGACGCGACTGATCCCGGCCATCGGAGCGGATGCGGCGGCGCGCGTGCATCGGTTGCTGGTCGAGCGCGCGGTGGCGACCGCCCGCGACAGCGGTCTGGCGTTCGAGGTGCGCGTGACGGGCGCGCCCCGGGCGACCTTCGCCGGATGGCTCGGGGAGGATGTCGCGCTCGTCGAGCAGGGCGACGGCGATCTGGGCGCCCGGCTGGCCCGCGTGCCGGCGCCGGCGATCTTGATCGGCAGTGATGCGCCCGGACTGACCACGACCCTGTTGACGACGGCGGCGACGGCGCTGTCGACGCATCGGGCGGTGATCGGGCCGGCACTGGACGGTGGCTACATCCTGCTCGGGTCCGCGAGCCAATCCGGTTCGCGTTCGAGAACATGGCCTGGAGCACGGACAGGGTGTTCGAGGAGACGATGCGCCGGTTCGCGACGCACGGGATCGAGCCGTTGGTGCTGCCGGCGCTGGGCGACATCGATCGGCCGGAGGATCTGGCGGCCTGTCCGGAGCTCTGCTGATGAACCAGGTCGCGATCGTGGTGCCGATGCCCGGCGGGGGTGCGGCCTGCCGCGCCTGATCCGGACGCTGGCCGCGTTGCGTCCGGCACCGCCGGAGGCCGTCTCGGTCGATGGCGGCGGCCTTGACCGGAGCGTCCTGGCGACCGGCAGATGCGATCCCGGCCGGACGATGCGGGCGAACTGGATCTGTCTCGCGACCGGGATGATACGGGCCGCCGGCACGCGCGGCCGGCCGGGACGGCAATATCCCCCATCCGGCAGGCAGGCTCCGCCAGGCGCAACCGACCGGTCGCGGTCGGCGTATGGCGTTGGTGCAGGAACGCTTCGACCTCGTGGTGATCGGCGCAGGATCGGCAGGCCTGACAGCGGCCGGCGGTGCGGCGATGTTCGGCCTCAAAGTGGCGCTGATCGAAGCCGGCGCGATGGGCGGTGAGTGCCTCAACAGCGGCTGCGTCCCGTCCAAGGCGCTGATCGCGTCCGCGGCGCGGGCCAGGGCCGGGCGAGTGGCGGAGCGGCTGGGGGTGGCGCTCGGGGAGCCGCTGATCGACTTCACGGCGGTGCGCGCGCATGTCGCCCGAACGATCCAGCAGATCGCGCCGCAGGATTCCGCCGAGCGGTTCGAGGCGATGGGCGTGGAGGTCATTCGCCATCGGGCCCGGTTTCTGGACCGATCGACCGTGCAGGCGGGCAATCGACGGCTGCGTGCCAGCCGGTTCGTGATCGCCACCGGCTCTCGTCCGGCACTGCCGCCGATCAAGGGACTGGCCGAGGCGACTCCCCTGACCAACGAGACGCTGTTCGGGCTCGAGACGCTGCCCTCGCACCTGATCGTGCTGGGCGGCGGGGCGACCGGCATGGAGATGGCGCAGGCGTTCCGCAGGCTCGGCGCGGCGGTGACGGTGATCGAGGCCGGCGCGCTGCTGGGACGCGAGGACCGGTCGGCGGCGGCGGTGGTCGTGCAGCAGTTGCGCCAGGAAGGGGTCAGCTTCGTCCAGGCGGATGCGATCCGGGTCGAGCGGACCGATGCGGTGACGGTGTGGTGCGGCCACGGCGAGATCGTCGTCGGCAGCCATCTGCTCGTGGCAGCCGGTCGGAAGCCCGACCTCGAGGCGCTCGACTTGGCGGCGGCAGGTGTCGAGGCGGGGGCCGACGGCATCCTGGTCGACAACAGACGGCGCACCAGCAACCGGCGGATCTACGCGATCGGCGATTGCCGGGTCGGGCCGCGCTTCACCCATGTGGCAGGCTACGAAGGGTCGCTGGTGGCGATCAACGTGGCGCTGGGAATACCAGGCAAGGTCGACTGGCGCGCCCTGCCCCGGGTCACCTACACCGATCCCGAGCTGGCGCAGATCGGCCTCACGGAAGCCGAGGCGGAGGCGCTGCGCGGCCGGATCCAGGTGACCTGCGAGACGTTTGAACACAACGATCGCGCAGTGGCCGAAGGCGACACGCTGGGCTTCCTGAAGCTGATCCGGCACCGGGGCCGGGTGATCGGCGTCACCATCGTCGGCACGCGGGCCGGCGAGTTGCTGCTGCCCTGGGCGCAGGTGATCACCGGCAGGCCATCGAGCTTCGCGCTGGGATCGGCCGTGATCGCCTATCCGACCCGGAGCGAGATCGCCAAGGCGGCAGCCTTCGCGGCCTGGCAGCCGACGGTGTTCGGTCGCTGGCCCAGGCGCTGGGCGCAACTGCTGGCGAGGACAAGATCGTGGCGGAAGTGAACCGCGCCCTGCTGAGGCCAGCCGGACCGCCCGGATTGTCGCCGTTCGCGGTGGATGCGGATCTGCTTCCCGCGACCAAGTTCGTCGATCCGGCCCGGACCGCGTCGGGGGAACCGCGGGCCATGGTTCCGCTGCTTGGGCTCGAGACGCTCTGGTTCAACACCGGCACGCTCTGCAACCTCGCCTGCGTCAACTGCTATATCGAGAGCACGCCGACCAACGATGCGCTGGCCTATCTGACCACGGACGAGGTGGCGCGGTTTCTGGTCGAGATCGCGCGGACCGGGCTCGGTACCCGCGAGATCGGCTTCACCGGCGGCGAGCCCTTCATGAACCGCGAGATCATCGTCATGCTGGATCTGGCGCTCGGACGCGGCCATGCGGCGCTGGTGCTGACCAATGCGATGAAGCCGATGCGACGGCACCAAGTCGCCCTGCTGGCGCTGCAGGCACGGTATGCCGACCGGCTGGCGCTGCGGGTCAGCCTCGACCATTACAGCCAGGCGGTGCACGAGGCGGAGCGCGGGCCGGGCAGTTGGGCGGTGGCGCTCGACGGATTGCGCTGGCTCTCGGCCAACGGGTTCCGGTCATCGGTGGCCGGCCGGCATCTGGGGCTGGAGCACGATGCCGTCGCCCGGGCCGGGTATGCCGCGATGTTCGCGCTGGAGGGCATCGGGATCGACGCCCGCGACCCGGCACAGCTGGTGCTGTTTCCGGAGATGGACGCTTCCGCCAACGTGCCGGAGATCACCACCGCCTGCTGGGGCCTGCTCGGCCGGTCGCCGGCATCGGTGATGTGTGCGGCAAGCCGGATGGTGGTGCATCGGCGCGGCGAGCCGGAAGCGCGCGTCGTCGCCTGTACGCTGATCCCGCATGATCCGGGGTTCGACCTCGGCGCCACGCTTGCCGACGCAGCGCGGCCGGTGGCGCTCAATCATCCGCATTGCGCCCGCTTCTGCGTTCTGGGCGGCGCGAGCTGTTCTGGTTGAAGGACGGCGGCACGCAATCGGTGATGCCGACGCGCTGTGTCTCGGACGTGGGCGTCCGGCCTCGACACGCTGACGTCGCGACCGACGTGGCGTGCAGCGGCATGACTGCCAGCAGGCGTTGTCACGTCAAGCAAGGCCGGCGACCATCGACCCGACCGCTGCATCTGCCGCCCGCGCAGGGCGTCGGTGACGAGGCAGCGCGGCTCGTGTTGCAGGCGGCATTGCAAAGGCTCTGTCCTGGGATGTCGGGCACGATGCCGTGCTGGTCGACGGCCCGCCACGGACGGCACACCTCGTCGATCCCTCGTGCAGATGCCAGGTGTCGCCACGTGTCAGCGAAGCCCTGGCCGACCGTGTGGCATCCTTGCCGGACACCCTCGCGGGACACGATCCCGTTCAGCCGGCAGCAGCCCGACACGGGCTCGAACCGGACCGCGTGGCTGACGATCTCGCCAAGGCAGGCGATGGTCGTGAGGCATCCCGGATGGCTGGCTCGTGCCCGTCAGCGGCCACGTTCGGCAAAGGCGCGATAGGCGGCGGTGCAGAGCGTGCGCCACATCTGCGCGTCGAAGCGCTGCGCGTCCTCGTGCGGCTGGTCGGAATAGCCGCGCAGCAGGTTCGGCGCGACCCACTCGACCGCGCCGGGCGGGCGGCCCTCGACCATGCGGGTGATCCAGAACAGCCTGTTGGGCCCCTTGCGGCCAAGCGCCTGGAAGATGGCGAACATCTGGTGGAAATCGGCGACCGGCTTCGGGTCCTTGTAGACCCAGATCTTCTCGCCGTCCTCGAGGTCCTCGACCGTCTTGCGCACCAGATAGGCGACCTTCCGCTCGTTGGCGGCGAGCGCCTCCGCCTCGGTGCCGTCGGCCGGACCCTTCCAGGTGTGGAAGCCGTAATGGCGGTCCCGGTCGGTCATGTAGAACTCCTCGAACTCGTCGCCCTGGCCGTCCGGGCGGACGATCCGTCCGCGCGTCACCCGGGCCGACAGCGAGCCCGGCGCGCCCAGGCCAGCAAAGTCGGTTTCCAGCAGACGCAGCAGATCCAGCCGGCTGTCGCAGCCGGCGAAGCGGAACAGGCCGAGCGGCTCGGCGCCGAAGACGCGCTGC
The DNA here is from genome assembly GCA_964248625.1 of uncultured Acetobacteraceae bacterium. GTDB lineage: Bacteria > Pseudomonadota > Alphaproteobacteria > Acetobacterales > Acetobacteraceae > Lichenicola. The sequence goes on along the minus strand of CAXTZG010000017.1, from coordinate 33,533 downwards.
ACGAAGCCGAGCTCGCAGTCGATGCCGAGGCTGGCGAAGCAGGCCATCAGCTCGGCCATCGGCGCCATTGCGACCGGCGTCGCCTCCGGCCCGATCTCCAGCGCCGCCGCCTCCAGACGGCAGGCGAGCGAGCGGTCCGGCGGATCGAACGACAGCTCGAAGCGGGGCGACAGGTCCTGCAGGCACTCGGCCGGGAACCAGATGTCGCGCCGTTCGGCGGCAGGGAGGTGCGGCTCCATCGCGAAGCTGGCAAGCGTCCAGCCATTCAGGCTGACGGTCGCGCGGCGTGCCCGCCTGACCATCCCGAGCTCCAGCGACAGGCGCAGCACGCTCGGCCGAAACGGCAGCTCGAACGGCAGCGACGCGCCGTATCCCGTCATGTGATGGCGGCCCTCGATCCTGAGCCACCCCCGGACGAGCCGGTCGACGCCGCCGTCGCCCGGATGCAGCCAAGGCGGCGCCACCGCAACCAGCCGCACCGGGGCCGGCACCAGCGCGAGGCGGCATCCGGAGTCACTCGGCGCCAGCGCAAGGCGGGAAGCGCGCGGCCGTGGCGGCAGCAACGGCTCGGTCTGCGCCAGGATCACGCCGTTGAGCAGGCCGTAGCCGGTCAGGTCGTGATCCATCCGGTCCTGCGGCCAGCCGGCGCGCCGTTCGCCGTAGGCGACGACCCGGTCGAGCATCTCCTGGCCCAGCGCATGCAGCATGCTGCCCAGCAGCCGGCCTGCCTCGTCGATATACCAGACCGTCCTGAGCCCATCGACATGCGACAGATCCACCACCAGCAGCGGCGCGAAGCCGGTGAAGGCGAGCGGCGCCGTCCAGCCGGGATGCAGTGCCGCGATCGGGGTGCCGTCCGCATGCCGGACCGGCTGCACGCCGCCGGACGCGTCGCGAACCAGCAGGCTGCCAGCCGATGCCAGCAGCGGATCGAGCACGATGTCGGCCATGTAGGCCTGGTCCAGCCGCACCAAGCGGCCCTGCTCGTGCACCTCGACCGGTCCGCCGGCCAGGATATGGCCGCGCAGCGCCGCGATGGCGGCTGTGGGCAGCAGGTCGGCCCGCTGCCCGAGCAGCCGGCCTTCCCCGTCGGCAAACCAGCTCTGCCGACCGCTCTCGTCCTCGATGTCGAACAGATGCAGCTCTGCCGCGATCGGCCGCGCGCCGAGCAGGCGCCATCCGGCCGGGAGCGCTCCGATCGGCGCGCCGTCCGACCAGAAGCGCGGCCGGTCCGGAGGCTGGCGCCGCACAGGCGGCGGGCCAGGGCCGCGGCCGAACGAAGGACGAACCGGCAACGACATGCACACCTGCTTCAGGTCGAGTGGCGGGCCGTCAGGCCGCACCGGACGCCATCAGTCGCGCCTGCGCGCGAGCCGCAACAGCCCGTCGATCATGATGTCGACATCGCGGTTCTGCGTCCGGTGGTTGACGATCGCAGCCCTGATCGCGCGCCGTCCGTCGATGATGGTGGTGGACGGCACCGCGATCCCGGACTCGTGCAGGTCCTTCACCAGCTCGGCGTTGAGATGGTCGAGGTCGGGACCGCCCCGGCAGACCCGGAAGCAGACGATGTTGAGCGGCACCGGCGCCAGCAGCTCCAGTGCCGGCTCCGCCTCGACGCGGGCCGCCAGATGGCGGGCCACCGCGCAGCACTGGTCGACCATCTCGCCCATGCGGTCGGCGCCGTAGGTGGCCAGCGTCATCCAGACCTTCAGCGCCCGGAAGCCGCGCGACAGGTCGGGCCCGAAGTCGCAGGGCCAGGGCGCGTTGCCGGCCGCCCCCCGATCCTCGCGGCTGAGGTAGGCGAGCGTCTGCGCAAACGCGGCCGCCTGTGCGGCCGCGTCGCGGACCACCACGCAGCCGGCGTCGTAGGGCACCTGCGCCCATTTGTGGAAGTCGAACGCCAGGCTGTCGGCACGCTCGATGCCCCGCAGCGCCGGCTTCAGCGACGGCGACAGCGCCGCCAGCGCGCCGAACGCGCCGTCGACATGGAACCACAGCCGCTCGCCCGCGCAGAACGCCGCCAGGCCGTCGAGATCGTCGATGGCGCCGGTATCGACGGCACCTGCGGTGCCGGCGACGATGAACGGCATCAGCCCCGCGGCACGGTCGCCGGCAACCGCCTCGGCCAGCGCCGGCAGCCGCATGCGATGGTCCGCATCCACCGGGATCGTGCGCAGCGCATCGGTGCCGAGGCCCGCCATGTCGAAGGCGCGCGGGATGCAGCCATGCGCGCTGGCCCCGGCATAGCCCACCAGGCCGAGCCGGCCGACGCCGCGTGCGCGAACCGACGGTCCGGCGGCGGCGCGGCGGGCGGCGAGCACGGCGATCATGTTGGCGGTCGACGAGCCGGTCACCAGCACGCCCGAGCTGTCGGCGGGCATGCCCACCATCTCGGCCGCCCAGCGGATCACGGTGCGCTCCAGCTCGATCGGCGCATGGTCGCGCCCGCCCAGGTTGGCGTTCAGCCCGCCCGCCAGCATCTCGGCCAGCATGCCGATGCCGGTGCCGCCGCCATGCACCCAGCCCATGAAGCGGGGATGGGTGTTGCCGAGCGCATACGGCACGATGCGCTGCCGGAACTCCTCGTACAGCGCCGCCGGCTCGGTCGGGCCGCGCGGCAGCGGGCGCCGCAGCGCCTGGCGTTCGGCAGCCGGCATCGGCTGCCAGACCGGCCCGGCAGCGTCGCCGCCCGCCTCGCCGTAGCTGGCCAGCCGGTCGATCATGTCGTCGAGCATGCGATGCCCGAGCGCCCGCATTCCATCCCAGTCATCGGGATCCAGGCCGGCCATTCTTGCTCCTCACGGACCCTGCGTGGCCCGGCTTGCGCCCATTGCAGCCCGAAGCCGGGTCGGGAACAAGGAGGGCAGCGACAGCGATGGAGGCCGACATGTTCTTTGCGGGCTTTCACTACGAGGAAATCACCCTGGCGGGCACCCGCTACCGGCTGCGCACCGGGGGGCTCGCCGGCTGGAAGGCGGAGCCGCTGCTGCTGCTGCACGGCCAGCCGCAGACCCATGCCATGTGGCACCAGGTGGCGCCGGCGCTGGCCGACCGGTTCAGCATCGTCTGCGCCGACCTGCCCTCGCATCTGACCGGAGCCGAGCTCGCCCACGACATGCTGACGCTGATGGCCCGGCTCGGCCATCGCCGCTTTTCCGTCGCCGGCCATGATTTCGGCGCCCATGTCGCGGCCCGGCTGGCGATCGCGGCGCCGGACCGGATCATCCGGCTGGGGCTGGTGGAGGCGGTGCCGGTGCTCGACCATGCCGGCCGCGAGGACATGGCGTTCTCGCTGGCCGGATACCGCGCCTGCTGGTTCGCCCAGCTGCATCCCAAGCCCGAGGCGCTGCTGGTCAAGGCGCCGGACGACTGGTTCGCGCTGGTCGCCTCCGACGCGGCACGCGAGATCTTCCATCCCGAGGCCGTCGCCGACTACCTGCTGGAAGGTCCCTGGAACGAGGAGCTGCGCGGCCATGGCGCCGCCGCCGACGGGCCGGTCCCCGCCCTCGACCATGAACAGCGCGCCCTGCAACGCCGGATCGCCTGTCCGGTGCTGCTGGTCTGGGGCAGCCGGGGCCGCATCGGCGGCTGGTACGATCCCCGCGCGCTGTGGCAGGCGGGCATCGACGGCGAGGTGGTGGGCGGCCCGGTCGAGGCCGGACACTTCATCGCCGAGGAGGCGCCGCAGGCGCTCGCCGAGATGTTCCGGGAGTTCTTCGCACGTCCCCGTCCGGACCCGCCGACCGCGTCCGGCTGAGCCGCTTTCCGGCCGGGCGGCGCGCGGCTACGCTGCCGGCCACCCTGATTTCCGGACCGACATGCACCCCAGCTCCTCGACCCTGTCGGCCCGGCTGCTCGCCGCCCTGCTGCTGCTGACGCTCTGGCCGTTCGCCGCCGCCGCCCGCGCAACCGACGCCGACGCACCGCCCGCCTTTCTCGACGAGATCGAGGGCAAGCCGGCGCTGGCCTGGGTCCGGGCGCACAACGCGCGCACGCTGGCCACGCTGCAGGCCGACCCCCGCTACCGCCCGCTCTACGATCAGGCCCTGGCCCTGGCGCAGGCGCGCGACCGCATCCCGGCGCCGAGCATGATCGGCGGCCGGGTCTACAACTTCTGGCAGGATTCCAGCCACGTGCGCGGCCTTTGGCGCAGCGCCACGCTCGCCAGCTACCGCACCAGGGCGCCGGCCTGGAGCACGGCGATCGATCTCGACGCGCTGGCGAAGGCCGAACACGCCAACTGGGTGTGGAAGAACGTCGATTGCGACGAGCCCGCCGACCGCCGCTGCCTGGTGCAGCTGTCGGACGGGGGCGAGGACGCGCTGACGCTGCGCGAGTTCGACCTGCCCAGCGGACGCTTCGTTCCGG
>CAXTZG010000017.1:0-29152 GCA_964248625.1 uncultured Acetobacteraceae bacterium | reverse complement strand
TTCAGCCTGCCCCGCTCCAAGCAGGACGTCGCCTGGGAGGATGACGACACGCTGCTGGTCGCGCGCGACTGGGGCCCGGAGAACGGCCGCCCGACCGTGACGCCGTCGAGCTACGCCTTCATCGTCAAGCGGCTGCGCCGCGGCCAGACGCTCGGCCAGGCGACCGAGCTGTATCGCGGCCAGCCCACCGACGAGCTGGTGATGCCGAGCCGTCTGGTCGACGGCGACGGCCACAGCCTGGCGCTGATCACCCGGGCGGTGAGCTTCTTCGAGTTCGAGTACCGGCTGGTGACGCCACAGGGTCTGCTGCTGCTCGACCTGCCGAGAAAGGCCACGATGGAAGGGCTGGTCGCCAACCGGCTGGTGGTCAGGATCGACCAGGACTGGACGCCAAAGAACAGCGGCGCAATCACCGCCGGCAGCCTGGTGTCGCTGGACGCGTCGCGCCTCGAGGCGCCGCCGAGGGTGATCTTCAAGCCGACCGACACCCAGTCGCTCGACACCGTGGCGACCACCAGGGGACACGTGGTCGCGGCGCTGTACGACAAGGTGCGCGGCCAGGCCTGGAGCTTCGCGCCGACCCCGGACGGCTGGGAGGCCAGGCGCCTCGCGCTGCCCGACGACGTCTCGATCGACGTCGCCGACAGCACCTCGCACGACGAGAACGCCTTCTTCGACGTCACCGGCTTCCTTGATCCGACCCAGCTCTGGCTGGCCGACGCGGCCACCGGCGCTGTGGCGAAGATCAAGTCGATGCCGGCCAAGTTCGATGCAAGCCCGTATGTGGTCGATCAGTTCGAGGCCGTCTCCAGCGACGGCACCCGGGTCCCGTATTTCGTGGTGCATCGCAGGCAGATGGCGCTGGATGGCCGCAACCCGACGCTGCTCTACGCCTATGGCGGCTTCCAGATCTCGATGACGCCGACCTATTCCGGCGCGCTGGGCCGGCTCTGGCTCGATCGCGGCGGCGTCTACGTGCTGGCCAACATACGCGGCGGCGGCGAGTTCGGTCCGCGCTGGCACGAGGCCGGGCTGCAGACGCGGCGCCAGCACGTGTTCGACGACTTCGCCGCCGTCGGCCGCGACCTGGTCACCCGTCGGATCACCTCGGCCGCCAGGCTCGGCATACGCGGCGGCTCCAATGGCGGGCTGCTGATGGGCGTGGAGTTCACCCAGCATCCGGAGCTGTGGCACGCGGTGGTGATCGACGTGCCGCTGCTCGACATGCTGCATTTCGAGACCATGTCGGCGGGCGCCTCCTGGGTGGGCGAATATGGCAGCGTGTCGGTGCCGGAGCAGCGCGCCTTTCTGGCGCGGATCTCGCCGCTGCAGGCCCTCAAGCGCGGCACCGCCTATCCCGAGCCCTTCATCTTCACCACCACCAAGGACGACCGCGTGGGTCCGGTGCATGCGCGCCGGTTCGCCGCCCGCATGGAGGCGCTCGGCCTGCCGTTCCTGTATTTCGAGCAGACCGAGGGCGGCCACGCCGCCGGCGCCAACCTGCGCGAGAAGGCCGAGGAGCAGGCGCTCGAATTCACCTATCTGAGCCGGAAGCTGATGCCATGACCGCCTGCCCCCGCGCCGCCTGGGGGCTGATCGGCCTTCTCGCCGCCAGCACCGTCCTGCCCGATGCCCTCGCGCGGCAGGCGCCGCTGGCACCGACCCCGGGCGTCGCGGCGATGCGCCAGACGCTGCCGCCCGGCACCTACATCGCCGGCGCCAGCCTGCCGGACACCACGCTGATCCTGCCGCCGCCGCCGCTGCCGGGCTCGCCGGAACAGGCCGCCGACGACGCGCTGTTCCATCGGACGCGCGCGCTGCAGGGCACGCCGCGCTGGACGCTGGCGCAGAACGACGCGCGCCTCGATACCGCGTCGGTGCTGGCCGACTTCTCCTGCGCGCTCGGCTTCCCGATCGACCCGAAGACGTCGCCCGCCCTGGCGTTCCTGCTCAGCCACGCCGGCGCCGACATGGGCCCCGAGCTCGACCGCACCAAGAACCTGTGGCGCCGGCACCGCCCCTATATCGGCAACGACCTGCCGATCTGCGTGCAGCGCCGCGGCGCCCTGGACGACAACCCGTCCTATCCGTCGGGGCACACGACCCTGGAATACGGCGCGGCCCTGATCCTGGCCGAGCTGGTGCCGGACCGGGCGGCGCAGATCCTGCAGCGGGGGCGGACCTTGTCGGAAAGCCGGCTGGTCTGCGGCGTGCACTGGCTGAGCGACGTGCAGGCGGGCTTCCTGGAGGCCTCGTCGCTGGTGGCGGCCCTGCATGGCAGCGAGCGGTTCCGGGGCGACCTGGAGCGCGCGCGCGCCGAGATCGCAGCCGAGCGCCGCTCGCCCACCGCGTTGCAGACCGCCGCCCCGACGTCCGGCAGCTGCCGGATCGAGGCGGACGCCGCGGCGCACTCGCCGCTGTTCCGGCTGCAGCCCGCCGCGCAGCCCTGAGCGGCGCCTCTTCCTCGCCCGGCCCTGCTCAGCCCACCGGCTCGCGGACGCGCACCCGGCGGCGCCCGAGGCTGCGCACCACCGTGTAGAAGGCCGGGGTGAACAGCAGGCCGAAGCCGGTCACGCCCAGCATCCCGAACAGCACCGCGGTGCCCAGCGACTGGCGCATCTCGGCGCCGGCACCGGTCGCGACCGCGAGCGGCAGCACGCCGAGGATAAAGGCGAACGACGTCATCAGGATCGGCCGCAGCCGGGTGCGGGCGGCGTGCACGGCGGCGGCCGCAGGATGGTTGCCCTCCTCCTCCGACTGGCGCGCGAACTCCACGATCAGGATGGCGTTCTTGGCCGCCAGCCCCACCAGCACCACGAAGCCGATCTGCGCCAGGATGTCGATCGACATCCCCCGCCCGAGCAGCCCGGTCACCGCCGCCAGCAGGCACATCGGCACGATCAGGATCACTGCGAGCGGCAGCTTCAGGCTCTCGTACTGGGCCGCCAGCACCAGGAACACGAACAGGGCGGCAGCACCAAACACCAGCAGCGTCGGCGTGCCCTTCTGTTCCTGCTGGTAGGCGAGCTCGGTCCACTCGAAGCCGAACCCGTTCGGCAGCACGCTGGAAGCGATCTGCGCCATGCGCGCGAGTGCGGTGCCGGATGCCACGCCGGGTGCGGCGGCACCCATGATCTCGGCCGCCGGATAGAGATCGTACCGCGGCACGCGATAGGGCGCGGTGATGTTGGAGAAGCGCGCCACGGTGCCGATCGGGATCATCTGGCCGCTGGCGTTGCGGGCGCGCAGGCGGCCGATATCGTCGGTGGTGCGCCGGAACGGCTCGTCCGCCTGGGCGATCACCTCGAAGGTGCGGCCAAGGAAGTTGAAGTCGTTGATGTAGGTGGAGCCGAGATAGACCTGCATCGCCTCGAACACCTCGCCCGGCGTCAGCCCGACCTTCTCCGCCTTTTCGCGGTCGATGTCGGCATAGACCGACGGGGTGCGCGTGCTGAACAGCGTGAACACGCCGGCGAAGTCCGGATCCTTGTTGGCCGCCGCCGCCACGCTCTGCGCCGCCTTTTCCAGCTCCGCCGAACCCGCCCCCTGGCGATCCTGCACCATCATCTTGAAGCCGCCGGCGCTGCCGATGCCCTGTACCGGCGGCGGCCCGATGGTCAGGATGAACGCACCCTGGATCACCGACAGGCGGGCCCGCAGGTCGGCCAGGATCCTGTCCGCGGTCAGGTGGTTGCGCGCACGGTTCTCGAAGGAGTCGAACTTGGAGAAGATCGTGCCGTCGTTGGAGGCGTTGGTGAAGGTGGTGGCGTCGAGGCCGGCGAACGGCACCGCGTGCGCGACACCCGGCGTCTGCATGATGATGGCGCTGGCCTGGCGCACGATCGCCTCGGTCCGGTCGAGCGTGGCACCCGGCGGCAGCTGCAGGATGGTGATCAGGTAGCCCTGGTCCTGCTCGGGGATGAAGCCGAGCGGCGCGCGGGAGAACTGGAACGCGGTCAGGCCGATCAGCCCGGCATAAACCAGCAGCACCAGCCCCAGCGCCTGCACCAGACGCGTGGTCAGCCTGGCATAGCCCTTCGACAGCCGGTCGAAGCCGGCATTGAACAGCCCGAACCCGCGCTGCATCAGCCGGGTCGCGATTCCCGGCCGGACCTGGTGGCCGGTCGTGTGCGCCCGCAGCAGCACCGCGCACAGCGCCGGGCTCAGCGTCAGCGACACCACGCACGAGATGATCGTGGACGCCGAGATGGTGACCGCGAACTGGCGGAAGAACTCGCCCGAGATGCCCGACAGGAAGGCGGCCGGCACGAACACCGCGCACAGCGTGAGCGCGATCGCGATCAGCGCGCCGCCGACCTCGTCCATGGTGCGGTGTGCGGCCTCGGCCGGCGTCATGCCGAGGGCGAGGTTGCGCTCGACGTTCTCCACCACCACGATCGCGTCGTCGACGACGATGCCCACCGCCAGCACCAGTCCGAACAGCGACAGGTTGTTGAGCGAGAAGCCGAGTGCCGCCAGCACCGCGAAGGTGCCGATCAGCGAGATCGGGATGGCGATCACCGGCACCAGCGAGGCGCGCCAGGTCTGCAGGAACAGGATCACCACCGCCACCACGAGTGCTATGGCGATGGCGATGCTCCTGACCACCTCGTGCACCGACTGGGCGATGAACTCGGTGGGATCGTAGATGACCGTCTGGGACAGGCCCGGCGGGAAGCTCTTGGACAGCGTCTTCATCGTCGCCAGCACGCTGTGCTCGACGGCGAGCGAGTTCGAGCCGGGCTGGGCGAAGATCAGCAGCGGCACCGCGCGGCCGGAGTCGAGATAGGCCGAGGTGCCGTAGTCGGCCGCCCCCACCTCGACGCGCCCGACGTCGCGGATGCGGGTGACGCGGCCCTGCGCGTCGGACTTGATCAGGATGTTGCCGAACTGCTCGGGCGTCTTCAGCCGGCCCAGCGTCTGCACGTTGAGCTGGAACGCCTCGTGCGAGGCCAGCGGCGGCTGGTTCAGGATGCCGCCCGACACCTGCACGTTCTGCGCCCGGAGTGCGGCCACCACGTCGCCCGCGGTCATGCCGTAGGCAGCGACCTTGTCGGGATCGAGCCAGACGCGCATGGCGTAGTCGCGATCGCCGAAGATCTGCACGTCGCCGACGCCCGGCAGCCGCGCCAGGCTGTCCTTCACGTAGAGCGTCGCGTAGTTCGAGATGTAGAGCTGGTCGCGCGACCCGTCGGGCGAGATCAGGTGCACCACCATCAGGATGTTGGGCGTCGCCTTCTTCACCGTGACGCCCAGGCGCTGCACGTCGTCGGGCAGGCGCGGCACCGCATCCGACACCCGGTTCTGCGTCAGCACCTGGGCGGTGTTGAGGTCGGTGCCGATGCGGAACGTCACCGTCAGGGTGAGCTTGCCGTCGCCGGTGGACTGGCTGCTCAGATAGAGCATGTTCTCGACGCCGTTGATCTGCTGCTCGAGCGGTGTCGCCACCGTCTGCGCGACCACCTCGGCGGACGCGCCCGGGTAGCTGGTGGTCACCTGCACCGTCGGCGGCACGATCTCGGGATATTGCGCGATCGGCAGCGTCACCAGCGCGCCGAGCCCGATCAGCGTGATAAACACGCTGATCACGGTGGCCAGGATCGGCCGGTCGATGAAGACGTGGGAGAAACGCATGCTCCGGCGCTCCTAGCCCTGGTCGTCGTCGGACAGGTGGATAGCGCCCGGCTGGGGTGTGACCTTCATGCCAGGCTGGGCGCGCATCAGCCCGTCGATGATCACCCGGTCGGTGGGCTTGAGCCCGCTCTGCACGATGCGCAGCCCGTCGCGCAGCGCGCCCGTCTGCACCGGCCTCGGCACCACACTGCCGTCGGCCGCCACCGTCATCACCATCTGCTGCGACTGGTCGAGCATCACCGAGGAGTCCGGCACCAGCAGCACCGACGCGGCCGGCCCCATGGTCAGGCGCAGCCGCGCGAACTCGCCGGGCGCGATCGTGAGCTGGGCGTTGGGCACCGTGGCCCGGACGCGGATCGTGCCGCTGCCGCGATCGACCTGGTTGTCGATGAAGTCGAGCGCGCCGTGCGTGGTGTAGCGGTTGTCGTCGCCCAGGCTGATATCCACCGGGCTGCCGGCCGGACCCTGCTGGCCGGGATGGGCGCGCGAGAAGGCGAGATACTCGGCCTCGCTCATGTCGAAATCCAGATGGATCGGATCGAGCGAGACCAGCGTGGTCAGCAGCGTCGTCGGCGCGCTGCCGGCGCGGCTGCCGCTCACCAGGCTGCCGATGGACACGCGGTGGTTGCTGATCCGTCCGGTGAAGGGGGCCGCGACGTGGCAGTATTCCAGGTCGAGTTCGGCGTCGCGGACGGTGGCCTTCGCCTGGTCGAGCGTCGCCTGCGCCGCGCGCTGGTCGGCGTCGCGCTGGTCCACATCCTGGGCGGTGCCGAAATCCGAATGCTTGAGCTGCTGGGCGCGCCAGAACTGGCTGCCGGCCAGCGCCAGCCGGGCCTGCGCGCTCTGCACCTGGGCCACCGCCTGCGCCAGCCGGATCTCGTACGGGCGCGGGTCAATCACGAACAGCAGGTCGCCCTTGTGCACGATCTGGCCGTCGGTGAAATGGATCTCGGTCAGCGTGCCGCCGACCTGCGCCCGGAGCTCGACGGCATCCACGGCGGAGAACTGGCCGAGGAAGCCGGTGCGCGGCGACAGGGTGCGCGCAAGCGGCGCGCTGACGGTCACCGGCGGCGGCGGCGGCAGGGCCATCGCGGCCCGACTGGTGCCGGGACGAGACAGCACCGCCAGGCCCAGGCCGCCGGCCAGCACCAGCGCCGCTCCGCCAAGCAGCCAGGTCCGGCGCGGTCCGCGGCTGCCCGGCCCGGGCGGCGAGGACATGTCCGGACGCTTGGCTGCCAAGGTCTCGGGCGTGCTGCTGATGTCGCTCATCGTCTTCCGCCTGCTCTTGTCCGAAGGGAGCTTTTCCATACCAGACGATATTGTATCGGATAGTATGGTATCTGGTAAACCGCGTGCAATTCCGCCATGTGCTGTTGGCCGCGGCAGGCGCGTCGGGAGGAGAAGTCTGGGTCATGGGACGTCACCGGGAATTCGACGTCGATGACGCGTTGTCGGCCGCGTTGCACGTGTTCTGGCGGAAGGGCTTCGAGGGCGCGTCCCTGACCGACCTCACCGATGCGATGGCGATCACGCGTCCGAGCCTTTATGCGGCGTTCGGCAACAAGGAGACCCTGTTCCGCAAGGCGCTCGACCGCTACCAGACGACCTGCATGGCGTTCCTGGCCAGTGCGCTGGACGAGCCGACGGCGCGGCGCGTCGTCGAGACGATGCTCTACGGCTATGCCGACGCGCAGACCGACCAAACCCATCCGCCCGGCTGCCTCGGCACCAACAGCGCGCTGGTCTGCTCCGAGGCCGCCGATCCGGTCCGCCGGGAGCTGATCCGCCGGCGGGAAGCCAGCGAGGCCGAACTGCGTGCGCGCCTGGACCGCGCGGTATCGGACGGCGATCTCGCCGCCGACACCGACACGGTCGACCTCGCCAGCTACGTGATGACGATCGTGCACGGCATGTCGGTGCAGGCCGCTTCCGGAGCCGATCGCGAGACGCTCTACGCGGTGGTCAGGACCGCGCTGCGCGCCTGGCCGGGCTGACCGTCCGGCGCCCGCTCAGGCGCCCGCTCAGGCGAGTGCTTCGCAGAACGACGCGATCCGGCGGCAGGCCTCGATCAGGCTCTCGTCGTCGGATGCCACGCTGAGCCGCAGGAACGGGCTCATGCCGAACGCGCTGCCGGCGACCACCGCCACGTGCCGCTCCTCCAGCAGCGCCAGCGCGAACGCCTCGTCGCTGTCGATCAACCGGCCGCCGGCGCTGGTGCGGCCGAGGCAGCCGGCGATGCCGGGATAGGCGTAGAAGGCGCCGTCCGGCATCGCGCAGGTCACGCCCGGGATCGCGCGCATCGCCTGCACCACCAGATCGCGCCGGCGCCGGTAGGTCTCGCGCATGACCGGCAGCAGCGCCTGCGGCCCGTCCAGCGCCGCCGTGGCCGCCGCCTGGGCGATCGAGCAGGCGCCCGAGGTGGCGTTGCCCTGCACCACCGCCATCGCCCGGATCAGCGACGCCGGGCCGCCCGCATAGCCGATGCGCCAGCCGGTCATCGCATAGCTCTTGGACACCCCCGACAGCGTCAGCACCCGGTCGCGCAGCTCCGGCACCACGCGGGCCAGCGACGCATGCGGCGCGGTCCCGAACACCAGATGCTCGTAGATCTCGTCGCACAGGATCCAGACATCGGGATGGCGCAGCAGCACCTGTCCCAGTGCTGCGAGATCCGCGTGCGGACAGACCGCCCCGGTCGGGTTGTTGGGGAAGTTCAGGATCACCCACCGGGTGCGCGGCGTGATCGTTCGCTCGAGCGTCTCCGGCCGCAGCCGGAAGCCGTCCGCTTCCAGGCACGCCGCCGTCACCGGCACCCCGCCCAGCATCTCCACGATCAGCGGGTAGCTGGCCCAGTACGGGCTCGGGATCACCACCTCGGCGCCCGGATCGAGCGTGGCCATCAGCGCATTGAACAGGATCTGCTTGCCGCCATTGGCGACGATCACCTCGTCTGCGGCGTAGTCGAGGCCGTTCTCGCGCGAGAACTTGGCGCGCACCGCCCGCTTCAGCGCCGCGGTGCCGTCGGTCGGCGGATACTTGGTCTGCCCGGCCAGTGCCGCGTCGTGCGCGGCCTGGATGGCATGCATCGGCGTCGCGAAATCGGGCTCGCCGAGTGCCAGCGAGATCACGCGGTGGCCCTGCTCGCGCAGCCGGCGCGCCTTGACCGACATGGCGACCGTGGCCGGCTCGGACAGCTGCGACAGACGGGCGGCGAGCTGGGGCATGGGACGTCCTTGCGAACCCGTCAGCTCAGGGAAGCGCAGAACCGCTGGATGCGGGTGCAGCCCTCGCGCAGGCTCTCGGTGTCGGTGGCATACGACACGCGGAAATGGCCGGGAAACACGAAGGCCGCCCCCGGCACCGCGGCGACGCCCTGCTCCTCCAGCAGTGCGGTGACGAAGGCCTCGTCGTCCGCGATCAGGACGCCGCCGGCGCTGGTCCTGCCGATGCAGCCCTGCATCGAAGGATACACGTAGAAGGCGCCCTCCGGCTTGTGGCAGGCGAGGCCGGGGGCGGCGTTCAGCATCTCCACCACCAGGTCCCGGCGCGCCTGGTAGGTGCGGACCATGTCGGCGATGAAGTCCTGCGGACCCGACAGCGCCTCGAGCGCGGCGGCCTGGCTGATCGAGGACGGGTTCGACGTGGACTGGCTCTGCAGCTTGTCCATCGCCTTGATCAGAACGGCCGGGGCGCCGGCGAAGCCGATGCGCCAGCCGGTCATGGCATAGGCCTTGGAGCATCCGTTCATCGTCACCGTGCGCGAGCGCAGCCGGGGCTCGACCTGCACGACCGTGGCGGCGCGCAGCCCGTCATAGATCAGCTTGTCGTAGATATCGTCGGTGAAGATCCAGATGTCGGGGTGGCGCAGCAGCACGTCGCAGATCGGACGCAGATCCTCGGCCGAATAGGCGGCGCCGGTCGGGTTGTTGGGCGAGTTCAGCATGAACCACTTGGTCCGCGGCGTGATTGCCGCCTCCAGATCCTCCGCCCGCAGCCTGAAGCCGGAGTTCGGCCCGCACGGGACGATCACCGGCGTGCCGTCGGCCAGCGCCACGATGTCGGGATAGGACACCCAGCAGGGCGACGGGATGATGACCTCGTCGCCGGCGTTCAGCGTGGCGACCATGCAGTTGAAGATCACCTGCTTGCCGCCGGTGGAGACGATGATCTCGTCGGCGGTGTAATCCAGGCCCGAATCCAGGCGGAACCGCGCCGCCACCGCCTGCTTCAGCGCGGGCGTGCCGGAGACGTCGGTGTATTTGGTCTGCCCGGCCGCGATCGCGCGGATCGCCGCCTGCTTGACGTTCTCGGGCGTGTCGAAGTCGGGCTCGCCCGCCGACAGGCCGATCACGTCGCGGCCGGCCGCCTTCAGCGCGCGCGCCTTGGTCGAGATCGCGATGGTCTGGCTCGGGCTGATCTTGTTCAGGCGGGCGGCGATGAGGTCCATGATGCATTCTGCCACAGCTTCGGATTCCCGCCGAAGCTAGTGCGGCTGGCCGGCCGAGGAAACCGCCGGTGCGGCAAGGCTGCGTCCCGACAGCGTGGTGCTGCGCGGCATCAGCCGATCGCGAACAGGTTGCAGCCCCAGCCCGGCAGGTCGAGATAGAGCCCGGCCGTCATGATCTCGGCCCCGTCGCGCTCGTAGCGTTCCGGGCCCAGGCGGTCCGACAGGGCGATCGTCCCCTCGCCCAGCAGCATGGGCAGCCGGCATTGCCCGCGGTCGGGTCCGTAGTTCGCCGCCACCAGGTATCTCGGGCCGGATCCGTCGTGCCAGAGGGCGGCCACGAAGCGCTCGTGGCTGGAATTGCCGTCCCAGGCCGCCACCGGCGCCAGCGCCTCGTAGCGACCGGAGCGCAGCGCCGGCTCCGCCAGCACCGGCAGCAGCGCGCGGTAGAAGCCGAGCACCGCCTCGTCGACCGGCTCGTCCGGGCCTCGATCGAGATGGATGGGGATGTGGGTGCGCAGGCCCTCGAGCTGGCCCTGGTGCAGGAACCGCAGGCCGGGTGCCGCGAGCGCCAGCAGGGCTGCCGCCCGGTGCTGCGGCCAGGCGAAGGTGGCGGCGGCGCGCGGCTCGTCGTGGTTCTCCAGGAAGCGCGCCAGATGCGCTTGACGCCCCGGCTCGGCGCTCAGGCCGTCGCGAACCCGACCGGCATCGCCGTCGCGCAGGCCGTCATAGAGCGCCTTGTCGTAGGCGACGTCGAACCCCTCCCCGATCAGCCTGTGCTCCAGCCCCCAATAGACCTCCGCCATGAAGCAGACGCCCGGATGCAGCATCCGCGCCGCGGCGATCGCGTCCGGCCAGAACGGCGGCACGCGGCGGCCGTCCAGCTGCACCGCCCAGGTGCGCTCGAAAACGTCGGGCAGCAGCAGCATCGCCATGTCGCAGCGCACGCCGTCGCACTGGCTCGCGACCGAGAGCAGCATCTCCGCCATCGCCGTCTGCGTTTCCGGGTTGGCGTAGTCGAGCTGGATCGTGTCGGGCCAGCCGGGGAAATACGGGTCGCGCCCGTGCGCCACGATGCCGTGCTCGAGACGGAGCCAGTTCTGCGGCTGCGCCGACAGGTCCGCCTCGGTGCCGCGCACGAACAGCGACGGACGCAGGCTCGCCCAGGGATGATCGGGCGCCATGTGGTTCGGCACGAAATCCAGCATCAGCCGCAGGCCGGCCTGGTTCGCCCGCGCGCGCAGCCGGGCCAGCGCCGGGTTGCCGCCGAACGCCGCCTCGGCGCCATAGCCGGCGACCGCGAACGGCGAGCCGCAGATATCCTCCGGCGACAGGTCCGGCAGCGCCTGGCGGAAGCCCGGCTGCCAGGACGCGGTCTCGCGCGAGATCGCCCGGCCCGCAGCACCCGTCTGCCACACCCCCAGGAACCAGAGCCAGTCGAAGCCCAGCGCGCGCAGGGCGGCCAGCGCCTCGTCCGGGACGTCGTCGAAGCCGGCCTGGCGGCCCAGCACCGTCGACATGGCGCGCATCAGCACGCGGGTGTTGATCTGGTAGAGCAGCGGGTTCAGCGGCAGCGCGTCCATGCGGGTCCCTCCACGGCGGCGACGATACGTCGGCTCAAGCGAATCCCGCCATCGCCTGGATGCGGGCAGGCGTGACGCCGTCCGCGCGCATCCGGCGCAGGCTCGGGACGCCGTCGCGCTTGGCCAGGCGGCGTCCGGCGGCGTCGCGCAGCAGGCCATGATGCGCGTAGCCGGGCTCAGGCCAGCCCATCAGCGCCTGCAGCAGCCGGTGCAGGTCGCTGCTGGGCTCGAGATCGGCGCCGCGCGTGACCAGCGTCACCCCCTGCCGGGCATCGTCATGGGTGACGCACAGATGGTAGCTGGCCGGCACCTCCCTGCGCGCCAGCACCACGTCGCCGAACAGCGCCGGCCGGCAGACGATGCGGCCTCTCCTTTCCTCCAGGCGATCGAGCGGCCCCGCCTGCCGGACGGCCTCGGCCATGTCGAGGCGCAGGGCCGGCATCTGCCCCCCGGCCAGCCGCGCCGCCCGCTCGGAGGCCTCCAGCCGACGGCAGGTGCCGGGGTAGAGCGACGAGCCGTCCGGCGCCTGGTGCGGCGCCGAGCCGGAGGCTGCGATATCGGCCAGGATGTCGGCGCGGGTGCAGAAGCAGGGATAAAGCAGCCCCCGGTCCGCCAGCCCGTCCAGGACCGCGCGGTATTCAACCAGATGCGCCGACTGCACCCGGACCGGACCGTCCCAGTCGAGCCCGGCCCAGGTGAGATCCTCCACGACCGCGGCGGCGAAGTCGGGCCGGCAGCGGCCGGGATCGATGTCCTCGAGTCGCAGCAGGAAGCGTCCGCCGGCCGTCCGGGCCCGGCTCCAGCCGGACAGCGCCGCATGCAGATGGCCCAGATGCAGCAGGCCGGTGGGACTTGGCGCGAACCGGGTCACGAGCGCCATTGCTGCCCTCGGCATCCCGCCGCCGGAGCGGCGCTGCTGCCGCCGGACGGCCCTCGACTTGCGAATCCCTGCCCGGCCTGCAATAAAACCAACAGGTTCTCGACGGCGCACCGCGACTGGCGTTTCGTTTGACTGAATGCCCAGGCGATGACGCGACGTCCGTGAAAGGATGCGCTCTTGTTCGACGGCGGCCCGCACGCTTCGGCAATCCACCCCGATGCCGCGCTCCGCCCGTCCCGCCGCCGCACCGCCGGTGCTGAACCCGGCCGCGGCGGAGCGGCCGCGGCATGAGCCACATGCAGAACCTGCAGACGCTGGTGCTGAACGCCGACATGCAGCCGATGAGCTGGGGACCGCTGTCGGTCTGGTCCTGGCAGGACGCGCTGGTCGCGGTGCTGCAGGACCGCGTGACGCCGGTCATCAACTACGACACCGAGGTGCGGTCGGCGACGCGGTCGTTCCCGATCCCGTCGGTGGTGGCGCTGAAGCAGTATCATCGCCGCAAGCGCGTCGCCTTCACCCGCTACCATGTGTTCCTGCGCGACGGGTTCCGCTGCCAGTACTGCACCCAGGAGCTGTCGGCCAAGGAGCTGACCTTCGACCATGTGGTGCCGCGCTGCCGCGGCGGCATGACGTGCTGGAGCAATGTCGTCACCTGCTGCCAGCGCGACAACCTGCGCAAGGGCAGCCAGTCGCTGAAGCAGAGCGGCATGCAGCTGCTGCGCAAGCCCTTCGAGCCGTCGCCGCGCCAGGTCGACGAGGCCGCCAAGCGGCATGCGCCGCGCGACAACCTGCACAAGACCTGGCTCGACTTCCTGTATTGGGACGCAAGCCTGGACGCCTGACTTCGGGGCGCGGCCCGGCGTCGGCGGTGTCCCGCATCCCGTCACTTCCGGACGCCGACCCCGTAGCCGCCGGGCAGATGCGCCAGGGCTCCTGCCAGCACCTCCTGCACGCCCGACACCACGATCTGCACGCCGATGCACAGCAGGATCAGCGCCACCAGCCGGGTCACGATCCGGGCACCCGATCGGCCCAGCATCCGCACCAGGCGCGGCGCGCTCGCATAGGCGATCCAGACCAGCAGGCAGACCAGGGCAGCCGCCAGGCAGGTGCCGACGGTGAACTCGATGCGGTTCAGCAGCCCGCCCTGGTCGGGACGCTCGGCGCCCAGCGCGATCGCCACCGAGATGCTGCCCGGCCCGACGGTGAACGGCATGGTCAGCGGGAAGAACGCGGTCGAGGACACGTCGGCCGCCGCCGTGCGCCCGTCCTGGCTCGCCTGCCGCTCCTTGTTGGCCTCCTGGGCTTCCGGCGCCTGCAGCAGGCCCCAGGCCCGCACCGCCACCACCAGCCCGCCCGCGATGCGCAGCGCGCCGATGGTGATGCCGAAGAAGGCCAGCAGCGTGCTGCCGATCCAGAGCGAGACCAGCAGGATCAGGAACCCGTAGAGGGCCACCTTGCGCGCCAGCATCTGGCGTTCAGCGGCACTGCGGCCGTCGGTCACCTCGGCGAAGATCAGCGATGCGCCGAGCGGGTTGACGATCGAGAACAGGGCCGGGAACGCCAGCAGGAACGCGCCCGACACGCTGGCGAAGTTGGCGGTCTCGGCGCTCAGCATGTTGTTGGTTGCTCCGGATACGGGATCGGATGCCGGCGGCGCGGCTCTGCGGACACGGGGATGCGGGCGGGAATGCCCGGCTGGGAAGCGGGCCATGAGCCTGCGACACTGTGTCGAGATCCGCCCCCGGACGCAACGAACCGGCTGCATTGCCCCGCGCGGGAAGCGGGGACCGCCAGCCCCATTCCGACAGGCCAGCCTGAACCGCATGGGGCTTGCGTCGAGTCCGATGCTGCCCTACATGCTCCGCCACTGGCCATGTCCTGTTCGTCTAGGGGCCTAGGACACCGCCCTCTCACGGCGGTAACAGGGGTTCGAATCCCCTACGGGACGCCAACTATCAATGCCTTAGGACATTCTTGACGCCCTGGCCGCTGCGTAGACGGCACTGGGCGGGATGGACCGGCAGCGGACAAACGCCCGATCATCGTGGCTATCCTGCCCATGGTGGCGGCTTGTAGGCGCTCCCTCGGGCGCTTTAGCGGACCATGGTCGGGCACATCGGCCGGCGCGCCTCCGTCCATCCGTCCAGTGGACATGCGCAGCGCGATCCGGGCATGCCGCAGTGACAGCCTCGACCACAGACTAGGCGTCGCCTCCACTTCGTGCTCGTGGACCAGCTTGCTTACGGACAAGCGCTCCGCGCAATCGCGCTGGCGGCACACGATCTCAAGCCAAGACGTCTCGCGGATCACGTCGGAAAGCAGGGTTGAGCGATTGAATGGGAACATCACCCCGCATTGTGACATGGGAAAAGAAGTAAAATGACACTAAACAGGCACCAAGGCTCGCCGCTATGTGGCAGTGGTCGAGACGCCTCTAAATGTGCGGAGGGCTTGGCCCTCCGTCCCCGCGACGGTGACCGCTGACACTTTTCTCGAGAACGTCTACTGTGAACGCATGCCTACAATCACTTGAATTCTGGCCCCGGCAGTTCTCACTTTCACCCTCGGAATGTTCGCAACGATCACCACGGAACCGCTGCGGCGGTGGCTGTTGCGTCCCCGGCTCAAGATCCACTTCGACAACCTAGCCGCATGTAACGCGAAGTTGGGCGACGCGCAGGTTGTTCTGCCGTTCAGAGTGGGCAATTTGAGCGGCAAAGCAGCCATGAACTGTCGGCCCTACCTAACCTCTGTTGAAACACCTGCATCCATCACCAATATCTTGATCCGCCTTGATGAAGCATGTCCGCTAAAGTAGGCATACAGCTCCGAGCGTGTCGACTTGTTCCCAAACATGGCCCAATACGTCGACTTCGCCGTCGTTAATCCCGAGAAGACGCTTCGCTTTAGTGCGCCTATGCGAGGGTTGTGCATAACGCTCGTACGAACGTCACAAGCTTTAACTGTGAAGTTGTGGTGGTCTCGGAGGAAGGTAGTCGTGCCAGCGCGGCTTTCAATCTAAGTCAGAATCACGCTGGCGGCGAGTTGATATGGAGCGCTGGCAAAATGCGGAGCATGTGACCATAGCAAAACTGTATGATGCCTTCTCTCAAGAGCATCTCTTGGCTTTTCTGTGTTGCCCTGACTGGCACCTTTAACAAGAATCTGACCGGATCATGGATTGGCCTCGGCATGACCCCGCTTGACCAGCCAGCGCCAAACCACGCCGCTTGCACAAGCAACATCATCACATTGACAAGTTCATGTAGCAATGTCTTCCGCCACTGGCCACCAAGCGCAACAGAGCGATCAGGGCCTACTGCCCGTCTCTCAAGTCAGCGTCGTAAACACGTCGGTTCGACTTGCACCCAGGCATCGATGTCGGCCGTCCTGGTCATCCGCCAACCTATAGGTCACAGACAGGCCAGATCAAAATCTCCTTCCTAAGCACATGCTTAATCGCAATCGCCCAATCCGGAACCCACCTTTGGTTCAATACAACTCACTGTTACTTTAGATCTCCGCATTAATACTGCACTTGTCATCTTCTACTACGAACAGCAGCCTAAACCGTTGAAGTTTTGTGATACTGACTGCAACAAAACTCAGAATGACTACTGAGACGCCTTGTGTGACGTTGCTGTGACGCTATGGAGACACAGCAATGCCACGTTTCCAACAGCCAGAGGCCCTCTGTGAGAGGCTGGCAATCCAGTCGCCGCATAAAGGTGCCGTCGCGGTCGCTCTGGTGACGTACGTCTCAAGTCATCATCAGCCACATGCCGCCGGCGATGACGACGGTGGCCGCCGTCGCGACGCCGCGGAAGACGAGGGTACCCATGTCGCGAGTGGGAAGTGTCGGCAGTTTGGTGAAGGTCGGCACGATGAACATTCCAGTCAAAGGAAGCAGCAAGCCCGCTCCGGTCGCCACCATGTGGGGGTAATGGACCGGCCGGTCGAGATCAGCGTTTGCATAGCTCCTGCGCAGCGATCGCCCATATTTGAGGCAACTTTGTCTGGGGTCGGATGCCGGTCAGGCGCGGCAGATGCCGATGACCCGCCTGGCCCGCCGCGGTCCGGCCGCATCACAGGTCGCGAGCCGGCCGTCAGGGAAAAGACGCTCGGTGCCGCCCGTCCGCGCGATTTCCGGTCATGCCGGTGGCGGCGCCGGCAGCAGTCACGGACGGCCAGTCGGTGATCAGCGAGGCCGACATCGTCAACGGCTACCTGTGGCTGCTGGGCCGCTCGCCTTCGGCCGAGGAGATCGCCGCGAACCATCGGCATTACCAGCCGATGGAGACCGGCGCGGCGGAAGACCTCAGACGCCACCTCACAGGATCGGTCGAGGCCCGCACGCAGCGGCTTCGCTTCAACCGGATCGGCCGCCTCTGCGACCACGAGCTCGACGGGCGACGGCTGGTGTTCGTGCATCTGCCGAAATGCGGCGGCACCACGTTGCACGCGATGCTGTGCTCGCAGTTCGCGTCCGACCGGATCTGTCCTGAGCGCCATGACACGCTGGGCGACTGGACCATCAACGAGCTGGCCACCTACGACCTGTTCTCGGGGCATTTCGACGTCTCCTGCTGCCGCTCGATCCCCGGCCGGCTGAGCATGGTGACGATGCTGCGGGCGCCGAAGTCGCGCCTGCTGTCGCTGTATCACTTCTGGCGGGCGCACCGGCCGCATCCCGACCGCGATGGCTACGATCTGCTGCGGCTGGCGCGCAGCTGCTCGATCGAGGCGTTCTTCGGCCACCCGACGGTGATCGCGCACACCACTATCCGCAACGCCATGACCGGACAGCTGATCCGCACCAGCAACAAGACGCTGCTGGAACCGCAGGACCTGATCCTGTCCGATCCGGCAGGCGCGCTCGAGCAGGCCTGGGCGACCCTGCGCGGCTTCACGACGTTCGGCATCATGGAGCGCTTCGAGCCGTCCCGCCTGCTGTTCAACCAGGCCCTCGGGCTCGACATGCAGCCGGTGGCGCCGCAGCAGGTGCTGGAGACGATGCTCGACACCAACGCCGAGCTGATCCGGCACAAGCGGGAACCGGCCGGCGCCGGGCTCGACCGGCTGCTGGCTCCACTCGTCGACATCGATCAGCCGCTCTACGACCGGGCACTCGCGCTGTTCGAGCAGCGGGCTGCGGCACTGGCGACGCCCGCCGCATCCCCGGCCGCCGCGGCAGGCCGATCGGATGTCGCCGGCCCGGTTCGGCGCGCCTGGCCGATGCCGCCGGTGCTCAGGCGGATGGCGGGGCGAGCTCGCCGACGGGCATCCTGAGCCGCCCGACGGCCATGACGCCGCCGGCAGGCAACTCGGCTCCTGCCTGATCGTAGTGCACGACGCCGAGAGGCCGCCGCGTCCCGGACGGCGCAGAACGCAGGAAAGCCATCCCCATGAGATCATCCCACGCCATCGTCGCCGGCCTCGCTCTGGCGCTCGTCGCCGGCAACGCGGTGGCGCAGGTTCCGCCGCGCACCCGGGGCGTGGTGACCGCCATCAAGGGCGACACCGTGACCCTGCGCAGTCACGCCGGGCCGATCACGCTCAAGCTCGCGGCCGACACCGGCTATGTCGGGGCCAAGAAGGCGTCGCTCGACGCGGTCAAGGCGGGTCGCTTCATCGGCACGGCGGCGGTGCCGCAGCCGGACGGCACGCTGAAGGCGCTCGAGGTGACGGTGTTCCCCGAAAGCATGCGCGGGTCGGGCGAGGGCAATTACGGCTGGGATCTCGGCAAGGGGTCCTCGATGACCAACGGCACCATCGGCTCGGTGATCGGCACGTCGGGACGCACCATGACCGTCGACTACAAGGGCGGCCAGAAGAAGCTGATGGTGCCGGACGACGCGCCGGTGGTGGATCTGGAGCCGGGTGCGAAGGACCTCTTGAAGGTCGGCGCGCACGTGGTCAGCTTCGGTCCGAAGGCTGCGGACGGTACGGTGGAGGCTAAGCGCATCATCGTCGGTGAAGACGGCGCCGTCCCGCCGATGTAGAGCGGGTAACCGGCGAGGCCGCACTGTCGTATAACAGCGGCAACGCCGGACAGGGAGCAGCGGTCATGGCCGACCAGACGATCACCCCATCGCGGCCGCTGCGGCTGACGGTCATCCATCCGCTTGTCGTGCGGGTGACCCACTGGCTCAATGCGGTCGCGATCGTGGTGATGGTCGCCAGCGGCTGGCAGATCTACAACGCCTCGCCGCTGCTGCCCTTCCGGTTCCCGGCCTGGGCGACCCTGGGCGGCTGGCTCGGCGCCGGGATCGCGTGGCATCTCGCGGCGATGTGGCTGCTGCTGGCCAACGCGGCGATCTATTTCGCCTACGGGCTGTTCGGACGCCACTTCATGCGCACCTTCCTGCCGCTGACGCCGCGCGCCTTCTTCCGCGACCTGGGCGAGGCGCTGACCCTGCGGCTGAAGCACAAGCTCGGCACCTACAACGCGGTGCAGCGGCTGCTCTACCTCGTCGTGCTGCTGCTGGGGGTGGCTGCCGTCGTGTCCGGGCTGGGGCTGTGGAAGCCGGTGCAGCTGCAGGCGATCGACGCGGTGCTTGGCGGCTACGGCACGGTGCGCTGGATCCATTTCTTTGCCATGACCGGGATCGTGCTGTTCGTGGTGGTGCATCTGGTTCTGGTGGCGCTGGTGCCGCGGACGCTGCCGGCCATGATCACGGGACGGGCACGCCTGGCCGCCTCGCAGGCGGAGGTCGAGCCATGAGCGACGAGACCAGCCGGTCGCCGCAGGCGCGTGCCGAACGGCGTGCGCTGCTGCAGACGCTGCAGTCCCGGCTGGAACGGCTCGAGCGGCGCGCGTTCCTGCGCGGCGGGATGTCGCTGGGCGCGCTGACGATGCTGTCGGGCTGCAACCTGGCCGACGGAGACGATGTCGATCGCGTGCTGCTGGCGATGTCGCGCTTCAACGACCGGGTGCAGGGGTTGCTGTTCAGCAAGACCAGGCTGGCGCCGACCTACGCCGCCAGCCGCATCACCCGGCCGTTCCCGTTCAACGCCTTCTATCCGATCGACAATGCGCCGGACACCGATGGCGACGACTGGAAGCTCGAAGTGTCAGGGCTGGTGTCGGACAAGACCCCCTGGACGCTCGACCGGCTGCGCGCGATGCCGCAGCAGGACCAGATCACCCGCCTGATCTGCGTCGAGGGCTGGAGCGCCATCGGCCAGTGGAGCGGCGTGCCGTTCGCCAGCTTCCTGCAGCATGTCGGCGCCGACACCACCGCGCGCTATGTCGGCTTCAAGTGCGCCGATCGCTATTATTCCTCCATCGACATGGCGACGGCGCTGCATCCGCAGACGACCATGGCGCTGGATTTCGCCGGCAAGCCCCTGCCCACCGAGTTCGGCTATCCGATGCGGCTGCGCATCCCGACCAAGCTCGGCTTCAAGAACCCGAAATACATCGCCGCCGTGTTCGTCACCAACAGCTATCCGGGCGGCTACTGGGAGGACCAAGGCTACAACTGGTTCAGCGGCAGCTAGGGCGCGAGGCGGATCTCGGCAAGCGCGCGGCCGGCAGACAGGTCCCAGACCAGCACGCGGTCCGGGCCGCCGCCGCTCAGGGCGATGGCGAGCAGCGTGTCGGACTGCCTGGCGAGCGCCGTCACCCGCGTGCCGGCAGGCTCCCGCTGCAGCGCAGGCAATGCCGCACCGGGCATGACCGGCGCTGCGGCCACCGATGCCGGCGCCGGATGCGCCAGCCGGTGCACGATGATCACGATCAGCGCCGTCGTGCCGACCACGATCAGCACGCCCATGCCGATCGTCAGCGCCAGCAGCGCCCTGGTCCCGCGCATCCCACTCTCTCCCGAAGCAGCTGGAGCCACGCCACGATGGAGCCCCGTTCCCCGCCGATGCCGCCGCTCTCCACCGATGCCGCGGCGGGGCCGCGTCTGCTGTCGGTGGTGGCGGAGGCGTCGCATGACGGGATGCGCACCGACCGCTTCCTGGCGGAGGCCACCCCTAGCCTGTCGCGCTCGCGCGTCAAGGGGTTGATGGAGCAGGGTCATGTGCGCCGCGACGGGCAGGCGCTGCGGTCGCCGGCCGAGCCGGTGCGGCCGGGCATGCGGTTCGAGCTGCTGCCGCCGGCGCCGGTCGCGGCCCGGCCGGCCTCGCAGGCCATCCCGTTCGCCATCCTCTACGAGGACGACAGCCTGATCGTGCTCGACAAGCCCGCCGGGCTGGTGGTGCATCCTGCACCCGGCAACGAGGACGGCACCCTGGTCAACGCGCTGCTCGCCCATTGCGGCGACAGTCTGCCCGGCATCGGCGGCGAGCGCCGTCCGGGCATCGTGCACCGGCTCGACAAAGACACCTCCGGCACCATGGTCGTGGCCAAGACCGAGCAGGCGCTGGCCGCCCTGTCGGACGCCTTCGCCGCCCGGACCATCGAGCGCAGCTACCTCGCTCTGTGCTGGGGGCTGCCGTCGCCGTCGCAGGGGGAGTTCGAGGGCGCGATCGGCCGCGATCCGCGAGACCGCAAGCGCATGACCGTCGTCGCCCGCGGCGGCAAGGCGGCACTCACCCACTACCGCACGCTGGAGGTGGCGCACGCTGCCGTCAGCCTGGTCGAATGCGTGCTCGCCACCGGCCGCACCCACCAGATCCGCGTGCACTTCTCCCAGAACGGCCACGCCCTGCTCGGCGATCCGGTGTATCTGCGACGCGTGCCCGCAGCCGCCAGGCTGCTGCCGGACGCCGCACGGCGTGCCGCGCTCGACTTCCCCAGGCAGGCGCTGCATGCGGCCAGACTGGGGTTCCGGCATCCTGCAACCGGGGTCGAACTGCGCTTCGAGACGCCGCCTCCGGACGACTTCCTGATGTTGCGGCAATGCCTGTTCCCCGGCCCGGGATGACAGGAAGTTCAGGGTTCGGAAAGGCCCGGATTCTTGACAGGACCAACCCGGTCCGGTTAGAAATCCCCCATTCCGACGAGCGGGCGCGCCCGCCGGTCCGGACGTCCCGGAACACCTCTGCCTGTTGACGGGGAGGGTCTCGGGGACGTGAAGCCCTCACCCGCGCCCATGCTGACGTGCTGCGAAACCGTCGTCCCGCTGTGCCGTAAGGACAGCGATATCCCGCAGCCGCTCAGGCGAAAGGAGCCGTTCGATGGTCTCTGCCGTCATCAATGTCAGTCCCGAAGGCAACCTTTCCCGGTACCTCCAGGAAATCCGCAAGTTCCCGATGCTGGCGCCGGAAGAGGAGCTGTCGCTGTCCAAGCGCTGGCGCGACAGCGAGGACACGGCCGCCGCCCACAAGCTCGTCACCTCCCATCTGCGCCTCGTGGCCAAGATCGCCATGGGCTATCGCGGCTATGGGCTGCCGATCAGCGAGCTGATCAGCGAAGGCAACGTGGGCATGATGCAGGCGGTGAAGCGCTTCGATCCCGACCGCGGGTTCCGGCTCGCGACCTACGCGATGTGGTGGATCCGGGCTGCGATCCAGGAATACATCCTGCACAGCTGGTCGCTGGTGAAGATGGGCACCACCGCCGCGCAGAAGAAGCTGTTCTTCAACCTGCGCCGGCTGAAGGGCCAGATGCAGGCGATCGAGGATGGCGATCTGCAGCCCGAGCAGGTCGATCACATCGCGACCACGTTGGGTGTGTCCGAGCAGGACGTGATCAACATGAATCGTCGCCTGGCAGCGCCCGATCACAGCCTCAACGCTCCGGTGCGGGCCGACAGCGAGGGCGAGTGGCAGGACTGGCTGGTCGATGAGAGCGAGAGCCAGGAGCAGACGTTGGCGGAAAGCGAGGAGTTCAGTGGCCGCAAGGCGTTGCTGGGCGACGCGCTCAAGACGCTGAACGACCGCGAGCGGCACATCCTGACCGAACGCCGGCTGAGCGAGGAGCCCTCGACGCTCGAGGACCTGTCGCAGCACTACAACATCTCCCGCGAGCGGGTGCGCCAGATCGAGGTGCGCGCGTTCGAGAAGGTGCAGAAGGCGATGAAGACGCAGGTCACCACCCGGCGCCTGGCCGATCAGGCAGCCTGAGGCGCTCCCGGACCGCCGCTGCGCGGTCCGGACACGGCGCGGCCAGCACCGTCGGACAAGGCCGCATCGTCGAGCGGCAGCAGCGGCCCCCATTCCTCTTCCAGCTCGGCCAGGGTAGCGGCGATGGCCCGGCGGCGGGATGCGGCGGCCAGATCAGCCGTCAGCTTCAGCGTGGCCGTCGCAAGCTCGCCGACCAGCCAGCCGGCGCCGATCGACATCCAGGCCGTCAGCAGAATGAACGGCTGGCGCACGAGATGCATCGCCGCGGCCAGCGTCCCGTCGGTCTGCCACAGCAGGCTCAGCGGATGGATGCTCGCTGCCAGTCCGAACAGCAGCGCCGCGCGCGTCACCCGGCCGCCCGGGCCATCCTCGGGCAGCAGGGCGACCAGCAGGACCGGGGCGGTCAGCAACGCCATCAGGATCGCGCTCGCCGGCGACAGCACGATCATCGCGCCGCAGCCGATGCCGCCCAGCCAGAGCGTCGCGGCCTGACCAGGTCCGGCCCTGCCCGACCGCGCTGCCTCGCGGCCGGCCTTTTTCCGGCGTGACGCACCCGCCATCACGGCATGATCCCGATTGCGACCGCGCCGACCAGCGTCATGATGCCGGCGATGATCGCCACCTCGCGACCGGCTGCGCGCGCCGCCTGTGCGCGGACCGGAGCGGCCTGGATCGAGTCGCGATGCGCCGTCCTGAGCGTCTGGGCCTGCCTGCGCGCCTCGATCATCGCCGCATCGTCGACGGCCCACGCGTCATCCCGGCACGACAGGTCGAGCATCGCCACCAGATCACCCTGCGACGCCGCCTGATCGAGACGCTCCAGGCGCCGCAGGCGCTGCCCCTTGCCGGGCCAGCCCTTCAGCCGGTCCCGCGCAGGCGGCAGCAGGCGGGCCGCCAGCTTCGGCAGCGTGACGGCGACGGTGCCTGCGGCACTCGACGGCGGCAACGCAGCCTGCATCACGCGGCGACCCTGCAGCTGCGCCTGTGCCAGCGCCTGCAGGTCCAGCAGACGCTCGTCGGCATTCATTGGGATTGTCAGCTCGGCGACGTCCGAGCTGGAATCCGAGCGGGCCGCCAGCAGTGCCAGCATCTGGGTGTCGAGCAGGCGCCCGGTTGCGCCGGGCTGCGCCGAGACCATCGCCTCGAGTGCTGTGACCAGCTGTCCGGCCTGCTGCACGCAGGCGCCGCCCAGGGCGGGCGACATGCAGCACAGGAACGGGTTGAGGCTGTAGGCCAGGGTCGGCAGCCGCAGGGCTGGCACCGGCAGGCGCGCCACCCGGGCGCTGCGGCGCTCCACCTCTTCGACCATCATCAGGACGCCGCGTCCGGTCAGCAGCGCCCAGCGTCGCAACGCCCCGTGCCGCATGGCATCGCCGACGATGTCGCGATCCGACCCGGTGATCTGCGCGGCCAGCATGGCAGGCACCGCGTCGGGCCAGAACCAGACGCCGGCCCAGAACAGCGGCGCCAGCGGATCGAGCAGCGCAACCGTCTGCATCAGGATCATGGTCTCGGCCGCCTCGGAGGCACGCTCGCGGCCGCCGCGCGTGGCATCCTCGATCCGTCCCGCCGGCAGAGGCTGCTCCAGCGCGCGTCGCAGCCATTGGTCCACCACGCCGGACCGGAGCATCGCCAGCGCCTCCGCAGGCTGACGCGCGAAGGCCAGCGCCAGCGCGCGGGCCGTCCAGACCGGGGTCTTGCCGACCATCAGCGGCCGCGGCGCCCGCGCCTCGGGCCGCGGCGCCTTGGGACGTTCCGCGCCGATCCCGTGCTCGCCGAGGGCGGCGAGGGCCGGCCTCGCCTGCGGATCGTCGGCCAGCATCGAGCGCAGCAGCGACACCAGCACCGGCGGCAGCCGTTCGTTCAGGGTCAGCGCCTGGAAGCTGCCGAGCTCGAGCTTGCGGCGCACGATCTGCTCGTCGTCGAGCCCGGCCATCGGCGCGCGGCCCAGGGCAAGCTCCAGCAACACGACGCCAAGCGCATAGACATCGTCTGCCGCCACGCCCGGACCGCGCGCGGCCGGGTCGCAGATCCCCACCGAGGGCGGCTCGTAGAGCACCGGCTGCGCGAAGGCGGGCGGCATGACGCAGCCCGGCGCCAGCAGGATCCGGCTGCTTTCCGGCGACCGATACAGATTGGACGGCCTGACCCCGCGATGCGTCAGCCCGAGCGAATGCAACCGGCCGAGCGCCAGCGCCAGCGGCCGCAGATAGACCGATCCCAGTTCGCTGTCCGTCGGCAGCGCGGCCGGGTCGACAACCCGATCGAACAGCGACGGGCCCGAGGGGGCGTCGCAGACGATCCAGTAATCGCCACCGCCGGCGCCGTGGGCCACCGGCATCAGCAGCGTCGTGTTGTAGGCGTTCAGGAAGGCGGGAAGATTGGCCGGCGGCGGTGCCGTGCGCCGTGTGCGGACGGCCAGCAGCCCCGGCACCGCAAGATCGTCCCGGCGGCGGTGCCCGCCACCACCCGGCACCTGCTGATCCACCATGAAGGCGGGCAGTCCCGCAAACTCGCCGCACGGCATGTCAGGCAGCACGACGTAACGGCGGTCGATGACGACCGGGCCGCTTTCCGTCGTGTCATCCTCCCGCGCGCGCATCCCGATCCATCCTTCCGCCTGGCAGGAACCGAGGCGGCATCATGGCGGCAGGCGGTTAACGGGCGCTGAAGACGCCCGCGGCCCGGTTGCGGATCAGCTCTCGAACGGGTCGCGCATCAGGATGGTGTCGTCGCGCTCGGGGCTGGTGGAAAGCAGCGTCACCGGCGCCTCGACCAGCTCCTCGATGCGGCGGACATACTTGATCGCGGCGGCGGGCAGCTCGCCCCAGGAACGCGCGCCCCGCGTGCTGCCCTGCCAGCCCTCGAGGGTCTCGTAGACCGGCTCGATGCGCGCCTGCGCCGCCGGTGCCGCCGGCAGGTGACGCACCTCCCGCCCATCCAGCCGGTAGCCGGTGCAGAGCCTGATCTCCCGGAAGCCGTCCAGCACGTCGAGCTTGGTCAGCGCGAGCCCGCTGATGCCGCCGACCCGCACCGCGCGACGCACCAGCACCGCATCGAACCAGCCGCAGCGTCGCGGCCGGCCGGTCACGGTGCCGAACTCGTGGCCCCGCGCGCCGAGCAGCTGCCCGGTCTCGTCGAACAGCTCGCTCGGGAACGGCCCGGCGCCGACGCGGGTGGCATAGGCCTTGGCGATGCCGAGCACGAAGCCGACCGCAGCCGGGCCGACGCCGCTGCCGGTGGCGGCGTTGGCGGCGACCGTGTTGGAGCTGGTCACGAACGGGTAGGTGCCGTGATCGACGTCGAGCATCACCGCCTGCGCGCCCTCGAACAGCACCCGGGTGCCGGCGCGGCGGGCGTCGTCGAGCCGCTCCCACACCGGCTCCACGAACGGCAGCAGCCGCGGCGCCAGCGCCGTCAGGTGGCCGAGCAGCGCCTGCTTGGTGAAGGTCTCGGCACCCAGCCCGGCCAGCAGGGTGTTGTGGTGCAGCAGGATCTCGTCGAGCTTCCAGTCAAGCGTTTCCGGCTCGGCCAGGTCGCACATGCGGATCGCCCGGCGGGCGACCTTGTCCTCGTAGGCCGGGCCGATGCCGCGTCCGGTGGTGCCGATGCGGCGATCGCCGCGGGCGGCCTCGCGGGCGCGGTCGAGGGCGCCATGCACGGGCAGGATCAGGGTGGCGTTCTCGGCGATGCGCAGGGTCTCCGGGCCGACCGCCAGGCCCTGGGCGCGGACGCGGTCGATCTCGCCGAGCAGGGCCTCGGGATCGATCACCACGCCGTTGCCGATGATGCCCAGCTTGCCGCGCACCAGCCCGCTCGGCAGCAGCGACAGCTTGTAGGTCTGGTTGCCGACCACCAGCGTATGGCCGGCATTATGGCCGCCCTGGAACCGCACCACGATCTCGGCGCGGCTGGCCAGCCAGTCGACGATCTTGCCCTTGCCCTCGTCGCCCCACTGGGCGCCGATCACCGTGACGTTGGACATGGACTGCTCCGGAACTTCGTGGACAGGATCAGGACTGCAGCGGCACGGCACGCCCGCCGTCGAGAATGTGCGTGCAGCGCAGCCGGCGCGCTTCCGCGACGGGATCGGCGACGGCAGCCAGACAAGCCACCGTGGCATAGCCCTCACCGCGCAGCCGCCGCGCCGCCGCCGGATCGGCTCCCATCGCCAGGAACAGCCGGGGCCGTCGGGCACGGGCCGGGGCTGCGCGCAGCAGCGCCTCGGTGCGCAGCGTCAGGCCGCAGGCGGGCTCGTTGCCGCCGCCGACATAGCGGCCGCCGCGGCCGAGCTCCTCGTGGCGTCCGGCGGCGTACACCGTGACGCAGACGCCGGTATGGTAGCGCCAGCCGCGGAACTCGATCGGATCGACCGTCAGCCGCAGCCCGGGCGAGCGCGCCTCGATCGCCGCGACCGTGGCCGCGAGCCGGTCGCTGAGCAGGCGCGCGGCGGACGTCAGCGGCGCCGAGCGCAGCACCTCGAGCACGTGCGCCGCCGGGCCCGCGGACAGCAGCAGGTCGATCAGCACCGGGGCGAGCGTGCCGCCATGGCGGCTCACCGCGGCCGCGTCCTTGCGGTCGAGCGCGCGCAGCAGCGCCGGCCGGTCTGCCGCCGGCACGCCCGCCTCCTCGATGAGGGCCGGCGCCAGCGGCGGCAGCGTCAGGTCGAAGCTGATCCGCGACAGCTCGAGCGCTGCCAGCGCCTCGGCGCCGACCGCGATCACCTCCGCATCGGCCTGCGGCGAGTCCGGGCCGATCAGCTCGATGCCGGCCTGGCTGACCTGCCGGTCGGAGCTGAGCGATCCGCCGCGCAGCTGCAGGCAGGCCCCGGCATAGGACAGGCGCAGCGGCCGCGGCGCGTTGACCAGCCGCGTGGCGGCGATCCGGGCCACCTGCGGCGTCATGTCAGGACGCAGCCCCATCATCCGGTGGGTGGCGGGATCCATCAGCCGGAACGCCTGCTCGGCCACCGCGGCCCCGGAGCCGGACAGCAGGCTGTCCTCGAACTCCAGCAGCGGCGGCTTCACCCGCTCGTAGCCATGCGCGGAGAACACGCCCATCAGCGCCTCGATGCCGAGCGCCTCGGTCTCGGCGTCGGGAGGCAGCAGATCACGCAGGCCGGCGGGCAGCAGCGCCAGGCTGGCGGGCGACCTCCCGTCCGGGTCCGAGGGCATGTCGTCGTTCATGGCGCGGCCTATATCACCCGGCATCGCCATCCAGAAGCGCCGTGCTGCCGCCGGATCGGCCTCAGGCGAAGTGCCGGCGGGTCGCCGCCTCGGCCCAGTCGAACCAGGGCAGCACCGCGTCGATGTTGGAGGTCTCCACCGTGGCGCCGCCCCACAGGCGCAAGCCGGCGGGGGCGTCTCGGTAGCTGCCGACATCAAGGGCCGCGTCCTCGGCGTGCAGCAGCGACACCAGATGCCGCGACGCCGCCGCCCGATGCTCCGATGGCAGCGCCAGGAACCAGTCCGCGGTCAGGCGGAGGCAGATGGACGTGCTGGAGCGGGTCGCCGGATCGTGGGCCAGGAAGGTGGCCCAGTCGGACTGCCGCTCCCAGGCCGCCACCGCCGCGAGGTTGGCCTGGCTGCGGGCGATCAGCGCCGGCAGCCCGCCGATCCGGTCGGCCCAGCGCAGCCCGTCGAGCGCGTCCTCGACGCACAGCATGGACGGGGTGTTGATGGTGTCGCCCTGGAAGATGCCCTCGATCAGGCGGCTGCCGCTGTCGGCGCCGGGGGCGGTCAGCCGGAACAGCTTGGGCAGCGGCCGCGGCGGCGGCGCGCGCTCGAGCCGCTCCACGGCCCGCGGCGACAGCGCCAGCATGCCGTGCGCCGCCTCGCCGCCCAGCACCTTCTGCCAGGACCAGGTGACCACATCGAGCCGGTCCCAGGGCAGCTGCATGGCGAAGGCGGCGGAGGTGGCGTCGCAGATCGCCAGGCCGTCATGGGCGGGAGGGATCGCCTCGGGGCCCGGCAGGCACACGCCGGAGGTGGTGCCGTTCCAGGCGAACACCACGTCGCGCGTCCAGTCCACCTGGCCGAGATCGGGCAGCGCGCCGTACTCCGCCCTGAGCACGCGGGCATCCTGCAGCCGCAGCTGCGTCACGACGTCATGGGCCCAGGCGGCGGAAAAGGTGTCGAACGACAGCACGTCGACCGGGCGCGGTCCCAGCAGCGACCACATGGCCATCTCGATGGCGCCGGTATCGGACCCCGGCACGATGCCGAGCCGCCAGTCCGCCGGCAGCCCGAGCAGGACGCGCGAGCGGTCGATCACCTCGCCCAGCCTGGCGCGCGCCTCGGACGCGCGGTGGCTGCGGCCCAGCAGTGCGCCGGACAGGGCGTCCAGGCTCCAGCCCGGCCGCTTGGCGCAGGGGCCGGAAGAGAAGCACGGGTTGGCGGGCCGGATCGGCGGCCGGTCGATCGACATGAGAGATGGCCTGAGGACAGGGGCTGGTACGAGAGGGGGGATTCGAACCCCCATGCCCTGCGGCGGTCGATTTTGAGTCGACTACGTCTACCGTTCCGTCACTCTCGCGCCCGACCGTGGTTACCAGCAGACTCTGCTGCCGGCAAACCCGATCTCAAGCCG
>CAXTZG010000016.1:17863-48795 GCA_964248625.1 uncultured Acetobacteraceae bacterium | reverse complement strand
TCCGCTGCAGCCGGTCGCGGTGGCGGCCATGCGGCGGTGGCCGTCGCTGGCGGCCCTGGTCGCCGCCGCCACCCGCGTGCCGGACGCGGCCTTGCGACGGAGCGGCGTGCTGCCGGTCGGCGTCGCGGGAGCCTAGCCCTCGATCTGGGCGAAGTCGGCGATCCGCGTCATCGTCGCCCGCGTCTGCGACAGCAGCCTGAGCCGGTTGCGACGCAAGGCCGCCTCCTCGGCATTCACCGTCACCGCATCGAAGAACAGGTCGAGCGGCGTGCGCAGGCCGGCCATCGCCGCCATCGCGCGCCCGTACTCTTCCGCAGCCAGCGCCGCCTCGATCGCCGGCAGCCCGTCGCCCAGCGCGCGCGCCAGCCCGCGCTCCTCCTCCTGCACCAGCAGGGCAGGGTCGGGCGGCGCGTCGTGCGGCCCGTCCTTCTTCTCCTCGATGCGCAGGATGTTGGCGGCACGCCTGGCCGCCACCAGCAGGTTGCGCCCGTCCTCGGTGCCGAGCAAGGCGGCCACCGCGTCGGTCCGGGCGAGCAGGCGGGTGAGGTCCGGGTCGGGTCCGGCCGCAGACACCGCCGCCAGCACGTCGTGCCGCGCGCCCTCGGCCCGCAGCTGCACGCGCAGCCGCTCGCCGATGAAGCCCGGCAGCAGCGCCAGCTCGGCGCTGCCGGACAGCGGCGCCGGATAAAGGTGCGCCGCGGCGGCGAACAGCGCGTCGAGATCGAGCCGCAGCCGGTTCTCCCGGACGATCCGGATCACGCCGAGTGCCGCGCGGCGCAGCGCGTAGGGATCGCCCGACCCGCCCGGCTTCTCGCCGGCGGCGAAGAAGCCCGCCAGCGTGTCGATCTTGTCGGCCAGCGCGACCGCCACCGACACCGGCGCGTCCGGGACCGCGTCGCCCGGGCCGCGCGGCTGGTAGTGCTCGGCGACGGCCTGCGCCACCGCGTCCGACTCGCCGTCGTGGCGGGCGTAGTAGCCGCCCATCACCCCCTGCAGCTCGGGAAACTCGCCGACCATGCCGGTGGCGAGGTCCGCCTTGGCCAGCAGTCCGGCGCGCGCCGCAGCGCCGGCATCGGCACCGACGGCCGCAGCGATCACGGCCGCAAGCCGCTCCAGCCGCCGCGCCCGCTCGCCCTGCGTGCCGAGCCTGGCGTGGAACGTCACCCCGTCGAGTGCCGCGATCCGGTCGCCGAGCGGCGTCCTGCGGTCGAGGTCCCAGAAATGCCGCGCATCGGCAAAGCGGGCGCGCAACACGCGCTCGTTGCCGGCCACGATCGCGGCGCCGCCGTCGGCGGAAACCGTGTTGGCGACGAACGCGAAGCTGGCTGCCGTGCTGCCATCGATGCGGCGCAGCGCGAAATAGCGCTGGTTCACCCGCATCGAGACCTGCATCACCTCGCGCGGCAGGTCCATGAAGGCATCGCCGATGCGGCCGATCAGCGGCACCGGCCACTCGACCAGCCCGGCCACCTCGTCCAGCAGCCCCTCGTCCGGCACCACCACCAGCCCCTCGGCGGCCGCCGCGCGCGCGATGCCGTCCGCGATCAGCCGGCGTCGCTCGGCCGCGTCCACCACCACGTGGGCGGCGGCGAGGTTCCGGCGCCAGTCGGCGGCCCCGCGGATCGCGATCGGCCCCGGGGACAGGAACCGGTGGCCCTCGGAAAGATCGGCGGCGATCAGCCCGTGCCCGTCATCCTCGCCGTCCGCGAGCCTGAACGGCACCACCGTCCCATCCAGCAGGCACGCGATCCGGCGCAGCGGACGGACCCAGGTGAAGGCGCTGGTGGCACCCCAGCGCATGGATTTCGGCCAGGGGAACCGGCGCAGCAGGGCCGGCAGCGCCGTCGCCACCAGCTCCGCCGCCTCGACGGCCGGCGTTCGTCGCGACAGCACCCAGAAGCCGTTCTGCAGGCTGAGCGCGTCGCGCCCGGCGCCATGCTTGCGCAGGAAGCCGGCCAGCGCCTGCTCCGGCGCCCCGTCGCGCGGGCCGCGCTCGCTGGCCTCGCTGGCCGCCACGCCTGCCGACACCGTCAGGCTGAGCGCGATCCGGCGCGGTCCGGACCAGGACTGCGCGTCGGCAGGCGAAAGCGGCGCCAGCGCCTCGCAGGCCAGCCGGGCGAGGTCGGCGGCGGCGCGCGCCTGCATGCGCGCCGGGATCTCCTCGCAGAACAGCTCGAGAAACAGTTCGGGCATCGGCTCAGTTCTCGCCCCGCAGCCATTCCTCGGCGCAGCCCCGCGCCAGCGTGCGCACCCGCCCGATGAAGGCGGCGCGCTCGGCCACCGAGATCACCCCGCGCGCATCCAGCAGGTTGAACAGGTGGCTCGCCTTCAGGCACTGGTCGTAGGCCGGCTGCGCCACGCCGTGCCGCACCAGGGCAGCGCTTTCCTTCTCCGCATCGGCGAAGTGGCGCAGCAGCATCTCGGTGTCGGCCAGCTCGAAGTTGTGCCTGGAGTAGTCGCGTTCGGCGCGCAGGAACACGTCGCCGTAGCTCAACCCCTGGCCGTTGAAGTCGAGCTCGTAGACGTTCTCGACGTTCTGCACATACATCGCCAGTCGCTCCAGCCCGTAGGTGAGCTCGGCCGACGGCAGCACGGTGGCGATGCCGCCCACCTGCTGGAAGTAGGTGAACTGCGTCACCTCCATGCCGTCGCACCAGACCTCCCAGCCGAGCCCCCAGGCGCCGATGGTCGGGTTCTCCCAGTCATCCTCGACGAAGCGGATGTCGTGCTCGAGCGGGTCGATGCCGATGGCGCGATAGCTGTCGAGCAGCAGCGCCTGGCTGTCCTCGGGCGTCGGCTTCAGCAGCACCTGGTACTGGTAGTAGTGCTGCAGCCGGTTCGGGTTCTCGCCGTAGCGCCCGTCCGAGGGCCGCCGGCAGGGCTGCACGTAGGCGGTGCGCCACGGGCGCGGTCCCAGTGCCCGCAGGCTGGTGGCCGGATGCAGCGTGCCGGCGCCCACCTCGCTGTCGTAGGGCTGCAGGATCGCGCAGCCGCGCTCGGCCCAGAACCGGTGCAGCGTCAGGATCAGCTCCTGGAACGACAAGCCGCGCCGCCGCCGATCCGGGAGCGGTCCGGCGCCGTGCGAGGGTGCGGACGATGCGGGGGCCGGGGCCGTAACCATGCCGTGTGGATCTCCGGGAACCCGGCGAAGGCCCGGGGGCGGCACCATAGGGTTGCCCTGTTTGGCCAGCAAGGAACGGGTGCCGGCCGGGCGCGGCCGGCCCGCCGTCCGGCGCTGCCTTGACGGGAACATCCCAGATCACGACCTTCCTGCAACGCATCCATCGGATCAGCCAACATGACCAACGAAGAACGCGACCTCATCGAGCGCTTCGTCGCCCGCGTCGGCGGCAGCCCGCAATCCTCAGGCGGCTTCGGCAGCGTGCCGGCGACGCAGTCGAACCTGCCGGCGCTCGACCCCGACGCCGACCGCGCCATCCGCGACAGCTTCCAGCAATATCCCGAGGCGCCGTATCGCATCACCCAGATGGCGGTGGTGCAGGAAGCGGCACTGGCGGAGTCGCAGAACCGCATCAAGCGGCTGGAATGGGAGCTCCAGCAGGCGCAGCAGCAGGGCGCGCAGCAGCAGCCGCAGCCGCAGCAAAGGAGCGGGGGCTTCTTTGGCAACCTGTTCGGCGGCGGCCAGCAGCAGCAGAACCAGGCGCCGCCGCCGCGCTGGGGCGGGCAGCCGGCCCAGGGCTATCCGCAGCAGGGCGGCTACCAGGGCGCGCCGCCGCCGCAGCCGAGCTATCCGCCCGGCTACCAGCCCGGGATGTTCCAGCGCCAGGGCTCGGGCTTCCTGGGCTCAGCGCTCAGCACCGCGGCCGGCGTCGCCGGCGGCGTGGTCGCGGGCAACGTGCTGATGGACATGTTCAGCGGCCACGGCATGGGCGGCGGCATGGGGGGTGGCATGGGCGGCGGCTTCGGCGGCGGCGGCGAGACCATCGTCAACAACAACTACGGCGACGCGGCTGACGGCGGCTTCGGCGGCGGCGGCGCCGGCGGCGATCCGTTCGGCAATGCCGGCGGCGACATCGACCCGGACTTCAACAACGGCGGCGATGGCGGCTTCGGCGGCGGCGATGGTGGCGGCGGCTTCGACGGCGGCGGCGACAACAGCTTCTGACGCGCGCGGGCGGCCCGGTTCAGGCCGGACCGCCCGCCGTCTGCGGCAGCCGGAACCGCACCGACACCGGGCAATGGTCGGACAGCCGTTCCTTCATGTCCGGATCGGTCTCGCGATACACCATCACCCGCAGCGTGTCCGGCTGCATCCAGGATCGGGCCGGGCCGCCGGCCAGGATCTGGTCGATGAAATCCTCCCCGCCCCAGCAGGGGCTGGCATGGCCGGCGGTGGCCACGGCCAGCGGTGCCGTGCCCTGGAGCTGCTCCAGCATCGCGTCGCCCGCCTTGAGCCGGCGGTTGAAGTCGCCCAGCACCAGGAACGGCACGCCTTCCGCGCGCCTGGCCGCGATCCAGGCCTGCAGCACCGGCAGCTGCGCCGACAGCCCGACGCAGGCGCTCTTGCTCGAGGCCTGCAGCGGCCCGTCCCAGCAGCCGCTCTTCAGGTGCACCGCCAGCAGCCGGATCGTGGTGCCGCCGGCGGTGATGGTCGCATCGAGCCCGCTGCGCAGGTGGCGCTGCCCGGCGGCGCTGACGTCCAGCGCCGCCAGATCGGGATTGCGCACCACCGCCACGTCGCGCCGCACCACCAGCGCCACGCGCTGCACCACATGGTCGCCGGTGATCAGGATTTGGTAGCGGTCGGGCGGAAAGATCCGCGCCACCAGCTCCGGGCTGTCCACCTCCTCGAGCGCCACCACCGCGGCCTGCAGGCGCGCAGCATAGCCGGCCAGGGTGACGACGTCCTGGTCCCGCTTCGGACCGGCATCGTCGGGAAGCGCGGGATCGCCCGCCTTGCGGCTGGTCAGCCATTCCATGTTCCAGGTGGCGATCTTGAGGCCGTCGGCCACGGCCCCGCCGGTCGGGCCGGCCACGCCCAGCAGGCCGCCGACGCACAGCGCCCTCCACCAGCGCAGCCGGCGGCGGCGCGTCATGGTCAAGCGACGGCTCCGTCGCGCAGCGCCTCGATCGCCTCGTCCAGCGTGAGGGGGCGGCGCGAAAGCCCGTCGAACACCTGGATGGTGCCGGTGGCGATGTCGTAGAGCCAGCCCTGCAGCAGCAGCAGCCCTTCCGCCACCCGGGCGGCGACCGCCGGGTGGGTGCGCAGATGATCGAGCTGCAGCAGCACGTTCTGCTCGGCGAGCCGCATCACCGCCTCGGCGCCGCAGGCATGCGGGAACAGCGCCGCCGTCACCGCGCGCGCCGCCTCCGCGTTGCGCAGCCAGCTCGACACCGTCGGCATCGTGTCAAGCCGGTGCGCCTCCGGGTCGAGCAGGGCCTTCATCGCCCCGCAGTCGGAATGGCCGCAGACGATGATGTGCTTCACCCGCAATGCCACCACCGCATACTCGATCGCCGCCGACACGCCGCCGAGCATCTCGCCATAGGTCGGCACGATGTTGCCGATGTTGCGCAGCACGAACAGCTCGCCGGGCGGCTGCTGGGTGATCATGCCGGGACTGACCCGGCTGTCGGCGCAGGCGATGAACAGGGTGTGCGGCGCCTGGCCTTCCGCGAGGTCGGTGAACAGCGCCCGCTTGTCCGGGAACACCGAGACGTTGAAGTCCTTCACCCCCTGCAGCAGCGCGATGATCGACTGGTGTCCGCCCGTGTCCGCCATGCCGGTTCCTCGTGCTGTAGGCTGTTCCGCATCGCGCGGGACGGCTAGTTTCTTTGCCTGTTCACCGTTCGGGTCAGCCGGAGGCCGCCTGCATCATGCGTGAAGATCCTGCCGCCGCGAAAGCCCGCGCTTGAACGTGTCGCTCGCGGTCGTGGCGGCCGAGAGCCTGTGCGATCGCCAGCCCGTGCACATCCCCGGCACCATCCAGCCGCACGGGCTGCTGCTGGTGCTGCCGCCTGGCGACGCGGATGCGACGACGGCGCTCGCGGCCGTCAGCGCCAACCTGGAGCTGCCGGCGGACGGGGTGCCGCCACGGCTCGGAACGGTGCTGGCACAGGCGTCCGTGCACGCCGTCGCCTCGGCGCTGCGCGCGTCGGAGCTGGTCGAGGATCCGGTGCTGGAAGGGCTGGTGTCGCAGGACGGCCGGCGCTGGACCGGGCTGCTGCGGCGTGGCGAGGCGGCGACGCTGCTCGAGCTCGAGCCGGAACCGGCGCCCGATCCGGCGGCGGCCCGGCATGTCCTGCTCGATCTCAACCGGGCGATCGCCGCCCTGCGTCATCAGACCGATGCGGCGTCGGCCTGTCGCGTGGCCTGCGCGCAGCTGCGCGCCGTCACCGGCTTCGACCGCGTCATGGCCTACCGCTTCATGGCCGACTGGAGCGGCAAGGTGGTGGCCGAGGCGCTGGCCCCGGATGGCGGGATCGACTCGTTTCGCGGTCTGGTGTTTCCCGCCTCCGACATCCCCGCACCGGCCCGGGCGCTGTATGCCAGCAACCGGCTTCGCCTGATCCCCGACGTCGTCGCCGCTCCGGTGCCGCTGCTGGCGCTGGGCGACGCCGCCGCCGATCCGCCCCCGGTCGATCTGGGTCGCGCGGTGCTGCGCGGCGTGGCGCCGGTGCATCTGCAGTATCTGGCCAACATGGAGGTGGCAGCCTCGATGTCGGTGGCCATCGCCACGCCGGCGCAGCCGCTCTGGGGCCTGCTCGCCTGCCATCACGAGCAGGGGCCGCTGTTCGTCGACCACCTGCGCCGCCAGGCGGCGGAGACCATCGCCCACGCGCTGTCCTGGCGCCTGGCCGAGCTCGCGGACGCGGAGGCGACCCGGCGCCTGGCAGCGCTGCGGATCGCGCAGGCGCCGTTCCTCGCCACCGGCGATGACGGGCAGACCGACCCGCCGCCGCCGCCCGACGAGGCGGCCGGCCGGGCGCTGCTGGCGGCGTGCGACGTCGAGGGGCTCGTCGTCATGGGCGCCGCGGCTTGCGACGGGTCGGCGCCGGGGCTTCGGCTCGGGCTGCTGCCCCCGGAGCCGGCCCTGCGCAAGCTCGTCGGCTGGCTCGAGCTGTCGCAGGCGCGCCGGCCGCTGCTGACCGACCGGCTGGGCACCCTGCTGCCGTCCGAGGTGGCGGCAGGGCTCGGCCCCGACATGCCCTGCGGTCTGCTGGCGCTGCCGCTCGACGGGCACGACGCCGCGGGCGGCTGGGTGCTGTGGTTCCGGTCTGAGCTGCGCCGGCAGGTGAGCTGGGCCGGCCACAAGCCGGACCATCCCGATCCGACGCGGCCGCTGACGCCGCGCGCCTCGTTCGCCGCGTGGCGCGAGGAGGTGGCCGGCAGGTCCGCCGCCTGGCCAGACTGGAGCCTTGCCGCCGCCGCCGGCTTCCGCGACGCGGTGCTGGCGTCGCTCGCCCGGCGCAGCGCCGGCATTGCCCGCAGCAATGCCGAACTGCGCCGCCGCAACGACGAGATCCGGTTCTTCGCCGACGCCGCCACGCACGACCTGAAGGAGCCGCTCTGGCAGGTGCAGGTGCTGTGCGGCCTGATCCGCGATGGTCTCGACGAGCTGTTCGGGCCGGCAAAGGCGGCGGATTCGACGCGCGATCCGGGGCGCGATCCGGCGCGCGAGGCGGTGGCGCGCGAGGTGGCGGATCTCGAGCTCGACACCATGGCGGCACTGATCGTCACCTCGGCCGGCCGCATGCGCGCCATGATCGACGACCTGGCGCAGTTCGCCGTCGCCGGCCGCAACCCGGATCGGGTGGACGCGGTCCCGCTGCGCCGACTGGCGGAAGAAGCGATCGAGGATCTCGGCGCCGCGCTGCGCGCGGTCCCGGAGGCCTCGATCTCGCTGCATGGGCTCGGCGACGTCGCCGGCCGCGGCGATGCCGTCCAGCTCCGGCGCCTGTTCCAGAACCTGCTGTCCAACGCGGTGAAGTATCGCGATCCGGCGCGGCCGCTGACGGTGTCGGTCGCGGCGCGGCGGGCCGGGCGGCGGGTGTGGGTGACGGTGGCCGATAACGGCCGCGGCTTCGATGCCGCCGACAGACACGTTTTGTTTGAGCCCTTCCGCCGCTTCAGGCGCGCCGACGAGGGGGCGACGGACGGGCTCGGGCTCGGGCTCGCCATCTGCAGGCGCATCGCCGAGGCGCATGGCGGCACGATCGAGGCCACGCCGCTGTCGCCCGGCGCGCGCTTCGAGATCGTGCTCGTCGACATGGAGCCGGACGATGCGCCCGCATCGGCCGTTCCCGAGGAGGTGCCTGTTGACTGAACCCGCAGACGAGGCCGGCGGTGTCGCGGAAGGGCTGTCTCGCGGCAGGCATCCCATCATCCTGGTCGCCGAGAACGAGCCGCATCATCGCTTCGTGCTGCGCCGGGTGTTCCGTACCGTGGAGCTGGATGTCGATCTGCGCTTCGTCAATGACGGGATCGAGCTGCTGGATTATCTGGAACAGGCCGGCGAGTTCGCCAAGCCGGCCGCGGCGCCGTGGCCGGACCTGGTGCGGATGGACCTGCACATGCCACGCCTCGACGGCATCGGCGCCCTGCAGGCGATGCGGGCGCGCCGCCGCCTGCGCACGATCCCGACGATCATGTTCTCCTCCTCGAACCAGCCGCATCACATCGACGATGCCTACGCGTCGGGAGCCAACGCCTATCTGGTCAAGGTCGGCGACTTCCGGGAGCTGGTGGCCCATCTTCGCGGCATGATCGCGTTCTGGCTCAAGGCCGCGCGCCTGCCGCGGCCCCCAGAACAGCAGCCAGAACAGCAGCCAGAACAGCAGCCAGGGCGGCAGCCGGACGAATCACCGGCGATGGGGGTCGAGCCATGAGCGTGGAGCTGGCGGCGCGTCCGCTGCTGCGGCTGCTGATGATCGACGACAGCGTCGAGGCCTTCATGACCCTGCGCGCGATGCTCGCGTCGCGACGCCACGGTCCGCGCCAGTACGAGCTGTTCCATACCAGCGATGTCGCCAGCGGTCTCGCCGACATGATCGCGGGCACGCACGACTGCTACCTGGTCGACTACCGGCTGCGCGCCGAGAGCGGCCTTGAGCTGGTCAGCACCGCGCGTGCGGCCGGGGTCACGCTGCCGATCGTCATGCTGACCGCGTCCGGCATGGTCGATGACGAGGCGGCCCAGGCCGGCGCCAGCGACTTCCTGGTGAAGGGCGATTTCGATCGCGCCGCCTTCGAGCGCACGATCCGCTACGCCATCGGCAATGCCGACAACATCCGTCGCCTGGCCGAGCTCAACGCCTCGCTCGAGGCGCTGGTCGAGGAGCGCACACGCCAGTACGCCGAAACCAACGAGCGCCTCAAGGACCAGATCAGGGCGCGCGAGCAGGCCGAGACCGCGCTGGTGCGCGCAGAGCGGCTGCAGGCGCTCGGCCGCATGACCGGAAGCGTCGCCCACGACTTCAACAACATCCTCACCGCGCTGTTCGGCAGCCTGGAGCTGCTGAAGCATCGTCTCGGCGTCGGCATCGAGCCGCGCCTGTCCGGCCTGCTCGACAACGCCATCGAGGCGGCCCGCGTTGGCGAGCGCATGGTCGAGGGCCTGCTCGCCTTCGCCCGCCGCCGGCCGCTGGCGCCGAGGCTGCTGCACGTCAACGACGTGATCCGCGAGACCGGACCGCTGCTGCGGCTGACCGTCGGCGACAGCGTCCAGCTGGAGCTCGACCTCGCCGA
This sequence comes from uncultured Acetobacteraceae bacterium, assembly GCA_964248625.1. GTDB lineage: Bacteria > Pseudomonadota > Alphaproteobacteria > Acetobacterales > Acetobacteraceae > Lichenicola. The sequence goes on along the minus strand of CAXTZG010000016.1, from coordinate 39,086 downwards.
AACGCTGGCTCCGGTGGTGGCCGATCGCGAGCAGCTCGAGCGCGCGCTGCTCAACCTCGCATCCAATGCCCGCGATGCGATGGCCGGCCGGGCGGATTCCTGTCTCAGCCTGACCACCCGGGCCGAGGGAACCGACCGGATCGCGCTGGTGGTCGGCGACAACGGCCCGGGCATGTCGCAGGACACGCTCGATCATGCCTTCGAGCCGTTCTTCACCACCAAGGAGATGGGGCGGGGCACCGGGCTCGGCCTGGCGCAGGTCTACGGCTTTGCCCAGCAGTCCGGCGGCGTCGCCTCCATCGAGAGCCAGCCGGGCAGGGGCGTGCGCATCAGGCTGGTGATCCCCGTGGCACCCCCGTCGCTTGCCGACGGGGCGCCAGCCGGATCGGCATGATCCTTCCGGCGCCGCTTTCCGTCATTCTTCCGGCGCCGGTTCCCGGCGACGGCGGCTTCCAGGCCGACCTGATCGCCGTGCTGGTGGCGGTCCGGGACGGAGCGCCGCAGGTGCTGACCCTGGACGAGACCGGAGCGCTGCCGTCCGGTCCGCTGGAGCCCGAACATCGATCGCTGCAGTCGGGCATGCGCTCCTGGGTCGAGCGGACCACGCGCCATCCGCTCGGCCATGTCGAGCAGCTCTACACCTTCGCCGACCGCGACCGCGCCGAGGGCACGATGCGGTCGATCTCGATCAGCTACCTCGCCTTGACCCGGCTGATCCCGGACGAAACCGGCTGGCAGAGCTGGTACCGCTATTTCCCGTGGGAGGACCAGCGCAGCGAGAGCGGCAGGCGCGTCACCCAGCGCCTGATCGAGCAGCTCGACGACTGGTCGATGCGGCTGCCGTCGCCCGGCTCGGCCGAGCGCCGCCAGCGGCTGCGCATCAATTTCGGCCTGGATGGCTGGGACGACGAGCTGGTGCTGCAGCGCTACGAGCTGCTCTACGAGGCCGGGCTGGTGGTCGAGGCCGGCGCCGTCGCGGCACCCGGCCGCGGCCAGCCGATGCCGCGCGACCACCGTCGGATCCTGGCAACCGGCATCGCCCGGCTGCGGGCCAAGATCAAGTACCGGCCGGTGTTCTTCGAGCTGATGCCCGACAGCTTCACGATGCTGCAGCTCCAGCTGACCGTCGAGTCGCTGTCCGGGCGTCGTCTGCACAAGCCCAACTTCCGGCGCCTGATCGAGCAGCAGGCGCTGGTCGAGGAGACCGGCGCGATGAGCACGGCGAGCCCCGGCCGGCCGGCCAAGCTGTTCCGCTTCCGCGGCGAGATCGTGCAGGCCCGTCAGGCCGCAGGCTCCAAGCTGCCGCTGACGCAGGCGATCTGAGCCGGCAGCCGGGGGATGGTCGGGCAGCGCCGCCGACCGGCTCATGGTCCACGAGACCGGCCGAACCGCAGACCGGGTCCGCTAGCCGCCGGCTGCGATGCGCGCGAAGGCGGCGAGGCCGGCCGCACAAACCCGCACGTCCTCGTCGGGCTGGCCGCCGGAGCAGCCGATCGCGCCGATGACCTGCTGCTTCAGGGAAATGGGGACGCCGCCGGTCACCGGCATGCGGTCAGGGAACGACAGCTGCGCCGGGTTCGACCGCACCTGATCCTGCAGTGCCGCGGTCTCGGTGCGAAAGACTGCCGCCGTGCGCGCCTTCATCCAGGCGGCCTGGGGCGTGTGCAGCCGCGCCCGGTCCAGCCGTCCCAGCGCCAGCAGCACGCCGCCCTGGTCGACGATGGCGATGCTGACCTCCAGGCCCGCGCGTTCCGCCTCGCCGCGCGCAGCCAGCAGGATCGCCCGCGCGTCCGCCGCGTCGAGCATCGTCTCGGTGCGCATCGGCTAGCCCACCCGGTCCGAGCCGACCGGCCCGTGAGCGATCTGGCTTCCGGCAGCTGCCACCGCGTCACCTGCGCCGGCGAAACCGACGAGCGAGGGGGTCATGGCGGCGACTGTGAAGACGCTCTGCATCTGAACCCTGCCTCCGTCGTGGACTTGCCGGACGAAAAAGGGCCCGCCCCGATGCCGGGGCGGGCCCTGTCGATGACGCGAGCCCGACCGTTCTAGTTGATGACGCCGTTCACGCGGTTCGGGAAGAACCCGAAGTTCGAGACCGCGCCGCCGCCGTAGGCGATGTTCAGCACCTGCGCCGTGGTGCGGCGGAACACCAGGCCGTTGATGTCGTTGGGCACGAAATTATAGATCTGACCCGGGATGGTGGTCCCGAAATCGTCCTGCACGCCGGACAGGGTCGAGCGCAGATTGGAGATCGCGTCGGTCGCCTGGCCGGCACCGAGATCCGACAGCAGCGTCCGGATCGCGCCCGCCTGGTAGGCCTCCGTGGCCAGCAGGCCCGCAGCCGCCTCGACATTGTCGGGGTTGGTCAGCAGCCGCGCGGCGCCTGCCAGCGCGGTCACGCAGACATCCTCAATGACGTAGGCGCCGAGCAGGAACGAGATCGGATCGGCGAACGGGTTGAAGGTCTGACCCTTGGCGATCAGGCCGGCGGCGACTGCCAGCGTCGTCCAGCTGGTGCTCAGGTTGATCGACGGCTCGGAGATCGCCGCTGCTCCGAGAGCCGCGCGAAGGAACTCCACGTGGCCGACTTCGTCGACCGCCAGGCGCTGCGCGTAGGCGACGATCGGCGAGCTGCCGAACGGCACCATGCTGCCGCCGAGGACGATGCCCTGGTTGCCCGTTCCGGTCAGCAGCGCCGCCGGGAGGCCGGTGCCGTTGATCGCGCGCAGATAATACTCGGCGCCGAGATATTCGAAGTTGAGCGCGAAGTTCAGGATGTCGGCGTCGGTCGTGGCTGCCTGTGCGGGTGCGCTGTCGAGCACGACGCCGGCACCGGCTGCCAGGACCGCAGCCCCGATCGCCTTGGCTCCCAGATGCTGCACCACGGAGCGGCGGCTTGCCCCGGCCGGCGCCGACGTCTCAAGATCCTGGGATCCGGCATTCTCTTCAAGCATGACGAGGGCCTCTCGTGATCTGGCGCTAGACTGCCAGCGGCCAACCGGTTTCGATACGTCCGGTTCGCTGCCGCAGGCGGCCTCGACGATCACGTTTCGGTATGAAACCGCCTGGCGATCGCCTTGCTGCGCTCTGCCGCGCGACGTCTGAGTTCGCCATAACCGGCCACGCCGCACGGCGACGTGAACAGGGTCTTGACGGACCGGGGTTCGTCACCAGCATAATAGGCCAGGGCGCCCATCGGCGCCTTTTCTTCAGGCCGGATTATACTCCGACTGAGCATAATGGATGGCAAGCTGATGCAGGACGTTCTGACGCGCACGGCCCCGCTTTATGACCGTGTCCGACGCGTGGTTCCGCCTGCCGAGTGGGCCACCTTCGCCGACGACATCGAGGCGATCCTGACGCTCAAGCGCGAGCGCAACGCGGTGATCCTGGCCCACAACTACCAGACCCCCGAGATCTTCCACTGCGTGGCCGACATCGTGGGCGACAGCCTGCTGCTGGCCCGCGAGGCGCAGCATGTCGAGGCCGACGTGATCGTCATGGCCGGCGTGCACTTCATGGCCGAGACCGCGAAGCTGATGAACCCGACCAAGCGGGTGCTGATGCCCGACATGCAGGCCGGCTGCTCGCTCGCAGACTCGATCACCGCCGCCGACGTGCGGCTGCTGCGGCAGCGCTACCCCGGCATCCCGGTCGTGACCTACGTCAACACGTCGGCCGCGGTGAAGGCGGAAAGCGACGTCTGCTGCACCTCGGGCAATGCCAGGCGCATCGTCGAGCGCCTCGCCGCCGACGGCGCCGACAGCATCATCATGATCCCGGACGAATACCTGGCGCAGAACATCGCCAACGAGACCGGCATCCGCATGATCACCTGGGCCGGCCATTGCGAGGTGCATGAGCGCTTCACGCCCGAGGAGATCCGGCGCCTGCGCGCCGAGCATCCCGGCATCGTCGTGCTGGCCCACCCGGAATGTCCGCCCGACGTGGTGGCGGAGGCCGACTTCTCCGGATCGACCGCGCACATGTCGGACTTCGTCGCCGGCGGCAAGGCGGCCCGCGTGGTGCTCATCACCGAGTGCTCGATGAGCGACAACCTCGCGGTGCAGCACCCGGGCGTCGAGTTCATCCGGCCCTGCAACCTGTGCCCGCACATGAAGCGGATCACCCTGCCGGCGCTGCGCCGCAGCCTGGAGACCCTGAGCACCGAGGTGGTGATCGAGGAGCATCTCGCAGTGCGGGCCCGCCAGGCGGTCGAAAGGATGTTGGCGTTATGACCGATCTCGCATTCCTCGCCGGCCAGCCGGTCATTGTCGGTTCCGGCCTGGCAGGGCTGCTGACGGCGCTGGAACTGGCGCCGCGTCCCTGCGTGCTGCTGACCCGGGCCCCGCTCGGCGCCCAGGCCTCGAGCGGCTGGGCGCAGGGCGGCCTCGCCGCCGCGGTGGCGCCCGACGACAGCCCGGCACTGCATCTGGCCGACACGCTGGCGGCTGGCGACGGGCTGTGCGACGCGGACGTGGCCGGCCGCATCACCGGCGCCGGCCCGGAGGTGATCGCCAATCTGGCCCGCCGCGGCGTGCGCTTCGACCGCGCGGCCGACGGCTCGCTGGCGGTCGGGCTGGAGGCCGCCCACTGCCGCCGTCGCATCGTGCACGCCGCCGGCGACGCGACCGGTACCGAGATCGTGCGCGCTCTCGCCGACGCGGTGCGCCAAACGCCGTCCATCACCGTGCTCGAGGACACGCTGCTCGTCTCGATCTCGACCGGCGGCGGCGTCGGCGGCCCCGTGTGCGGCGTCGTCCTGCAGCGCGGCGGCGCCCGGCTGCGGCTGCGCACCGGCCAGGTCGTGCTGGCGACCGGCGGCATCGGCGGGCTGTTCGGGGACACCACCAACCCGCTCGGCGCCACCGGCACCGGCCTCGCCGCCGCCGCCCGCGCCGGCGCCAGGCTCGGTGACCTCGAGTTCGTGCAGTTCCATCCGACGGCCCTCGCGGTCGGCGGCGGCCTGGCCGGGGCGCCGATGAAGCTGGTCAGCGAGGCGGTGCGCGGCGAGGGCGCGGTGCTGATCGACGAGACCGGCAGCCGCTTCATGGAGAACGAACTGGCGCCGCGCGACGTCGTGTCCCGGGCGGTCTGGCATCATCTCGCCGCCGGCCATCAGGTGTTCCTGGACGCGCGTTCCGCCCTCGGGCCGCGGTTCGAGACCCGGTTTCCCGGCATCGCCGGCGCCTGCCGCGCCAGCTTCATCGATCCGGTGACGATGCCGATCCCGGTTCGGCCGGCGGCGCACTACCACATGGGCGGCGTGCTCGTCGATGCAGGCGGACGCACCTCGGTGCCCGGCCTCCTTGCCTGCGGCGAGGTCGCCTGCACCGGGCTGCATGGCGCCAACCGCCTGGCCAGCAACTCGCTGCTTGAGGCGGCGGCCGGCGCGATGGCGGTTGCCGCCTCGCTCGCAGGCGACAGCGTCGCGCCGGCCGGCACGATGCCGGACCCGCGCGCCGGCGTGCGTCCCGCCGACGGGCTCGGCGTCGTGCGCCAGACGATGAGCCGCCATGCGGGGGTGCTGCGTGACCGGACCGGGCTGGAGGCTGCGGTCGCCACCCTGGCGCCGCTCGCCGGACGCGACGACGCGGCCCTGGTCGGGCTGATGGTGTGCCTCGCCGCACTCGACCGCTGCGAAAGCCGCGGCGGCCATTTCCGCACCGACCATCCCGGCCGCGCGGCCGCGCCGGTCCGCACAACCTTTACCGCGGCCGAGGCGCTGGCGCGTGCCGGATCGACGTCCGACCGCAGGCTCGCCTCGTGACCCCGCTGCCGGACGTCATGCTGGAGCCGATGGTGCGGGCGGCCCTGCTGGAAGATCTCGGGCGGGCGGGCGACATCACCACCGACGCCATCGTGCCGGACGCGCTGCGCACCCGCTGCGTGCTGCAGGCGCGCGAGCCGGGCATCGTCGCCGGCCTCGATCTCGCCCGCCTGGCCTTCGCGCTGGTCGATCCCCGACTGGAGTTCACGGTGCAGGCGCCGGACGGGACCGCGATCCGGCCCGGCGACCGCATCGCCACGATCTCGGGCCCGGCGCGCGGCGTGCTGATGGGCGAGCGGGTGGCGCTGAACTACCTGTCGCACCTGAGCGGCATCGCGTCCGCGACCAATCGCGTGGTGCGGGCGATCGAGGGCAGCCGGGCGCGCATCTGCTGCACCCGCAAGACCATTCCCGGCCTGCGAAGCCTGCAGAAATATGCGGTGCGCGTCGGCGGCGGCGCCAACCACCGCTTCGGTCTCGACGATGCGGTGCTGATCAAGGACAACCACATCGCCATCGCCGGCGGGGTCCGTGTCGCCATCGAGCGGGCACGGCGGGCGGTCGGCCACCTGGTCAAGATCGAGGTCGAGGTCGACACGCTGGCGCAGCTCGAGGAGGCGCTGTCGGTCGGCATGGATGCGGTGCTGCTCGACAACATGGGCCCAGACATGCTGCGCGAGGCGGTGCGGCTGATCGACGGCCGCGCGATCAGCGAGGCGTCGGGACGGGTGACGCCCGAAACCGCGCCGGCGCTGGCCGCGACCGGCGTCGACCTGATCTCGATCGGCTGGCTGACGCACTCGGTGTCGGTGCTGGATATCGGACTCGACTACGCGGCCTGAACGTCCGGACGTTGTCAGGCCGCCATGGCCTGCGAGATGGCGATGCGCAGGGCGGCAAAGGCCACCTCTGCGCGCCCGGCATCCGGACCGCCGGCCTGAGCCAGCTCGCGCCGGCCGCCGCCGCCCTTGCCGCCCATTGCGGCACTCGCCTCGCGCACCAGCGCCACCGCATCCAGCCGGTCCACCAGGTCCGGCGATACCCAGGCCACCACGCTGGCCTTGCCGTCGGCGGTCGAGATCAGCGCCACGACGCCCGACCCCATCTGCCGGCCGATCTCCTCGGCCAGCCCCTTGAGGTCGCGCGGCGACACCTCGCCGAGGTTGCGGGCCGAGAAGGCGATGCCGTCGATCTGCTCCACGGCGGCACCGGTGCCGCCGGTCGCCAGCTTGCGCTGCAGCTCGGACACCTGCCGCTCGAATCCCCGGCGCTCCTCCAGCACCACCGCCAGCCGGTCCGCCGCCTCGGCCGGCGGCACGCGCAGCAGGCCCGCGATCTGGTTCAGCCGCTCCTCGACCCGCAGCGCCGCCTGCTCGGCCGTTCGTCCGGTGACCGCCTCGATGCGCCGCACGCCCGCGGACACGCCGCTCTCGGACGTGATCCGGAACAGGCCGATATCGCCGGTGCGCTGCACATGGGTGCCGCCGCAGAGCTCGACCGAGTAGGCCGGGCGGGCGTCGTCCATGGCCTCGCCCATCGAGACGACGCGCACCTCCTCGCCGTACTTCTCGCCGAACAGCGCCATCGCGCCCTCCGCCACGGCCTGCTCCGGGGTCATCAGCCGCGTGGTGACCGGGGCGTTCTCGCGGATCTTCTCGTTGACCTCCGCCTCCACCAGCGCCAGCTCGTCGGGCGTCACCGGACGCGGCTGGCTGACGTCGAAGCGCAGCCGGTCGGGCGCATTCAGGCTGCCCTTCTGCGCCACGTGGGTCCCGAGGCGACGACGCAGCGCCTCGTGCAGCAGGTGGGTGGCGGAATGGTGGGCGCGTATGGCGCCGCGCCGGGCATGGTCGACGGTCGCGGTCACGGCGGCGCCGACGCGCGCGGTGCCCGAAGCCACCCGCCCGACATGGGCGAATAGCTCGCCCAGCTTCTTCTGGGTGTCGCTGACGGTGATCTCGAAGTCCGCGCCGGAGATGGTCCCGGCATCGCCGACCTGGCCGCCGCTTTCGGCATAGAACGGCGTCTCGTTCAGCAGCACCAGCACATCGCTGTCCGCAGCCGCCTCGGCCACCGGGGCGCCGTCCACAACCAGCGCCACGACCTCGGCGTCGAAGCGTTCCGTGGCGTAGCCGAGGAACTCGGTGGCGCCGACCCGGTCGCGCAGCTCGAACCAGGCCTGTCCGGTGGCCTCGTCGCCGGAGCCGGCCCAGGCCGCGCGGGCGCGGGTGCGCTGCGCCTGCATCGCGCTCTCGAAGCCGGCCAGGTCGACGCTCCGCCCCTGCTCGCGCAGCGCGTCCTGGGTCAGGTCGAGCGGGAAGCCGAAGGTGTCGTACAGCTTGAAGGCGACGTCGCCGGGCAGCGCCTGGCCTTCGCCGAGGCGGCTGGTCTCGTCGCCGAGCAGGCCGAGGCCGCGTTCCAGCAGGGCCTTGAACCGGTCCTCCTCGAGCCGCATCGTTTCGCGGATCAGCGCCTCCGATTGTCCCAGCTCCGGGTAGGCCGCACCCATCTGTCGCACCAGGGCCGGCACCAGCTTGTGGAACACCGGCTCGGTGGTGCCCATCATGTGCAGGTGGCGCATGGCGCGGCGCATGATCCGGCGCAGCACGTAGCCGCGCCCCTCCCTGGCGGGCAGCACCCCGTCGGCGATCAGGAACGAGGACGAGCGCAGGTGGTCGGCCACCACCCGATGACTGGTCTTGAACGGGCCGTCGGGGTCCTGGCCGGTGGCCTCGGCCGAGGCCAGGATCAGCGCGCGCAGCGTGTCGGTGTCGTAGTTGTCGCGCTTGCCTTGCAGGATGGCTGCAAAGCGCTCCAGCCCGAGCCCGGTATCGATCGACGGGCGCGGCAGCGGCGAGCGTGTGCCCGGCGGGTCCTCGAAATACTGCATGAAGACGAGGTTCCAGATCTCGACGAACCGGTCGCCGTTCTCGTCCGGCGAGCCCGGCGGGCCGCCCGGAACCGCGTCGCCATGGTCGAAGAAGATCTCCGAACAGGGTCCGCAGGGCCCGGTGTCGCCCATGCGCCAGAAGTTGTCGGCAGTCGGGATGCGGATGATCCGGCTGTCGGGCAGGCCGGCGATCCGCTTCCACAAGGCGGCCGCCTCGTCGTCCTCGGAATACACCGTGACCAGCAGCCGGTCCGGGCGCAGCCCGAACTCCCGGGTCATCAGGGTCCAGGCGAGCTCGATGGCGAGCGGCTTGAAGTAGTCGCCGAACGAGAAATTGCCCAGCATCTCGAAGAAGGTGTGGTGCCGGGCGGTATAGCCGACATTGTCGAGATCGTTGTGCTTGCCGCCCGCGCGCACCACCTTCTGCGCCGTGGTCGCGCGGTTGTACGCACGCGTCTCCTGGCCGGTGAACACGTTCTTGAACTGCACCATGCCGGCATTGGTGAACAGCAGGGTCGGGTCGTTGCGCGGCACCAGCGGGCTGCTCGGCACCACCCGATGCTCATGGCGGGCGAAATAGTCGAGAAAGGCGGCGCGGATATCGTTGCTGGAGGCCATGGCGGATGGAAGACGTCCTGGACGTGACACCGTGACCTAGCGCAGCCGCCGTTCCGGCGAAAGTCGTGCCGCGGCGGCGATGGCGGCAGGACCCGTCCAGTACAGTCAAGGAAACCCGACGATGCAGTTCGCCTATTGGATGATCCTGGCGGCAGCCATCCTGCCCTATGTGCTGACCGGTGCCGCCAAGAGCGGCGGTGGGATCGACAACGCCCTGCCGCGGGTGGGACAGGAGGCGCTGCAAGGATGGCGGCGTCGTGCCGACTGGGCCCACCGCAACCACTTCGAGGCGTTTCCGGCCTTCGCCGCCGCGGTGATCGTTGCCGAGCTCGCCCATGCCGGGCAGAGCAGGATCGACTGGCTCGCTGGCCTCTTCATCCTGTTTCGCCTCGCCTACAGCGCCGCCTACCTCGCCGACCGCGCCACCCTGCGCTCGGCCTGCTGGTTCGGCGGCATCGCCTGCGTGATCGCCCTGTTCTGCATCGGCGCCTGACCTCGAGCCGACCGGACCGATCCCGCCGCCGCCGTTAGCTGGCGTCGGAGGCGATCGATGCTGCGGTTCTGCCGGTCGATCTCGATCGCTTCAAGAGCGTGAACGACCCGCTCGACCATCTTGTCGAAGGCGGTTGCTGAAACTGGTGTCGAAGCGTCTTCATTCGGGGGATGGACAGCCGCGCCTCGGGACGAAGCGCGATCACCGGCATTCCGACGTCGCCGTGCTGCAGGCCGAACGTATCGAGGATCGCAGCCTCGCCGGCCGGCAGCGACGGGCATCACGAGCGCATGCTCGACCGGCTCAGGGCGGTGATGGTTCACGAGAGGATGACCGGCGCCGGCACGGCCGACGTCCGGCATCGGGATTTGGCTCGCGCGCCGCAGACGCTACAACCATGTCTCGGCGCGCCGGTCGCAGGAGATGCGGGTCTGCAGCGGCCGCGAGGAAGGAGACCGGTCATGGCGGAGGCAGGCGACGCGCTGGCGGCGATCGGGATGCTGCCGGACGTGGAGATCGACCCGGCGCCGGCCGCCCTGCAGCTCGCGCGGCTCGATGCGGCGGCGGCGGATTGGGAAGCGGCGTCCGAGCATCTGTCGGTGCTGGCGCGCGACGCCGCCCTGGTCGGCGCCGTGATGTCGGGCCGGTCGCAGGAGGCGCGGATCGGCGCGCTGGCCGGGCTGATCCATGCCCGGCACGGCTATCGTGGCGATGTCGAGCGCTATGACGATCTCGACAACGCCAACCTGATCCGGGTCATCGAGCGCCGTCGCGGCCTGCCGGTGGCGCTGGGCGTCATCTGGCTGCACTGCATCCGGGCCGCCGGCTGGGACGGGCATGGAATCGACTTCCCGGGTCACTTTCTGTTGTCGCTGCAGGCATCCTCCGACCGCGGCGTGGCGGCCGGCGAGGCGGGCCGGTCGAGGCAGCCGCGGCGCATGCTGATCGATCCGTTCGGCGAAGGCGTCACCCTCGGCAGCGTGCAGCTGCTGTCGCTGCTGCAGCGGGTCGGCGGCAGCGGGGTGGCGCTGCAGGCCGGCATGACCCGGCCGATGTCGATCCGCGACGTGCTGCTCCGGCTGCAGCGCAACCTCGTGCAGCGTCGCCTGCTGGCAGGGGAGGTCGAGGCGGCACTCGGGTCGCTCGAGGGCATGCTGCTGATCGCGCCCGACGTGATGGCAAACTGGCTGGATGCGGCCGAGCTCAATCACGGGCTCGGGCGTGCGCTGCAGGCGACCCGCTGCCTGCAGCGGGTACTGACGGCCGCCGCCGGGAGCGAGGCTGCGCGAATCGCCCAGGCTCGGCTCGACGACTGGAGCAGAACCGCCGGCTGAGCGATCGGACACCTTGTTCCCTTCCGATCCCGCCCGACATGGAACAGCATGCTCACAGGCCGAGATTGGATCCCGAAGCGCGTTCTGGTGACGCCGGCAGCGCTCGGATTTGCCCATGGCGCCGCCATGGTTGACCGGGCGGCGGCGGCCGGGTCGGAGATCGTGCGCCTGCCGGCAGATCGGCTGTCGGGACTGCCGGACAGCTACCGCGACGCGAAGACCACCCTGGCCGTGGTGGTGGCGTCTCCGAGCCGGCGACGTCCGGATCCGATCCCGCCCAGCGCCGACTGGCGCTTCGACCTGGCGGAGGGCTGTCCGGCGCACTGCCAGTATTGCTATCTCGCCGGATCGCTCAGCGGTCCGCCGATCATCCGCGCCTATGCCAACCTGCCCGAGATCCTGGCCGAGCTCGCGCCGGTGCTGGGCCAGGGTCAGGTCACGTCACGATCGATGACCCGGGCGGGCGAGGGCACGACGTTCGAGTGCTCCTGCTATACCGATCCGCTCGGCATCGAGCACCTGACCGGGAGCCTGGAGGCCTGCATCCGCCACTTCGGCGCCTGGGACGCCCCGGTGCAGCTGCGCTTCACCACGAAGTTCGACGCGGTCGAACCGCTGCTGTCGCTGCCGCATGGCGGCCGCACCCGGGTCCGGTTCTCGCTGAACTCGAAGGGCGGCGAGCGTTACGAGGGCGGAGCGCCGCGGATGGCGCGTCGGCTGGCGGCGTTGCGGGCGATGGCGCAGGCCGGCTATCCGGTCGGGCTCACGATCGCGCCGATCCTGCCGTTGCCGAACTGGCGGACCGAGTATGACCGGCTGCTTGCCGACGTGGCCGAGGCCCTGGACGGGATCGCCGTGCCGGACCTGACGGTGGAGCTGATCACCCACCGCTTCACCGACAAGTCGAAGGCCGTGCTGACCGGCTGGTATCCCGGCAGCTCGCTTGACCTCGACGAGGCGAGCCGGACGCGCAAGCTGACCAAGTTCGGCACCGGCAAATGGGTGCTGCCGCGCGCCGAGATGACGGCGATGCGCGGCGTGATCACCGCCGCCCTGGCGCAGCACCTGCCGGACGCGCGGACGCTTTACTGGACCTGAGACGGGATCGGCGCAGCCGCGCGCCGCGCCGTGGCCGCCTCACCGGAACACCAGCCTGCGGGACAAGGTGAAGTTCGCGGACATGCCGGTCAGCGAGCCGACGGCGAGGGCGACCACCGGATGGGCGAGGCAGAACGGGCTCGTCCAGGCCAGCGCGAAGACCGCGCTGCGGTTCAGCACGAAGCCCAGCCCGTTGGCGCCCAGGAAGTTCAGCCATTGCCGCAGCAGGCTGTCGCGGCTGCCATGTCCGCGGAAGGTCCAGAGCCGGTTCAGGGTCCAGTTCATGGTGGCCGCGATGAAATAGGCAGCGAGGGTGGCGATGGTGAAGCCGACGACCGGCCGCAGCAGATAGACCGTCGAGGTGTCCCACAGGAAGCCGAGGCCGCCGACGGTGCCGAACTTGAGCATCTGCGATGCCAGCGACAGGAGGCGGGTCTGCCCGGCGCTGGCCGCCGCGACCACCGGGTCGACGGCCGAGGCATCGGCGGACGGAAGCGACAGTTCGACCGCCATCACCGAGTCGAACGGGATGTCGCCTGGGCCGATCGGGCGGTGGGGATCGAGGATGCTGTCGCTCACGGTGTGCTCGGTAACGCCGATGCCGGTCGCGCGACAAGTGCCTTGCAAAGCAGTTGAGCGCCCGAACGAGAAAGGGGCGCCGAATGGCGCCCCTTCCAGTCCGTCATCGAAGCGACGGAGATCAGTGCAGGATGATCTCGACGCGACGGTTCTGCGGCTCGCGAACGTTCGGGCCGGTGGCGACGAGCGGGTGCGTCTCGCCGTAGCCGTGGATGTCGATCGCGCTGCCCGGCACGCCGTCGCGGATCAGCTCGGCCTTCACCGTCTGGGCGCGGCGGACCGAGAGGCCCTGGTTGTAGCGAGCGCCACGCGCGCCGCCATGGATCGAGGAGGTGTCGGCGTAGCCGTTGACCTCGATGCGGGTGGTCTGCACGTGGGTCGAGGCCTGCGCCGCCTGGGCAACGATCTCGCGGGCACGCGAGGTCAGCTCGGAACGATCCCAGTCGAAGAACACCAGGTAGGTCCGTGCCTCGGCCGGGGGTGCCGCCGGAACGACCGGAGCGGGCGGCGGCGGCGGCGGCGGCGCCGTATTGAAGGCGTAGCGGAGACCCAGCATGAAGCTGTGGTTGAACTGGTCGTTGAAGTCGGCATTGCCCTTGTGGATGCCGGTCGGCGTGTAGGACGTCGACTGGTAGGCATCCTGGTCGAGCTGGCCGAGGAAGCGGTATTCGGCGGTGACCGCGAGGCCCGGGACCGGAGCGATGTTGTAGGCCGCGCCGACGATGCCCTGGTAGGCGAACGAGCCGTTGGTGCCGCCGGTGCGGTCGACGTTGCCGTTCGAATACTGGGTGGTGAAGGGCGACAGGTGGTTCCACAGGTAGCCGGCGCCGACGCCGACATACGGGGTCACCGGCAGGACGAGGCCGAACTGCGCCAGGTCGAGGTCATACAGGACGTTGACCAGCGCGCCGTAGCTCTCGGCATGGCCGGAGGTGACGCCGGTGACCGGCGTGCCCGAGCGATGGTTCACGTTGTTGTAGTAGTAGGCGCCCTGAAGCTCGGTGCGAATGCCGTTGCCGAAGCCCCAGCCGACGGAGCCTTCGCCGTTGAAGCCGTCGCCGAAGCGGAAGGTCGACTTGCTGGCCGCAGCGCCGATCGAATCGGCGCCGTTATAGCCCTGCGCGACAGACGTGGGGCTGTAATGGGCGCCCTGGCTCTGGCGCAGGTTGTAGCCGGCGCCGAGGCTGACATAGGGGCCGACCACCGGCTGGGCGATCGCCGCGGCAGAGCTTGCCGCCAGCAGAGTTGTTGCGAGTAGTGCCGTGCGCAGACGCATGGTCTCGTCCTTCTAGGGTCCGTTCGTCCGGCCACCAACCATCGGCGACACAGCCTCATCGGGATGCGTAACCACCGTATAGTTCCTTCGGTTGCCGATTGAGAGAGTGAGACCGCGGCACCGCACCATTCGATCCGGTCACTGTGCTGGAGAAGCCACAGTTTAGTGCGATACCCAAATAAACCGGCCGAAAATGGCGGATTTCCGCGGCGCAGGCCTCGTTACAATCGGGTTCGCCATCTGCAACAACACGAACGCGTGAGGCCTATTGTGGCGAACGGGTTACATATTTTTTAGGCTGTGGCCCCGGACTGGTCACCGTTGCAGCCTTGCTGCTCGAGCAGGGCCAGGACGTCGTCGGTCTCGACGTCGCGGGTGGTGAAGGCCTGTCCGATGCCGCGCATCAGCACGAAGGCGAGTCGGCCGTCGCGCATCTTCTTGTCGTGCCGCATATGCGCGACCAGCGCTGCCGCCGCGAGCGGACGGCCGCATTCGGCGATCGTGGTCTTCATGCCGACATCGCGCAGATGCCGCGCCACCCGCTCGGCCGACGCCGGCGCGCACAGGCCGAGCCTGACCGACAGGCGCATGGCGAGCAGCATGCCGATGCCGACCGCCTCGCCGTGCAGCAGGCTGCCGTCGAAGCCCATCTCCGCCTCGAGCGCGTGCCCGAAGGTGTGTCCGAGATTGAGCAGCGCGCGGCCGCCATCCGGCGCCTGCTCGCGCTCGTCGCTGCCGACCACCTGGGCCTTGAAGGCACAGGCCCGCCGCACCGCCTCGGCCTGCAGCGCGGCGTCGCCTGCGAGCATCGCGGCGCCGTTGGCTTCGCACCAGGCATACAGCGAGGCATCCCCGATCAGCCCGGCCTTGACGATCTCGGCATAGCCCGCGCGCAGCTCGCGCAGCGGCAGGCTCGCCAGCATGTCGCTGTCGGCCAGAACAGCGACCGGCTGATGGAACGCCCCAAGCAGGTTCTTGCCGGCGCGGGTGTTGATCCCGGTCTTGCCGCCGACGCTCGAATCGACCTGCGCCAGCAGCGTCGTCGGGATCTGCACGAACGGCATGCCGCGCAGCACCGAGGCGGCGGCGAATCCTGCCAGGTCGCCGATCACGCCGCCGCCGAGCGCGATCACCGCCGTGCGGCGTTCCACCCCAAGCGCCAGGATCGAGTCGGTGACCTGACCGTAGACGGCCAGGCTCTTGGACGACTCGCCCGGCGGCACCACGATCGGCATCACCTCGATTCCGGTCTCGGCCAGGCTGGCGGCGAGCATCGGCAGATGCAGGGCGGCCACGGTTTCGTCGGTGACGATGACCGCGCGCTTCTGCGGCAGCACCGGGGCCAGCAGCGCGCCCGCCCGCGCCACCAGGCCGGCGCCGATCACCACCTCGTAGCGGCGGTCGGCGAGCGCCACCTCGAGCCGGTGCGGTGCCACATGCTGCGCCAGCGCGCCCAGAACCAGCCCGGTGGTGTGATCCACGCCCTCGTCGTTGCAGTCCACGATCAGTTCGGCCTCCGCATAGATCGGATGACGGCGCTCGATCAGCGCGCCCAGGATGTCGCGCGGCCGGCCGCCGGCGAGCAGCGGACGATGGCTGCGGCCCCCGACCCGTCGCACCAGCACGTCGAGCGGACAACGCAGCCAGACCGACACCGCGCGCTTGCGGATCGTGGCGCGCGTGCTCGGGTCCATGAAGGCGCCGCCGCCGGTGGCCAGCACGATCGGCTCGCCGGACAGCAGCCGGCGGATCACGCCCTGCTCGCCGCGCCGGAACTCGGCCTCGCCGTAGCGGGCGAACAGCTCCGAGACGGTGATCCCCGCGGCCCGCTCGACCTCCATGTCGGCATCGCGGAACGGGATGCCCAGCCGTGCGGCGAGCCGGCGGCCGACCGTGGTCTTGCCCGCTCCCATCAGCCCGACCAGCACCACGGACCGGCCCGAAACGGAACCCCGCCCAGGCGCCGGCGCGCGCGCGGACGCATCGGCATGCTGCAGCGCGTCGACGGAGCGTGACATGATGCTCAAGCTACCATAGAGCCAGGAAGGCGGCCATTGCCGCTGCCCGGCCGCCGCCTGCGGCGGGACTGGAGTGGAGCGGGTCATGCGCCGGGTGTTTGCCATCGTGCTGGGTGTCGGCGTCGTCGTGCTGGCAGGCGGGTTCCTGTCCCTGGGCGCTTTTCCGCCGCGGCCGGCGACGCATCCCGTGCATCAGCTGGTGCCGGTCGCCAAGCTCGCCGCGTCGCCGTCCTAGCGCGGTCAGAGGCCGGTGGCGGATTCGCGGCACCAGGAGGCCTTCCTGGAAATGCTCGCCGCCGAGCGCGGTGCCGCGCCGAACACGCTCAAGGCCTATGCGGCGGACCTGGCGGACTTCACCGCATTCGCAGACGCAAGCGGGGCCGCCGCGTCGGTTTCGGCCGATATGCTGGCCGGCTACATGACGCAGCTGGCGCAGACCGGCCTGTCTGCCCGGACCGCCGCGCGCCGGCTGTCCTGCCTGCGCCAGTTCCATCGTTTCCTGGCGCGCGAGGGCATCAGGCCCGACGATCCGACGTCGCGGCTCGAGACGCCGCGCGCCGGCCGCACGCTGCCCCGCTTCCTGAGCGAGAGCGAGGTCGCCGCGCTGCTGCAGGCGGCAGCGCCCGGCGGCGGGCTGCCCGCGAGGCGGCAGGCCGTGGCGCTGGCCGCACTCGAGATCCTGTATGCCACCGGCCTGCGCATCTCCGAGATGCTGGGGCTGCGCCGCACCGCGCTGTCCGGCGACGGCCTGGTGCTGCTGGTGCGCGGCAAGGGCGGACGCGAGCGGCTGGTGCCGCTGTCCGACGCCGCCCGCGACGCCGCCCGGGCGCTGGTGTCGGCGGAGCTGCAGCGCGCGCCTGATCGACCGGCCAGCCCGTTCCTGTTCGCCGGCCGCGATCCGCGCCGGGCGATGACGCGCCAGGGCTTCGACCGCATCCTGTGCGAGGCGGCCCTGAAGGCGGGTCTCGACCCCGACCGGCTGTCGCCGCATGTGCTGCGGCATTCGTTTGCCAGCCACATGCTGGCGCACGGCGCCGACCTGCGCAGCCTGCAGCGGCTGCTTGGCCATGCCGACATCGCCACCACCCAGATCTACACCCATGTGCTGGCCGAGCGGCTGCAGCGGCTGGTGGAAGCGCACCATCCGCTGGCGGCGGCGGGCGCCGGGGGCGGGACCTTCACCGCCGACGGAACTGTGCTAAAGCCCGCGGGCCATGCGCCAGTTCCTTGATTTCGAAAAGCCGATCGCCGAGCTCGAGAGCAAGATCGACGAGCTCCGCCGGATGTCGGAACCCTCCGCCCTGCCGGACAGTCCCAACGACGCCACCCCCGGCCTGCCGATCGCAGACGAGGTCGCGCGGCTCGAGGAGAAGGCGGAAAAGCAGCTTCGCGCGACCTATGCCAAGCTCACGCCCTGGCAGAAGGTGCAGGTGGCCCGCCATGCGCAGCGGCCGCACGCGCTCGACTATATCGGCGCGCTGATCACCGACTACATGCCGCTTGCCGGCGACCGCTCCTATTCCGAGGACGAGGCGGTGGTCGGCGGACTCGGCCGGTTCGACGGCCGGTCGGTGGTGGTGATCGGCACCGAGCGCGGCTCGGATCTCGACACCAGGCTGCGGCACAATTTCGGCATGGCCCGGCCCGAGGGCTACCGCAAGGCGGTGCGGCTGATCGAGCTCGCCGGCCGGTTCGGCCTGCCGATCCTGACCTTCGTCGACACGCCGGGCGCGTTTCCGGGCATCGATGCCGAGGCGCGCGGCCAGGCGGAGGCGATCGCCCGGTCGCTCGACGCCTGCCTGACCGCGCCGGTGCCGATCCTGGCCACCGTGATCGGCGAGGGCGGCTCGGGGGGCGCGATCGCGCTGGCGGCCGGCGACCGCGTGTTCATGCTGGAGCATGCGATCTACTCGGTGATCACGCCGGAAGCCTGCTCGTCGATTCTTTGGCGCGACACCACCCAGGCGACGGCGGCGGCAGAAGCGCTGCGGCTGACGGCGCAGGACCTCAAGCAGTTCAAGCTGATCGACGAGATCGTGCCCGAGCCGCTCGGCGGCGCGCAGCGCGACCCGGAGGCCGCCATGCAGTCGGTGCGCCGGGTGCTGGCGGCAGCCCTGCCCGGGCTCTGCCTGCTGGACCCGGCGGCCTTGAAGGCGCAGCGGCGGGAGAAGTATCTGGCGATGGGTCGCCTGGGATCGATCTGATCCCGGCGTCCGGTCGGCAGCAGCCGGGACGCGTTAAGCTTTTGTCAGCCTGTCCGGCTCATGCTTTGCCAGGACAGCCCGCCAGGATGGTGGCGGGCATGCTGGATGAAGCAGATGACGATGGGACGGCCTGCCAGACTTCGCGCCGCGACCGCCCGCCGATGCGGGCGTGCCTGCGCATGAAGGTGCTCGAAGCCGTGCGGCTGATACGGGCCGACTATCTCGGCCTGCAGACGCTGTGGACGATCACCACCCAGCCCGAGCGGGTGCAGATCGCGCTCATCCTGGGATGTCCGTCTGAGCTGCCGCGGCGCGCCGCCACCCCGGAGCTCGCCTGGCAGGCGATGAACCTCAAGCAGCGACGCCTGGTGCTGGCCCATGCGCCGCTTGCCGTCCGGGCCCGGCTTCCGGACGATCCAGGCATCCTCCGGTGCACCACACGGCGGCCGCCGGACGCCGCGTCGCGCGTTTCTCGGCCGGCGCTGGCGACAATCGGGGGTCGTCGCGTCGCCACGCCTGGCGACGCGCGCCCGACCCCGGACTGACCCGAGCAGGCCGCGGCTCAGGGCGGCGGCTCGCCCTCGACCGGGGTGCGCTCCATCACGGTGATCAGGGCGACGATCGCATCGTGCGCCGCGGCGAGCGCTGCCTCGTCGGTGCCCTTGGCGACCAGGGCCACCCCGCGACGACCGTCCGGGCGCTCGTAGGGATAGGATCCGACATCGAGCTGCGGATGGGCGTCCTGAATGCGCTCCAGGCCCTCGGCGAGCGCGCCCTCGGACAGGCGTTCGGCATGAACCGCTGTTGACTGGACCGGGCTCGCACGGCCGAGCCGCGGCTCCAGCGCGTCGAACATGGCGCGCATGATTCGCGGCACGCCGGCCATGACATGGACGTTGCCGATCGAGAAGCCCGGCGCCACGGACACGCTGTTCTCGATCGGGGTCGCGCCCTGCGGCAGCGTCGCCATGCGCTGGCGGGCCGCATTGAAGCCGCCTTCCGGAAACAGCGCCGCCATGGCCTGCATTGAGGCCGCATGCGGCTCCCATGGCACGCCGAACGCCTCGGCGATGCAGGGGCTGGTGATGTCGTCATGGGTGGGGCCGATGCCGCCGGTGGTGAAGACATGATCGAACCGGGCACGCATTTCGTTCACGGTGTCGATGATGGTCTGGCGGATGTCGGGAATGACCCGCACCTCGCGCAGCCCGATGCCCAGCGCGCCGAGCCGGGTGGCCAGGAACTGCACGTTGGCATCCTGGGTGCGGCCGGACAGGATCTCGTTGCCGATGACGACGATGCAGGCGGTGGGATTGGTCATGAGTGATGAAACTCCGGCTCGGCGTCCGCCGCGATGGGCTTGAGCGCCCAGGCGTGCAACAGGTGAGACAGGAACGCGTTTCCCGAACCCGAGCGCATCTGGGACCTGAAGGCGGAGCCCGGCGAGGGCCCGATCTGGTCGGCGCGGCCCGATCCTCGGTCATCGTACCGGTCGAGAGCGGCGAATATCTGTGCGACGAGCTGCATCGTGGAGCAGGGCTATCCGGAGGGCTGGGGCTCGATGCGCAGGGCATCCTCCGGACGGCGCCGTTCGCGGCCGGTCCGATCCGGCGCTTCCGCCCCGGCGGCACGCCGGATGGCGAGGCGGCGCTGCCCTGCCAGCATGCGTCACGACCTCCCCAAGGGCCTGGCCGCCGCGATGCCCGAGCGGCAGCCCCTGGCCCGAGGGCCGTTCCGCGTCCAGGAGACGACGGGCCGGTGCGATCGGCCGGCATCGATTCCGCCTACGGACCGTTGGGCGTCGAGTGACATCAAGGCAGGCTGACGATGGCGATCCCGACCCGGCTGCATGGACTGATCGATTACGGCGTTGCCGCAGGGCTTGCCGGGCTGGCTGCAGGCGGACGGCTGCCGAGGCCGATCGGACGCGTCCTCGGTGCCGCCGGCGTGGCCCATGCGGGCTACGCGCTGCTGACCGACTACGAAGCGGGCATACGCGCCGTGCTGACAATGCGACGCCATCTGGCACTCGACGCCGCCGGCGGGGCGGCCCTCTGCGCTGCGGGGCTGCTGCTGCGCGGGCAGCCGATCGGCGGCCGTCTGCTCCTGGTCGCCATCGGCCTGACGGAGCTGGCGGTGGTGTCGCTGAGCGACGACAGCCCGGTCAGCGGGCCGGGGCAGGGGTCGGGCCCGATCGGGCGGCTGATCGGCGGCGAGGCGCGATCGGCCGAGATCGCCGGCTATGCGCCGCTCGACTCCCTCAAGCCGGTCGCCGAGAACGTCTTCATCGTCGACAGCCTGCTGTCCGGTCCGCTCGGGCTGATGCTGCCGGTGCGGATGACGGTCGTTCGTCTGCCGAGCGGCGAGGTGCTGCTGCATTCCCCGACCCGGTTCAGCCACGCGCTGCGGCGCGAGCTTGAGGCGCTGGGACCGATCCGTCATCTGGTGGCGCCCAACGTCGCGCACTGGATGTTCCTCAAGGACTGGCAGACGGCGTGCCCGAACGCGACGAACTGGGCCGTTCCCGGCTTGCGGCAGCGCCGTCAGGTGCGTCGTAGCGGCGTGCGGCTGAACCGCGATCTTGGCACGGCCGCGCCCGCCGAATGGGGCGATGCGATCATGCTCCTGCCGGTGCCGGGAGGCCTCGGGTTCCTGGAGCTCGCGCTGTTCCACATGCCGAGCCGGACGCTGATGCTGACCGACCTGGTGCTGAACCTGGAGCCGTCGAAGCTGCCGGCGGTGCTGCGTCCGCTGGCCCGGCTGTTCGGGGTCACGGCGCCGCACGGCATGCCGCCGCCCTATCTGCGGGCGGCGATCAGGCTGCGCCGGCAGGCAGCCTCACAGGCGGCATCACGGCTGCTGGCCCTGCAGCCAGACCGTGTCGTGTTCGCGCATGGACGATGGTTCGACCGAGACGCGACGGCCGCCCTGCGCCGGTCGCTG